>JANYJI010000161.1 GCA_025358525.1 Chloroflexota bacterium | reverse complement strand
GTGTCCAGAAGTGCGTGAGGCTAAGGAGACTACGTGATGTATGACCGACAGTTCCCTCCCCCGCTCCTTGCCTCCCCGGCCGTGGGCGGCGTGATCGCATCCCGGCCGGCTTCGCGGCTCATCTCGGAGACGCGTGCCGGTGGTGTCGTGGAGCCGCTCGTGAAGCGACAAGCCGACACGGACGGCGAGTTTGGCCGGGACTCCGGCGCGCCGCCGGAAGGCGCGCCGCCGGACGGCGCGGGCGGTGGCGGAGCAGCCCGCGGCGGTGACGGCGACCGGCCGGGGCCAGACCGGTCCGATGGCGCCCGGGCGTCTCTGACCGCCACTGCCGGGCCCGCTGAAACGGTGGCAATCGACGGCCCGGGCGGTCGCGACGAGACCGGCGATGTGGGCCAGCCGTCAGTGGCGGTCGTCGCCACGGCCACGTCCCTGGCCAGGCCCAGATCGACCCGACAGGGCGAGGAGGGGCGAAACCTCTCAGGCTATGACGCATACGGCAATACCCCATCGCCTAGCCTGTCGATGAGCCGGGACCAACTCGTTGCGCGCTACTCCCATCTCGTCAAGTACGTCGTCGGGCGCTTGGGCGTCTCTGTCCCGGGCCTCTTCGACCACGAAGACGCCATGCAAGCCGGAGTACTCGGCCTGCTGCGGGCCATCGACGCCTACAAGCCCGAGGCGGCCGCTTCCTTCGAGTCCTACGCAATCCTTAGAATCCGTGGCTCCATCCTGGATGCAGTTCGCTCGCTCGATACCGTCGGACGGGCCGGACGCGAGGCGGCGCGGGCCATCCAGGGCGCCATCCGCGACCTCCAGCACGAGCTGGGCCGCTCTCCCAACGAATCGGAGATTGCCGCACGGCTCGGCCTGCCGGTGGCTCGCTACCGCGAACGCCTCCAGGCGGCGTCGGTAGTCACTATCTCTCTCGACGAGCACGATGCCCGCGACAACGATGACGAGTCGAACAATCTGGCCGACAACGCGCCCGATCCCAACGCCGTAGACCCGGCCGAGGAATCCGCGCGCCGGGATGGCATCGCCTCGCTTGTCCAGGAGATCGGCCGCCTGAGCCAGCGTCCTAGGATGGTCCTGGCTCTTTACTACCAGGACGAAATGACATTCAAGGAAATCGGCCAGGTCCTGGGCGTGACCGAGTCGCGGGTCTGCCAGATCCACACAGAGGCCATCCTGGCGCTGCGCGGACGGCTGGTGGAACCCGATGTTGCGGCCCGGCTGAGCAGGCGGAGGGTGCGGTCATGATCCGTGGCTTCTATACGGCCCTGAGCGGCATGGTCTCGTCCATGACGCGGCAGTCGATCGTGGCCGACAACATCGCCAACATCAGCACCATCGGCTTCAAGCAGTCCCGGACCACCCAGGACGACTTCGAGCTTCAGGTCATGAACTCTATCGGGCCGGAAATAGGACAGCTCGGCACTGGCGCCATTCCCACCAACCTGCGGCTCGACGTGAGCCAGGGCCCCCTGCAGGTGACTGAACGCCAGTCCGACCTTGCCATCGAGGGCGACGGTCTTTTCGTCGTCCGTACGGGCAGCGGAGTTGCCTACACCCGGGCCGGTGACTTCGGGGTGGATGCAACCGGTACGCTGGTAACGCAGCAGGGCGACCCGGTCCTCGACACTGCCGGGCATACCATTCAGCCCGGCCGTACATTCACAGTCGCCGAGGACGGGACAATCGTGGAGACCGGGCAGAGGATTGCCCTCGTGGCATGGCCTCCGGGCGGGGTGACCCGCCTCGGTGAGAACCTCTACAGCGCAGGGGGTCAGCTCCCCCCCGGCAGTGGGCACATCCGCCAGCGCATGATCGAGGGCAGCAACACCGACATGGCCCTGGCCATGACGGAACTGATCTCGTTCCAGCGAAGCTTCCAGTTGAGCTCGCGGGCACTATCGCTGCAGGACACCACCATCGGCGACGCCACACAGCTAGGACGGCTCCGATGAGCGAGTCTGCGGCATCTGCAGGTCCCCGAACGGGCCACTTCCGGGTTCCCGGAGAAGGTGCGATGCTGGTCCGGTTGGTGCGCCGGGGCATGGTGCGCCGGTCGGCGTCCAGCGAAAGCGGGGCAGCCGCGCAACGCATACGTCGAATCGATGACGATCTACCCCGCCCGCGAGTCAAGTCTCCTCAGTACCGGCCGATCTCTAGGGTGACGCCCATGAGAGGAAAGCAATGAAAATAGAAGACCCGCGGTCCGTTACCTCGTCGCCACCCCTCCGTCCGCCCGCTCCTACGAACCAGGCGCCGGCCCGAACAGAGGCTCAGGGCAGCCAGAATGACCAGGCCGTCGGCCAGCCCGCCGCGCGCGTCGAGCTCTCGTCACGCAGCCGGGAGATGCATCAGGCCCTCGAGGTCGCGAATGCCGCCCCCGACGTCCGCACGGACAAGGTCAACGACGCCAAGCAACGGATCGCTCAGGGCACGTACACGGTCAAGGCCGAGGTCGTGGCCCGAGGGATCCTGGACACGCGAGCGTAGATGTTTGCGCCGGGCGATCGTGAGTTCGCTGATAGCGCGGTCGGATACCGCGTCAGCTTCGGCTCGCCCGAACTGATCGCCCTGACGACCGCTTTGAGTCGCCTGGTCTCCGCCTCCGATGGGGTCGCCGAGGCAGTGACGCGCCACGACCGCCTCGCCCTTGTGAAATCGAACGAGCAGGCCGACGCGCTCGTTGACGAAGTCAACCGGCTGGCCGCCACCCTCACCGACGACGACCGAGCGATGCTCGCCGAGTTCGGCGTTCCGGCTCTGTGCGAGAGGCTCGCCGCTGGTGCTCGGCGCAATGCCCACCTGATTGAGCAAGCCTGGGCCGTCGATGCCGCCCTCATGCGGCTGCTGCTGGGTCTCGGCAAGATCGGCGCCGATGGCACCGTCGGCGGGTACGCGGTGGCACCCGGCCCGACCTACGTGGATCGAGGAGCATGACGTGAGTTCGCCGTTCTACGGACTCGACATCGGTGTCTCGGCCCTTCGTGCCGCCCAGCAGCTCCTCAACACGGCTGCTCACAACGTCGCCAACGCCAACACGCCCGGCTACTCGCGCCAGCGGGTCTCGATCGTCGAGTCACCGCCCTACACGTTTCCCGCCTTCAACCGCAGCGGACTCCCGGGCCAGGTCGGGTCCGGCGTCACGGTTCAGGCCATCACTCGCGTTCGAGACGCCTTCCTCGACCTTCAGGTCCAGGCCCAGACCTCGCTCAAGGGCGAATGGGACACCCGCCAGCAGGCGCTGGCCAAGGTTGAGGCGGTCTTCCCGGAGCCATCCGACTCCGGCCTCGGCAACACCATCAGCAAGTTCTGGAACGCCTGGCAGGACGTGGCCTCGGATCCCACCTCGACAGCCGCACGGACGGCCCTGACCGAGCAAGCTGCCTCGCTGGCGATGCAGGTGAACCGCGACTCCACCCAGCTCAAGATGATCAGCAGCGGCATCGACAGTCAGATCGGTCAGCAGATCCAGACCGTCAACGACCTGGCCAAGCAAATCGCCGCCCTCAACGGCCAGATCCAGCGCGTCACCATCACGGGCGACCACGCGAACGATCTCATGGATCAGCGTGAGCAGTTGCTCGAGCAGCTCAGCGCGATCGTACCTTCGTATGCGATAACCCAGTCCGATGGGTCGCTGAGCGTCCTCGTCGGCGGCACCGATCTCGTCTCCAACGTCTACTCCCGAGCGATGGTTGGGCAGACGGATCCGGTGACCGGTCACATGACCCCGGTGTGGGCCGACGGCAGTGCCGTGGCCCTACCTTCGGGTCAATTGAAGGCCCTCCTGGCCGTCCGCGACTCGGACGTGGCTGGATACCTCGGGCAGCTCGATTCCCTGGCCAAGGGCATCGCCGATGCCACCAACGCGCTCCACCAGCGCGGCATCGATGCCAATGGCAACGCCGGCCTGCCGATCTTCACGTACCACGCCGGAAACGAGGCCGGAACCCTCGCCGTCAACCCGACTGTGGCCGCGGACCCGCGTCTCATCGCCGCGGCGGCATCGCCCGGCGCTCCCGGGGACAGTTCGGTTGCCGGACTCATTGCCGATCTGCGCAACGCCCGGAGCTACTCGGCAGGTGTGGCCGGCACGGACGTGGTTGGAGGCATGAACCTGACTACCAACACGCCCGCCCGACTGATGGTGGTCGCGGCCAGTGGTGCCGCGCCCCAGACCTACACGTTCAGCGGCGCAGGCAGCAGCCTGACCCTGACCGGCGCGGACGGTAGCAGCCAGACTATCAACGTGGCCAACATGGCCGCCAACGGGACCCAGATCCTCAACTTCGACCAACTCGGAATCAAGTTGACCGTCAACGCCGGAGCGACCGGTAAGGCCGCTGCCGACATGGTGTCCGACCTGACCACGGCCGGGCACAACACTCTCGTTGCCGCGTCGCTGTTCGTGCCGTCGCAAACGACTTCAAACTTCTTCGCCGGACTTGTCGGCAAGATCGGGACCGCGTCCGCTCAGTCGGCTGAGATGTCGAAGAATCAGCAGCTGGTGGTAGACCAGCTGACAACGCGCGTTCAAGAGGTCAGCGGCGTCTCGCTTGATGAAGAGGCGACCGACATGATCCGTTTCCAACATGCGTATCAGGCGGCGGCCCGTGTGATCACCACCATGGACGAGATGCTGAACACGCTCATCAACCAGGTTGGCCTGGTGGGCCGCTGAATGGAGGGCTGATCGATGCGTGTCACCGAGTCCATGATCTATTCCTCGACGCGGAACAGTCTTGCCAACGACCTGTCTGCACTGGTGGCGATCACCGAGAAAGTCAGTTCCACCAAACAACTCAACCGGCCCTCCGACAACCCCGCCGACGTGCGCTCGGCCCTGGGGCTGCGCGACACCATGTCCGAACTCAATCAGTTCATGCGCAACATAGACCAGGCCAGCAGCCGCGTCTCATCCTCGGACACGGCCCTGGGGAGCGCCGGAGACTTGATCCAGCGTGCCAACGAGCTGGCGATCCAGGGCGCCAACGGAACGCTAAATGCAGGTCAGCGCCAATCGATTGCCGTGGAGGTCGCCCAGCTGACCGAAGCGATGGCCCACGATGCCAGCGCCAAGTTTGGCGACCAGTACCTCTTCAGTGGCTTTCGCGTTGATAGGGCGCCATTCCAGGTCATCGGGACCGGACAGGTAGGCACCTATCAAGGTGACCATGGCGTGGTCGTCGCTCGTGTTGGGCCAGGTAGCACCCTGCAGGTTAACCTGGCTGGCGATGCTGTCTTCCAGCCGGCGCTCACGGCCCTGACTCAGCTTCAGACTGATCTCAACAGCGGCCAGCCCGTGCAAGGATCAACCATCACTCAGATCAGCGACGCTCTTCAGACTCTGCTCCAGGCGCGGGCAACGGTCGGCGCCCGAGCCAATCGGCTCGACGACGCCAAGACATCCCAGCAGGCTCTCCAGACCAGCTACCAGTCGCTGCTGAGTCAGCTTGAGGACACCGATATGCTTTCGGCCATCACGGAGATGACCAAGCGTCAGACCACATACCAGGCATCGCTGGCTGTCTCTGCCAAGGTGATGCAGACCAGCCTGATCGACTACCTTAGGTAGGGCGCCGGTGGTGAGCCGTCGTGGTAAGCCGCCTTGATCTAGTGCCCGCAAGCGAGGACAAGTCCGTGAGTCAAGCGCCAGCCGTATCCGAGATCGTATTTCCGGACGGTCTAGTCGGATTGCCTGCCCTCGTTCGGCTCCGCCTCAGCGCTGTCCCCGACACGGCTTTATACGAGTTGGTCTCAAGCGACGACCCGACCATGGGCTTCATCGCCGCCTCGGCCGATAACGTCAAGCCTGGGACGACCGACCTGCTCTGCGCCCGTGGCCTTATTAGTCAGGGCGAGTGGGTGCTGGCCATCCTGGCGGTCCATGGCGAGCCACCTGCGATCACTGCCAACCTGGCTGGGCCACTCGTGGTGGACATGACCAGCGCCACAGCCCGTCAGCTGGTTCTCGAGGATCCTGAGTTCCCGCTACAGGCGCCGGTCGAGGAGCCGGGCTGATGCTCGTCCTGACGCGTCGTGCGGGCCAGGCTCTTCGGGTGGGGGCGAACATCGAGATCCGTGTCGTGCGTTTCGATGGCGACCGAGTCGTACTGGGCATCACAGCACCCCGTCATGTGGCTGTTGTTAGGTCCGAGCTAGTTGAGGAGGTCTCCGGCGAGGTCCGCGAGGCGGCCGACACGCGGGCCAGGCTCCGCGTCATGCTCAAGCCGGTGCGCGCTCTGGATATCCCCGCGCCGGAAACGCCGTCGCCGGACGATCCCCGGGTGGCGTGACTCCAGGCAATCGCGGCACCTTCGTCTGGATCCGCCTCAAGTGGGGACTCCTGGAGCCGACTTCTCCTGTGGTGGACACGTAGTCCGCCAGCGGCAAGGACGCCGCATCGATCCAAGGCTAGGAGGCCTCAGTCAATGTCCGTAATGATCAACACGAACACGAATGCCCTGAACGCACAACGCAACCTCGGCATGACGGCTACATCTTTTAGCAAGAGTGTAGAGAAGCTGTCCAGCGGCCTGCGAATCAACCGCGCGGCCGACGACGCAGCCGGACTCGGCATCAGCGAGACGCTTCGCTCGCAGGTCAGCGGTCTCAACCAGGCCGTACGCAATGCCCAAGACGGCATCTCGCTCGTCCAGACCGCTGAAGGCGCCCTCAACGAAGTCCACAGCATGCTCCAGCGGATCCGCGAGCTGGCCGTGCAGTACGCGAACGGCACCAACGATTCAAATGCCAAGACGAGCATTTCGTCCGAGGTGACGGCGCTCCAAACGGCGATCTCGTCGATCGCGACGAACACCAAGTTCAACGGGGTCAGCATCCTCAGTTCATCTGCCGCCATCACGCTCCAGGTCGGCGCGAACCAAGGCGAGACCCAGTCCGTGTCGGGCGTTGCCCTCAACGTGTCGACGGCTGTGGTCGACAGCATCTCGACGGTCGATACGGCCATCGCCGATGTGAGCAACAAGCGCGCCGCCTTCGGTGCCGCGCAGAACGCCCTTGAGCACACCATCAACAACCTCACCGTTGCATCCGAGAACTTCACCGCTTCCGCGTCGCGAATTCGCGACCTGGATGTGGCCAGCGAGATGGTGAACTTCACCAAGTCCCAGATCCTGCAGCAGGCCGGCACGGCGATCCTCGCCCAGGCCAACTCTGCTCCGCAGAGCAT
>JANYJI010000094.1 GCA_025358525.1 Chloroflexota bacterium | reverse complement strand
CGACCTGGACAAGCAGCTTGACGGTGCCAAGCCCGCCGAAAGCCGCATCATCACCGTCAAAGTGCCCAAGGAATATCCCACCGAAGCCTTCCGCGAGAAGGATGCGGTCATCGAGGTGGCCGTCAAAGACCCGGTTTGCGCGACCCCAGCCGCCGCGGTCGACGAGGATCGGGATAACCTCGAAGTCCGCCCGCTCGATGCTCAGGTTCTGCACGAGGTGCTGGCGGATGTACTCCAGCCATTTCGTCTGCTCCACGGTCAGTCGCCGATCGGCCGTCACGCGGGCCAAGGCAGCGCGAACACGCTCCTCCGCCGTGAGCAGTGGCGACTCTTCGATAGCTGCCCGTTTCACCATCGAGATGATGTCGATGAGTGCCTTGTGATGGGTGGCTTGGAACGCGCGCTGCAGGTTGGGGATGGTGAAGTGCTCGGGCGCCTGGGTCAGGGCATCTCGCAGCTGATGGAGGGCGTCGGCGCCCCATTCGTTGGGCCGGTCAAGCAGGATCTGAAGGGCCTGTATCTCATCCTCGTGCGCTTGGACGAACTGGACGAAGCGCTCCAGGTAGTCGGCCGGCTTGTACTCCTTGCCGAAGCCTGCCTTGATGAGCCACTCGGACTCCACCGTGTCGGTAACGCCCGCCGCCACGATGAAAGGCTGCCGGGCCCGGGGATACTCGACGCAGAGCGTCAGGAAGTCGGGATCGCGGAGCGTCGCCATCGTTCCGGCGAAATCGGCCTTCAGGCTCGCTCGGAGGCCCGCGGCGAATCTGCTGACGTCGCCACCGGGAATGAAGCGCGAGAACAAGCCCCGAGCCTCTCCGCTCATGGCCTTGTCGACGCGCTGCAGGCGCCTCACCAGGCGGCTGATGCTGTATTCGCGGTCTCGGTTCTGCCAGATGTCGTCGACGATCTCTTCGATCGTTTTGCCATCCCCCTCTGGAGGCTCGACCGTCATGGCCGTAGTGGTTCGGAAGTACTCGAGGAGTGTGCCGTCGAAGCAATCGAACACGGTAAAGTGCGTCTTCGTTGGCACCAGATCGGGAGACTTGCGCGTGCCACGTCCGAGCATCTGTTCAAAGAGGATGCGCGACTGCACAGGACGCAGGAATACGATGAACTCGAGGTCGGGGATGTCGACGCCGGTGGTCAGAAGGTCGACGGTGACGACGATCTTAGGGTTCGGCCGATTGCGGAACTTGCGGATTTCTCGAAGAGGGCGGTCGGCGCGGCCGGTGATCTTGGCGACGAATGCCTCTCCCTGGCCGAAGACATCCTTGGCCAGCTCAACGATTTGATCCGCGTGCGACCGATGCGGCAAGTCGTTGGCAGCAAAGATCAGGGTCTTTGGGAACCGGCCGTACTCGGCCTGGAACTCGTCGGTGTAACGCTTGAGTTCTGTCAACACCTTACGGTTGCTGTCCGGGGCCGTGATATCGCGCTCGACCTGCGAGGCGTCGTAGGTCCGCTCGTCTTCGAGGACATCCAGCCGCTTCTTGCCTGTGTCGGGATCGACCTCATCGACCTGTTCGCCCTCGTGCAGGAAGACTCCGTTCATGCGGACGTCGCTGCGGACACGAACCACGTCGTAGTCCACGAGGTGGCCTTCATCGACCGCGCGCTGATACGGGTACACGAACGGCATGTTCTCGAAGTAAGCCGCGGTGTGCTGGGCCGGCGTCGCGGTCAGACCAACCTTGATGGCGTCGAACCAGTTGAGCGTGTTGCGCCACACCGACAACTCCTTGGCGGAGTAGCCGCGGTGGCACTCGTCGGCGACGATCAGGTCGAACGCGTGGATGGGAATATCCAGCCTGGCCGCGTCCTCGTCTCCGCTGTCGCCCTCGGCAAAGTGGATCCCCGCCTCGCGCCCGAATAAGTTGATGCTCATCCGCTGGATCGTGCTGACGTACACGAAGCAGTCGCCAAGCTTGGGATTCGTCAGCAGCGAGTTGGGCATGACGTTCGGGTCGAACCGGTCGTCGTCGTCGAAGTCGGTCGTCTGGAAACGCTGCGAGTAGACCTGATAGAGCTTGTCGAACTTCAAGCCGGGCTCGGCCTCGAAGCTCGCGAACGCGCGGACGGCCTGGGCAGCCAGCGCTCGACGGTCAACCAGGAACAGCACCCTCCGGGCGACGCCGGACTTCATCAGCCGATAGATCTCGTTGACCATGACGAGGGTCTTTCCCGTGCCCGTCGCCATCGAGACGAGCATCTTGCGCTTGCCCTCACCGATGGCTTTCTCCATCGCGGCGCTGGCTTCTCTCTGGTAGTCCCTTGTCACCGGGTTCTGCGGAATGATGGCGAGCTTGGCCAGCTCCGTGTCGAAGTCCCGCTGCAGCCACTCTCTCAGCGCGGCTGGCGTATGGAAGGCCTCTACGACGCGCGAGCGGTTTCGCGGGCTCCGGACATCCTCGAACCGAATCTCCTCGCCATTCGTTGAGTACAAGAACGGCACGCCGTACTCACCCTGCCACCGATGGCCGCTCGGAATTCCGCGGCTGTATCGCTCGGCCTGCGGCAGGATCCCCTGGGCGCCCACCGTCAGCTTCTTTGCTTCGGTGACGGCACGGATCTCCCCTTCGTCGCAGAGGGTGTAGTCAGCAGGGCCGTACGCGGTCGGCCACTCTCTGACGGCCTTGCCCGACGGGATGGCGGTTGGCATCGAATCGTCGAATGGCACGACGGTCCAACCCGCAGCCCTCAGCTTCGGGTCGATCCGCTGCTTGCGAGTGTCCTTCTCGCGCTCCATGCCACCCCACTCCTTGGCCCTTGGCGCTTCGGCGCTGCCTGACGGGCCCACGGACATGAAGTGTATCGGCCTGCCGATGGCTAAGCTTCAGTACCAGCGAGGCATCCTCGGGTAGCCATCCGCCTCCGCGAGAGTGGGGTCGACCGATGATTGGCCATCCGATCACGAATCCCCTCAGTCCGATCGATCAGGCATTGGTCGAGATTCTGGCAGAGCGCTGGGTCCGGAGCTGGAAGTGGCCCGTCTATGACTATCTGAACCGGACGCTGGCGTCTCGGATAGGAGCCAGTGCCCTGGAGACGATGTCGCGGCTCCCCGTCGCTCAAGGGGCGAGTCCGCACATCGAGTACCGACTCATCTTCACCGAGCGGGGAGGTCCCTTCGCGGAGGCAGACCAAAGAGTTGGCCTCACCATCGCCGGTTTGCGGCACGTTGCGGATGCAAGGGCTCGGGCGGATCAGGTAGTTGGAGTGATCCGGTGGCTCGCGCAGGCCGACGCTCAGCTTGAGCC
>JANYJI010000077.1 GCA_025358525.1 Chloroflexota bacterium | reverse complement strand
CCGAGCCGTGGACAAGATGGCGAAGGCTTCAGCCAAATCGGTTTTGCGACCGCCGCTCTCGGTGGTCAGCGTTCGGAAGAAGTGGACGACCGAATCGGTCTCCATCGGCAGCGTGCAGATGCTGGGCCAGCGCCTTTCGATCAGGGTGGTCACCTGTGAGCGGCTGCGTCAGCACAAGCTCTGGAGGCTCAAATACGAGGTCATCTCGAAGGCAAGCCCGTTCTTCGGCAAGGTCGACATCATCTTCGCGACCGACTTGTTAAGAGATGGCCACTCCTACTCCGTCCGGGTCAACGAGGAAACGGCCAACCCGAGGATCGTGAAGGTCTTTCGTGAGCTGACCGATCCAGATGGGACACCGCGGACCAGGTCTATCAAGGCGAAAGGCTAAGGGCGGCGCACTTACGCGGGCGTCAGGTCGAGGCGCTTCTTGTGCTTCGTGACGGCCTCGGCGTATCGGTCCAGGGTGGAGTACCGGACATCGGCCTTGGACGTCTCTATCTCGGCCACGACGGACTGGCTCACGTTCATCTCCGCCGCCACCTGGGCCTGGGTCAGGTTATTGGCCTTGCGCTCAGCGACGAGGGACGCAATGAGGCGCTGACGGCGCACCTCGGCCTGGAGTAGTTCGGGGTATCGGGCGTTCTTTGCTGTTCGGCGGGCGATCGATCGATCGAGGTCGTCCAAGGGTGATCTCCTTCTGGACGAGTTATCGGTCATTACCGATATCATGTCAAGTACCCTCACCCGACTCGCCACCTGTCGCGCCGATCCCTGGCAAGCTCGATCACGTGCTTGGGGGTCTTCTGCGTGTGCTTCTCGTGCAGCACCACCGCCAACAGGATCCGGCCCTTAGCACCTTCGGTCGAGAAGAGGAGGCGATAGCTGTTGTCGACGCCGTGCGCCTCGACCTCATAGATGTCCTCGACCAGATGCCGGGCTGCCCTGAGCCCGTCCTGCCGCACGATCAGCATCTGGGCGTGGATGCTCACGGCGTCCTCGTCGCCCAGATCGTCGAGTTCCCGGTCGACTGCCGGAAGGATGCGCCAGCGATGAGATACGTCGCCCTGATCGGGTCGTGCCCGGGCGCCATCGATGCGTCGCTTGTCGGCCATCATTCCTCCGCGCTGAATGTTCCCGAGCCCATTCTGTCAGAGCGCTCTGTATCGACCGTTCTCACTCTCCATCGACGCGGCCGCTTTCCGGCTTCTCGCTTGAGCCAGCCAGCTTCCGCTCGACGCCGTACCACAGCTCGCGGACATCCTCGAGCCCATCGTCGGCCAGGAGCTGGATCCAGGCGTCCGAGCCCACGGGGTATGGGGTGCGGCGCGACTTTGGGTCCGTTGCCAGCGATCGGAGGGTCCTGGGCGGCAGGTTCTCTCCAATGGCCACAACCTGGGCCGAGCCGCCGAGCTTGCTGACCTCGCCAATCGGCACGCCCCAACAGCGACCGGTGAGGTTCGCGATTTCCATCGGCGCAGCGATCTGGCGGAGCCTCGCAAGCCGTGCCGGACTGTTGACCACCCAGATCAGGTACCAGCCGGCGTGGCGGACCGCGAACATCTTGGCATAGGCATTGAGGCGCTCGCGGATCACGGGCGGCCGTTCGGTCGATTCGTCGACTTCGACGAGGAACAGCGCCGAGGCCTCGCCCGTGTCGATGATGACGAGCTGGTCGGGGTGGATGCCGTCGCCGAGGCTGGGGATCATCGACTCCGGCCACCAGAGCTGCACGAGCCCGTGCTCTTGACGGTGGATGCCGGTCACGAACTCTACGCCGTCGAGCTGGTGGCGGACGGTCACGAGACTGGGCGATCGATATGGGTTGAGATGAAGGCGACGTCGTCCGGATTCACTCAAGCGATAAGCCACGGGGATTCCTCCTTGTTCGGCAGGCAGGGACTCTCGGTTGAGCAGGCGCTTGAGCCAGAGCTGGCGTGTGCGCCTGAGAGTGGTTCTCTGTGATGGGTAGAGGAGATTGCTGAGCTGGGTGGCGGTACAGACGCGACCGCGTTCGAGGAGGCGAAGGCAGGCGCGATCGGAGAGCTTGAGAAGGCTGATGTCTACTCGTGTACGTGCGACATGAGCTGGAGGCGAAGGACGGTTGCTCATGTAAGTTGCGTCCAATTCACCAACCGATTGAGCGTGAAATCGAGACATTGGCCTGTCGCGGGTCGACACCATCCAACGACAGCCCGATGCATCGTCCCGCGCCAGATTTGGTCCCAAATGGCGAACGGCCGGCGGCGGGCATGCTGAAGCCCGCTCGGCCGTCTGGTCGCCAAGCGGTAGGTGGCGGTGCTGTCGGATGAGGTAGGACGCATCGTCGGGGTCGAGCCGCCGGTCAGCCGCGTAGATGGGCTGATCGCGCTGCTCGTGCCCGAGCACTCAGATAGGCGAGGCGGGCGAAGTGGGCGGCACGGGCGTGCGCCGCACGTCGAGCACGCTCTTCGGGTTCGAGCAGACCGTCGGGATCGACTTCTCGCTCGAACGACGACATGAAGGCGAGTCTGGCCGCCTTGGTCGTCTCGCGAGGGTCGTGGGTCGCGTGGAGTCGGTGTG
>JANYJI010000025.1 GCA_025358525.1 Chloroflexota bacterium | reverse complement strand
GTCAGGCTGAGCAGTTCATCCGGCACGGACACGGGCGCGGAAGTGGCGTCGCGCTCGTCGCGGCCCGAGACGGCGTGGAGCAGGATCGCCGCATCGCGAGCGTCCCGAGCCAACGGCCCGATCTGGTCCAGGCTGGAGGCGAAGGCCACGATCCCGAAGCGGCTGACCCGGCCGTATGTCGGCTTCATACCGACGATCCCGCACAGCGAGGCTGGCTGGCGGATGCTACCGCCGGTGTCAGTGCCGATTGCGAGCGGGGCGTGGTAGGCGGCGACGGCGGCAGCAGAGCCACCGGAGCTACCGCCGGGAACGCGCGTCAGGTCCCAGGGGTTGGCCGTGGGCCCGTAGGCGGAGTGCTCGGTGGACGACCCCATTGCGAACTCGTCCATGTTGGTCTTGCCGATAAACACGGCGCCGGCGGCTCGGAGGCGGGCAGTGACTGTCGAGTCGAAGGGAGCAATGTAGCCCTTCAGGATCTTGGAACCGGCAGTGGCCTGGCCGCCCTTGACCGAGACCAGGTCCTTGAGGCCAATCGGGACGCCGCAGAGCGGATGGAGCGCTCGCAGGGCGGCTGGGGCGTCACGGCGCGCGGCGGCGAGGCGGGCGTCGGCGGCGTCGGCCTGGGCCAGGGCGTCGGTTCGGTAAATCACGAGCCAAGCGTTCAGGGCGCGGTTCTGCCGCTCCGCGACGGCCAGGTGGGCCTCGGTCAGGTCGCGCGACGAAACCTGGCCGCTGCGCAGGAGCGAGGCCATCTCATGGGCGTGGAGTCGCGCAAGATCGGCCACGGCTACGCGGCCCCTTCGCCGCCCAGGATCGCCGGCACGACGAAGTGGCTGCCACTCCGCTCTGGGGCGTTAGCCAGGGCGTCTTCCACCGCCAGCGAGGGCTGGACCGCGTCATCGCGCAGGATATTCATCAGTTCGATGGTCTGGGCCGTAGGCGCGATGTGCTCCGTATCCAGGGTCGTCAACACGGCGTACTGGTCGAGGATGTGGTTCAGCTGACCTTCCAGGCGCGACATCTCATCCTCACTGAGACCGAGGCGCGCGAGATGGGCGACGTGCTCTACATCGGCGCGGGTCAGGTTGGCCATGCCGGGGATGATACCGGACAGGGCCCCACCTAAGCGACCGAGGCTGGGTGGCGCCCGTGGGCGCGCTTTGGTGGGCGGCCGCGTGGGCGCTCTCGTGGGCGCTTTCGCAGCCGCTCGGAACGCTCTCGCGGGCGGCATCGTGGGCGGTCCGTGGGCGGTCTGTGGGCGGTCTGTGGGCGGTCTGTGGGCGCTCGGAGCGCCCTCGCGCTTCAGTTCGCACCTCCACTACCGCACCGCGGTCGAAGCCCGTGATCGAGTTTGAGATACGCGACATGACCGCGGCCGACCTCGAGCCGGCCGGGGCGAGGTACAAGGCCGGCGGCCGGGGCGATCGGCGCGGGTTCCTCGAGCGGGTCCTGGCCAATCCGGCGACGAGCCGCTCGTCGGCTTGCACAAGCGCGACGTCGTGGAGCATCCTGAGCCGCGCCTGAGCAGCGCCTGAGCCGCGCCTGAGCTGAGAGAGGACGGGCGGATGACGAACTTCGAGATCCGGGCGATGACCGCGGCCGACGTGGATGCGGCGGTCGCGCTTGCCCGCGCCCAGGGCTGGCGCGATCGGCGGCGGTTCTACGAGTTCGTCCTGAGAACATCGACGTGTCGGCCGCTGGTTGGCGTATTCGAGGGGCGAGTCGTGGCCACGGGTCTTGGAACCGTCAGCCTGCCGGTGGGGTGGATCGGCGCGATCGCCGTGGATGAAGGGCACCGACGCCGCGGCCATGGTCGGGCCATGACCGAGAGGATCTGCGAGGAATTGCGGGCGGCGGGTTGCGTGACGCTGTCACTGGAGGCCACCGACGCGGGTCGGCCCCTGTACGTCCGCATGGGCTTCCGCGTGGTCACGTCCTACCACCAGCTCCAGGCCGAACATCTTCCGGAGCCGCCCATCCCGCCCGACGGCGCCCGGGTTCGACGGATTGTGGCGGCCGACCTGCCGGCGATATTCCAGCTGGACCGGCGCGCGACCGGCGAAGATCGCTCGGTGTCGCTGCGGGTTCTAGCCGAAGCCGGCGGCTGGATGCTCGAGGACGACGCGCGCTGCGAGGACGACGGGCGTTCGGTCGAGACCCAACGCTTGTCCACTCTGGCCGACGCGCCGTGCGCCGAAACCGGACTTTCGCCTGCGGCCAAACCCTCGTCGGCAGCTGCCGAACTCCAGCGAGCCGCCGAGCCCCGGCCCTTGGCCGCCCCACCCCTGCGCGGCTTCCTGCTCCCGGCAGAGCGCATGTACGGCGCAATCGTCGCCCCACGCTTCGAGGACGGACTGTATCTGCTGGACCTTCATCGCCACGTGGTTCGGGAGGGCGGCTGGGTTCGAGCCGGCATTCCGCACCAGCACGATAGAGGCTGGGCCGAGCTGCTGGCCCGCGGCTGGCAGGAGACGTGGCGCGCGCCGCGGCTGCTCCTCGGCCCGGACGTGGCCTGGCGGCCGGAGTGGATCTGGGGGCAGATCAATTCGGCCATGGGGTGACGGCGCGAGCGCCCAGCAGGCGGACGAGGGGCACGTCGCATGAGTCTTCCTCAATATCACCCCGGGTAATCCAAAGCAGAGCCGCGATCCGGTCACCGCGCAGCCGCCGCCTTCAAGTAGCCCCATTCGGCTAACTGCGAGCCCTCAGCGGCCCGTATCGCCGCCCTCACGACCTCACGTGGACGTGGCGGCTCCGCAGCCCATGCCTAGCATCACCCAGGCTAATGATGAGCAACTCCCGGCCGGGATTGCTCGAGCCGGCCCGGATCCAAGCGGATGCCGCCCCTACGGCTCCTCGCCCGCAGGAGCATCGCCCGCAGGAGCCTCGTTCGCAAGCAACCGGCGGAAGCCGTCTTCGTCCAGAACGGGAATCCCCAGTTCCGCGGCTTTGGCCAGCTTCGAGCCGCCGTTCTCGCCCGCCACCACGTACGAAGTGTTCTTCGAGACCGAGCCCGCGGCCTTGCCACCGGCGGCGCGAATCACCTCCTCGGCGCCGGCGCGGTCGAAGCCGGCGAGACTGCCCGTTACGACCACGGTCTTGCCGGCGAGTGGTCCGGCGGCGGGGCCACTCCCCAGAACCACTCGTCTGGCGGGCGGCTCGGCGATGACCCCCGCGTCGACCAGGTCGACGAGCACGGCCGCGGTCTCGGGAGCCCTGAAGTACCCGGCGATGGCCGCCGCCACCACTGGCCCGATGCCCGGCACTTCCAGGAGTTCCTCGGCGCTGACCCCGGGTAGCGATTGGGCCACGGAGGCGGTCCACTCCCTCGCATCGACCGCCTCGGCCGGCCAGCGGGCAGCGATCCAACCCGCCAGATCGATGGCCGTGGACTCGCCCACCTGGGGAATGCCGAGCGAGTTGAGCACGCGGGCCAGCGGCCGCCGACGCGATCGTTCAATCGAAGCCTTCAGGTTCTCGGCACTCTTGCGGCCAAACCGGTCGAGGCCCTCGAGATCCTCGACGGTCAGGCGGTAAAAGTCGCCCCGGGTCTTGATCAAGCCGCGCTCGAGGAGCTGCTCCAGGACCGCCCAGCCAGCGCCCTCGATGTCCATGCCGCCGCGGCCCACGAAATGGGCGAACTCCTGAGAGAGCCGCGCCGGGCACCGCGGATTCGGACAGTAGTGCCGGACCGCTCCCTCGTCGCGAACCACGGCCGTGCCGCAGACCGGGCAGAACGGCGGCATCTCAAAGAGGCGCTCGGCGCCGGTCCGCCGCTCCGGCAGCGATCGAACCACTTCGGGGATGACGTCGCCCGCCTTTTGCAGGACGATCCAGTCCCCTATCCGCAGGTCCTTGCGCCGCACCTCGTCCAGGTTGTGAAGAGTCGCCCGAGCGACAGTTGAGCCCGCGACTTTGGCTGGCCTCATGTGCGCCACCGGCGTAAGAGTTCCAGTTCGACCCACGTACGGCACAATGTCTTCGAGAACGGTCTCGACCTGCTCCGGGGGGAACTTGTAGGCGACGGCCCAGCGCGGTGCCCGGGCCACCATTCCGAGGCGCTGCTGCTGGTCGAAGCGGTCGACCTTGACCACCACGCCGTCGGTTTCGTAGGGCAGATCGTGGCGCTTGTCCCGCCACTCGCGCAGGAAGCCGATCGCGCCCACTATATCGAGCCCCTCGGCTCGATCCGGGTTTACCGGCAGCCCCAGGGCCGCGAGCCGGGCCAGTGCCTCCGACTGGCTACTCGCCGTCGGGCGTCCGTCGGGCCCCTCTTCGATAAGCTGGTACGACCACGATGATAGCCGTCGCTCCGCCGTCACACGCGAATCCTGCTGTCGTAGCGATCCGGCGCCGCTGTTTCGGGGATTTGCGTACGTAGCCAGGCCGGCTTCCTCGCGGGCCGCGTTGATGCGGGCAAACTCGGCCTTGGGCATGAAGACCTCGCCGCGCACCTCGACCGTTGCCGGCTTGCGCAGCCGCTCTGGCAGGACGGAGATCGTCTTGAGGTTCGCGGTCACGTCCTCGCCCGTGGTGCCGTCGCCACGAGTCGCGCCCTGGACGAAGCGGCCGTGTTCGTAGCGCAGCGAGACGGCCAGGCCGTCGATCTTGAGTTCGGCCACGTAGCAGAGGTCCGGCGCGGGGGCCGGGGCCGGCTCAAAACCCAGGCCGCGCCGCACCCTGGCGTCGAACGCGCGCAGCTCCTCCTCGTCGAAGACGTTACCGAGCGAGAGCATCGGCCGCCCGTGGACGACCTTGCCGAAGGTCCCGGTCGGCGCGGCGCCAACCTGCTGGGTCGGCGAGTCAGGCGTGACCAGAGACGGCCAGGCGGTCTCGATGGCGACCAGCTCGCGCATCAGGCCGTCGTACTCGGCGTCGCTCAGCTCGGGGGAATCCTGCTGGTAGTAGAGCTCGCTGGCGCGCTGCAAGATCCGCACCAGCTCGTCATGGCGGGCGGCGGACCCCTGCTCGGACAGCGCCCGGGCAGCCTCGACCGCCTCGGGCGCAACCGGCAGCCCGACCGACTGCCCCACCGATTCGGTCACAACTCGCCCTCCGTCAGTAGATCGACCTGAGGCCGATTCTCACCGATTATCGGCTGGCCGTGGATCACCGTCTTGGGCCAGGCAAGACGGGCGTCCGACTTATCCCCAGCCGTCGTCACCTGCCCGGCGATGATGGTGGAGCGCGGCGTGAGCCATATACTCCATTACCTCGCTGAAGCGCGCCACGGCCAGGCCGATGACCGAATCGCCGGCGCCGTAGTAGACCGCGAGCCGATCAGCCGCCTCGTCGAGCACCCAGCCGTTCGGGAAGATGACCTTGTCGACATCGCCGACGGATTCATAGTTGGTGATCGGGCCCATCACCCACTCAGCGGATCGACGCAACACGATCTCGGGATGCTCGAGGTCCAGCAGGGCAAGGCCGACGCGGTAGATCGGTCCCGACGCCGTCGCGTGGGCACCGTGATACATCATCAGCCAACCGGCGGCGGTAGCCAGCGGGGGCGGTCCCAGCCCGATCTTGCCGGCGTCCCACCACGCCCCTTCGCGGGCCTCCAGGAGAACGGTGTGGTCGCCCCAGTGGCGCAGGTCTGGCGAGTAGGAGATCCAGATGTTGGCCGGACCCAGGAGCGGCGCCGGGCGATGGATCATGATCCAGCGACCATCGAATCGGTGCGGGAAGAGGGCCGCATCCTTGTCGTCCGGCGGCATGACCCGCCCCAGTCTCCGCACCTCCCTGAAGTCCTTGGTCATCGCCAACGACACCAAGGGACCGCGGTTGCTGTAGGCCGTATAGGTGATGGCCCATTCTTCTAGCTCGGGCAGGTAGACGAGGCGCGGATCCTCGCAGCCCCATACCTCCTCGGCATGGGCGGGATCGGGCGCAAGGAGAGGCTTTTCGTCCAGATGCCAATTCGAGACCCCATCCGCACTCCGCGCCACGTGCAGGCAGGAGATGCCGCGCAGGTCCTCGACCCTCATCAGTAGGACGGTCTCGTCGCCAACGCGAGCAGCGCCCGGGTTGAAAACTGTGTTGGCCGGGTATGGCAGATCGTCGGCGGTGATAATCGGGTTGAATGGGTGCCTGACGAAGAGATGCCTGCCGCTCAATTCGCTCACCGTCACGCGTCACCGTCGAGAGACGGCTGAGCGGAATCGACCGGCACGAAACCCGATTGTATCGAGCGACGGAGCGCCCGTATGTCCTCGAGAGCGGTAAGCCACATGAGAGTCGACTCGCCTCCTTGGTTCTTGTTGGGCCCCCATTGAGTGAGACCGTCCTGGCAACCTCCACTGCCCGGGTCGGCCAGCCGCAACCCCCGGTCGTTGTCGCCGAGGAACCAGCCATAGGCCCTCTCGGCGGCATCCAGGTAGCGCTGGTATCCCGTGGCTCGGTACGCGTCCGCGGCCGCAGCCACCATCGAGGCCGCTTCGATGGGCTGCTGATCGAACTGGCTTCGCTCGGCCATGCGTGGCCACCAGCCCTTGTTGCCGATGGGCGAGAACTGACCGGACTCGCTGGTCTGGACGTCAATTAGCCAGTCGAGCACGGAACAGCCTCTGGCAAGCAGCGACGGCTGGCCCAGACGAACCCCGGCGGCAATAAGGGCACGCGCCGCGAGGGTATTCTCGTACGTGAGGACCGGCTCGAACCAGAGCCACTCCGCCGTTGGGTCGCCGAACCCGGGCGTTCCGGCCCCCTGGGGTGGGCACGCCTCAGCCAGACGAGCCGCCAAATATCCGAAGGCTGGTCCGGCCTCCGCGGACAGACCCGCCTTGATGGCTGAGTCACAGGCAAGCAAGGCGGCCGATATGGGGCGCAGGGCGCCGAACGATTGAGCAGCCGGCAGAGCCCGGATGAAGAACTGCCGGGCCTGGTCAGCAAGTTCGGTGCCGGGCACTTCGACCATCACCGCTGCCAGCCCCACGAGGGCTCGGGCGTGGCAGTCCTCGGATGCCCCGTCATCGAGCCAACGGCCATCGGCCTCACGGAAGTTCAGGAAGCGGCTGGAGGTGTGGTCGAAGCCCTCTTTCAGGAACCGGAGTGAGCGCCGGACGCTGGCATCCACCGCAGCCCACCCCAATTCGCGTGAGTGCAGCACGTCCACGACGAGGGAACGAGCCACGTCATCCGTGCAGTAACCGAACCGGGCATCCGGCTCTGCTCCTCGGGCATGCTGCCACAGTCCCATCTCGGTAGCCATGGCATCGAGATGGACTCTGCTGACGGGGTATAGGGGCCGTTTGAGGGGGACTGGTCGGCCGACAGGGCCGACGTCACGATCAAACACGACCCGCACCGACTCCATCTGCGCCGACAAGCGCCCGGTCCGCGGAGGCCCGGGCAAACGTGCGGTCCGCCGGGGCGCCGACACGCTCGAAGATCCGCCTGTACCTGGCTCCGACTTCCCTCCAGACCATGGTCCTGCTGAACTCGTATGCGCGCCGTCCAAGTCGCTTGCGCAGGTTTCGATTCAGGAGTACCTCAGTCAGAGAGTCGGCCAGGGCTCGCCCCGAGTCGGGTGCCACCAGCCTGCCGCGGCCGGCCTCGAGCATCTCCACCGCATAGCTGTAGCGAGTCGAGACGATCGCCTTGCCGGCGCTCATGGCGTAAGCCAGGGTGCCCGACACGATCTGGTCCGGATTCGGGTAGGGGGTGACGAAGATGTCGGCCGCCGTGAGCCACGTTCCCAGCTCCGCTCGACTCACGAAGCGATTGACGAAGAGAACGCGATCGGCCACGCCCAAGGCCTCCGCGAGGCGCTTCAGCTTGTTGCGGTAGGCCTCGCCTTCGCGACGCAGCAACTCCGGGTGCGTGGCGCCAAGGATCACATAGTAGGCCGTCGGATCTGCTGCGATGACCGAGGGCATCGCTTCGATGACAGACTCGTAGCCCTTGCCAGGCCCAATCAGTCCGAAGCTCAGGAGCATGGGAGCCGTCTCCAGACCAAGCCTCGGCTTGATGCTGTCCGGCTCCACAAGGGGCAGGTTGGGGACACCGTGGGGCACAACGTCGATGCCGGCCGGGTCGACTCCGTAAACGCGGGAGAGAAGTGCCGCCGCGGACTCCGACATCACCACGCTCGCGGCGCTGGCATCGATCAGCCTCGTCAGGACGCGGCGCTGCCCGGGCGATGGGTCATGCGGAACTGTGTGCAATGTGGCGACGACGGGCTTGCTGAGAGCGGCGACGAAGTCGAGCACGTACTGCCCATCGTCTCCGCCCCAGATCCCGTATTCGTGCTGGACCGATACGACTCTTGTGTCCGAATCGTTCAGCGCCCTGGCCACGCGGAGGTAGTCACCTCGGACGTCGCGCCTGATCTTGTGCCGCACTTCCAGCGGATACACATCCGGCCCATCGGGCGGGTGCAGGACGGCGATTTCGTGGTCTCCCGCTACACCTGCCAGGTCAAGAGTGAAAGTGGCGATGCCACACCGACGCGGCGGGTATGTCGCAACAAAGACGCTGTCTGCACTCATGGCTCCTGCCGAGCTCGCTGACCAGCTAGTCGCGCGCCCGATCCTGTCACGCCGGACCATTTCGAAAACCCGGGCTCTGTCCAGTCCGGGATCGGCCAACGACGACCTGCCGTTTCGGGGAGCGGAGCATATCCGGCGCTGTCCGTCCCACTACAGCCGACCACATATTCTGTATGTACCCCATCGTACGCCCGGCAACGCCCATCGCCAAGTTCCGCCCGGATCGCGAAACGTAGACCGGGGGCATCGTCAGGCGATCCAGCACTGGGGGCGTTATCGCCGGCGCTGCAGAGGTGCGCGTCCTAGACGCCCACCTCTGGTGATGGAGTGCCGTCCAGACCGTGAACCGTCTTTTCCCAGAACGACGGGGCGCTGACCAGCTGTACAGCGGCCTTGATTACCGCCAGAGACATCAGAGCCCAATAGACCGGCACCGTCAGGGCTGCGAAGACGAGCTTGCGCGAACCGGTCATGCGCGCCGTAACCAGCCAGCTGTAGAACAGCGAGACGTTGCCCGCGACCATCACCCCAAGACTCACGTAGTAGAGCCAGGCCGGGAACAAGGCCAGGATGAGCGGCGGATGAACAACGAACCACAGCGCGGTAAGCGTCCAGAAAAGCGGGTTCATCAGCGACAGCAATGGCGTTCCGGCAACGAAAAGGTTGAAGCCAATGAAGCCTCTCCAGCCCAACTCGCGACGGAGTTGACGTGGATGCCGGGTGTGGACCAGCCAGGTTTGCAGATAGCCCTTGTACCAGCGCGACCGCTGCTTGACCCAGTTGATGACGTCGCTGTTGGCTTCCTCGAACGTGGTGCTCTCAAGAACGCGGGTCTGATAGCCACGCCTGGCGAGACGGATACCGAGGTCGGCATCTTCGGTCACGTTGTATGGATCCCAACCACCGACTGACTGAAGGATGTCGCCGCGGAAGTGGTTGGAGGTTCCGCCCAGGGGCAGCGGGCCGCGCTGCGCAACCAGGCCGGGGAGGAGAAACGAGAACCACATTGCGTACTCGATGGCGAACCAACTCGTAAGCAGATTCTGCTCCGCGTTGTAGTAGGAGAGCTTGGCCTGCAAGCAGGCCACTGACGGCCCCAGTCTGCTGAAAGCCGCGACCGAACGTCGGAGCTGGAGTGGCTCCGGCCGGTCCTCGGCGTCATAGATGGTCACGTATTCGCCGCGAGCATCCTGCAGCCCGTAGTTGCAGGCCTTCGGCTTGGTCTTTGGCTCCGAGTGCGGGACTACCACGACGGTGAACTGGGGGCCAGGCAGAGCGGCCGATGCGGCGGCTATCGTCTCGCGATCGTCCTCCTCCAGAAGTAGCCGGATATCGAGCTTATCGACGGGGTAGTCCAGCTCCGAGAGGCGGCCGATCAGAGTTGCAATGACCGACGGTTCGCGATACGCGGGCACCAGGACCGTGTACATAGGCAGAAACTCGTCGGGGATCGAGCGCGCCTCGTCGTCACTGATAACCGCCACCTCGGGATTCCGCAGCGATAGCCAGAAAGCCGTGAGTCGATACACCAACGCGGCGAAGTACGCGAGGGTGGCGAGTGCGATGAGGCTGATGGCGGTCGACAACGGGGCCACCACCGCTCCAAGACCGACACTCGCCACGACCACCAGGCCGGCGATGAGCTGTCCGCGGGACGCCGTTTCCTGGGCAGTGAGATCGGGCTCAAGTTCTTGGGGATAGGCCCGTCTATCAGTGGGAGTGGCGAGGCTGGTCATTGCTGTACCCCCTGCTGGGCTGGATTGCTCATACCGGCGTTCACGATGGATCGGGCCAGCGACACAAGCGACGAATCGGCCGTCTTGAACGAAGCGAGCGTGGTCCCACCCGATTGGCCTGCAGAATCTAGCGGCGCCAGGAGGACGAGCCGCTCATAGCGTGTCTGGCCGCCGGCGCTGTATGGCCACTCCCACCACAGGATCGACCAATCCGTACCTGAGATAGGACTGCGGAAGCTGGCCGCCTTCGCTTGGACGCCCGCGCCAACGTCGATGGAGCTAGTCGAAACTTGGCTGAAGCCGTGGAAGTTGTAGCAGGACTCGACGCCATAGGACGCCAGGCTGCCGGGGTCGTCGGTGCGAATGACGTCCAAATAGACACTCGAGGGGCTGGCGGCGGAGGTGGCAGTCGAACTGAATGCCACGCGCTCCCACGTCGCGTGCGGTCCGAAATACGAGGTTGCCTGATCGAATGATGTGGATGGGGCCGCCTGCCAGCCCGAGACCGTCACGCCATTGGGATCGATCGTCCCCAGGGTGGGATGCCCAAAGGCGTCCACAAGCGAGTCGTAGTGGGCGAAGCTGGCGTTGGGAACGGCCAGCAGAGCCGCAAGCACCAGGGCGACAGCCATCGGCGCAGCAACGCGGAAACGCCGAGACGCAGGCCGAAGGGATGGCGAGCCGATCGTCGGCCTAGACAAATTCATGGTTTCATCGCGGCGGGGCGGCACCGGGATATGCAGACCGAAGAGCGGGGCGATGCCCAGCATCGCCAGCGCCCCAACCCCGAAGACTACGATGCCGGCAACGGGGTGCAGGACATCGATGGCGAATGCCTGGCCGAAGGCCCAGCCGGCGACGAATATGAGGTCGATGCGGGCCACGTTGAGCGCCCCGACCAGCAGCAGGCCGGCAGCGAGCCACAGGATCCGCCTGAAGATGCCGCCTTTGAAGATCGTGTTGAACGCAGCGCCCATGATCATGAAGCCCACCAGGCTGTTGATGCCGCTGCAGGCCGACCCAACAGCGAGACTGAATTGCTCGTCGCCGTGCGCCACCAAAAAGGTGCCGTTGCCGAGTGGCTGGGCCACGGGGATGAGATGCAATGAAGCCTCAACCGCCGCCAATGCCAGATCGGTGGAAGTTCCGATGGCTGTGGCCAAGACGGTGATGTACGGGTCTGGCCAGGCCAGGAACAAGAAGAGAACCGCCCACCTAAGAGCCCAAAGGCGCCGTACTCCGTACAGAAGAGAAGTCATCCCGGCGGCGAAAATTGGCAGGCCGATCATGTCGATCCGGTGCAGCCAGAAGTCGGCGGAGTAGGCCGATGGCAGTAGCACGCTGATCGACGCCGCCACGGCGACGAGGAACAGGCCGACAATCCAGTCCAGCTGGCGGTCGTGGATCGGTCGGAGGTTCGGCTGCAGGCGGAAGTTGATCACACCAAGAAGCAGCGCAATCAACGGCACCAGACCCAGGTACGCCAGCGGCGTCTGAAGACCGAGCCCGCGCGTCAGCGTCTGGAGCGAGTAGTTGTAGGCGATCGCGACTGACGCGACAAGGACTAGCCCTCGCACGGGTATTCGAGCCAACGACTGGCCCAGATCAACACTGGTGCGGGCGGTCGCGATTTCCAATTGCTCCCCCTTAGGGTTCGACCGATGTCGTGGCCCACCCCGGGTTGCCCGAGGGTCCCGGGGAGGGACCACGATTACTGCTGGGATCGGCCGCTGACGTCGGGGGCTCCGACGCCAGATGCCGGCTAGACGATGCGGTGGAGGTGCGGGAGGGGCAGTCGGACTCCGGTTGCCTTGATCGCGATCAGGCCAGCGGCAGGGAACGCTCCAAGCAGAAGGAGCGGCGTCGCCGGGGCTTCAGGAACGCGGAACCCACACTCGTCCCGATTGATCACTCGGGACTTGGTCCCGTCGCCCACCACTCGATAGGCCATGAAGTGGTTCGAGTCCAGCTTGCCATCGAAGTGGAACCCGTAGGTGGTCTGGCCCTTCATGACATTGACGACCTGGTGCTGCCAGGCGAACTGCCAGCTAGTGCCGTCCTTGGTGCCGAACAGCCAGAGCGAGATGCTTCCGTGGGTCCCGTCGGGAACGACGAGGCTGCCGTTCAGATCAACCTGGGTGCCTTTGTCCATGGCGCACCAGATGTTGATCTTCCCGTCGGGGTCTTTCATGTTTCCGTCGGATTTGCCTAATACCGGCGCCACAGTTGCGACGCCCAAAGCGAGCGCGAGCAACACAGCGAAGGTGAATCTTCGCATCACTCCTCCAACATGGGGCTCCAGCCGCCGCGGCGGCTGACCCTGCTTGGTCCGGCCATGAGGCCCCTCGTGGACGCGCCTCCTTGGTCCGGATTTTCAACCGAAGTCACTGATTGGCGATAAGGAAGTGTTGACTGATCCTTAGGCACCTCACTTTCCTGGCTTCTTGATCTGCGCTGGGCCGAACCCTGCGAACCGGCGCGGCCATCCGTCCTCCGGCAAGCGCGAGACGAAGGTGCCCTTGCGGGCCTATCGTCTTGAACCGCCGGCGAGAAGGTCGGTTGCTGGTTCACGTTGCTCGGGGCGAAGATGAAAGTCATGGCCGCTACGGCCCTGGGGTGAAGCTGACGTTGTCAAAGGTTGCGGTCCCGAGCTTGCTCACGTTGTGCGAGCACTCGAAGATGCCGACGGTCGCCGCAGCCGGGATCGTGGGCAGGGACTTGTTGGCCAGGACGGACGTCCAGGTGACGCCGTCGGGCGAGAGGAACGCGCTGAACGAGCTGCCCGAACGGACGAGCTTCAGCCAGACGTTGGGGTAGACGTAGGTAGAGGTAGTGATCGAGCCTGAGAAGTTGTACTGGACCTTGACGAGGCCCGATGGCGCCGCGGCAATCAGGATG
>JANYJI010000023.1 GCA_025358525.1 Chloroflexota bacterium | reverse complement strand
CCGTCTACGCAATAGCGGTTGTTGCCCTGTTCGGAGTGCCGCTGTTGCTTGCTGCCGGCTGGACGCTCTATGCCGACGGCGTCAGGGCCTCCAACCCCGACAGCGCCTGGTTCTCGTCCTCCGGCGGGTTGGCGGGCTACTACTTTGGGACACTCCGGCAGAAGCTGGACCCAACCACATGGTTCACCCTCGTCGATGAAGCACAAGGGCTGCTGTTCGGCGGCGCGCTGTGGCTTTGGGGGCTCCTCGCCTTGGCCGCGGCCATGGTGCTGACGCGCCGGGCCTTCGCGATCGCGCTGGTCCTGTCGGCTGCCATTGGCCCGCTGATCTTCACGACCCAATACCTGGTTCCCGGCCAGGAGTACTACATGGCAGCGCTCAGCCCGCTTGTAGCTATCGCCATCGGACTGGCGGCCGGGTGGGTCTGGCGCGAGCGGCACCACCCCGTCTCCAAGGTCGTTCTGATGGCGCTTGTCCTGGGCTGGGCCATTACATTGCACCTGAGCCAGGGATACTGGGGAAGACAGTTCATCCCCGTCGATGACCCACCGCAACTCCTCACCGCGGCGGATTACGTCGCCGCGCACACGCAGCCGAATGAACTCGTCGCCCTTGCCGGACAGGACTGGGACCCTTCGATCTTCTACTACGCCCGACGGGAAGGCCTGATGGTCCGCGGCTCGGCCGGACCCGAAGCGTACCCACACCTGCGCGAGCTGGGCTACAAGCGATTGTTCTTTTGCCCGGGGAACAGGGCAGCACCCACGCCCTGCGACATAATCGACCTCACCGCCCACTAGCCGAGACCCACAGCAGGCGCCTCATGGTCGCTCGGAGGACGCGATAGAGGGGCTTTACTGGTCCCGGAACTTGGCGCGGACCCAACCCGAAGGCTCTGTAAAACGCCACAAGCGGCACCTTCGAGGCGCGGTAGCGGAGCACGGCGAGACGTCCACCGGTCGATCGGCCGGCTGAGCCCACGCCCACGCCGGCCATGCGCGAGGCGCCCGCCTCCTCGATGACTCTTTCGTAGACCGCGACGAGGTCCCCGACCGCGCGCTCCAGCGCGCAGCGCGAGCGGACGAGGTCTCGCACTCGACCCGCTTCGACCGGGTCATATTTGTTCACCTGGAGGACGACGCCCTCCGGCGTCCGCGCGTCAACCAGGGCCGCCAGACCGAAGTTGAGTGATCGCAGTCGGTCGAAGTCGTCGGCCGTGACCATAGGCCCCAGACCGCCGAAGTCGCACAGAACCACGGCGGCGCCCACCGCCATTGCCTCCAAGGCGGCCTTGCCCACGGCGAAGACGAGGTCGTACTCGGCCAATAGCTGCTCGGGGTTGTCGGAGATGCGACCGACGCCGCGACCCACGACGTCCAGGGGAACGTTCAGCTGCCTGCAGGCCGACTCGATCGCCGGCAGCTGGGTGTTTGCCGTTGCGTAGTTGCTGAAGACGAGGGCTCGGGTGGGTCGGGGGGGGCAGCGGCGGCCGAGGAGCGAAGCGACGCATGTCGACGAAGTTAGTCCGCAGCTCGGTCTGTGAGCCCGGCGCACCGATGCTCAGCAGCCGCCTCACGCACAGCTCGCTGACCCCGAAGTAGCGCCGGATCCCGGGATCGGGCGCCGGAGCGTCCCACGGATCGGAGGGGTTGTGGCAGAAGGCCACGGCGGGCACCCCAGGGAATCGCAGCAGTGCGCCGCGAACCAGGGCGCGGTGATGACCGTGGATAACGTCCGGCTGGTCGTGGATCTGCCACAGGCTGTCGACCACTTCGACCCCGGCGGCCGCGAGCTCCCAGCTGGCCCGACCCTTTAGCCAGGTGTAAATGATCGGTCGATGGCCCTGACGCTGCAGCTCCAGAGCCAGATCACGCGTATAGACCACTGTCCCACTGGGCCAGTCCATGCAGAAGTTTGTGATCAGAACGGTCAGACTCATGGTGCTGGACGGGGGTCCTGCGTCTTCGGTGCATCGCGATGACCCCGCACGTGACGTCTCGAGGGCCAGGCGACTCTGCGCCGCCGCGCCTGAAGCCACTCGAGGTCCGAGCCGACGCTGCGCGCCGCCAGACCGATCAGCGCCAGACCCACGAGACGGGGACGCCCTGAGCGCATTAGCTGCCCGAACGAACGCAGGACGTCGGCCGGCCTGCCAGACAAGAGGGCCAATCGCCAGCGGTTGAGCATCGCCCGCTCCGTGTGGCGGCTCAGGAGCGTCTCTCTTGGCGGCAGGTCCGATGGCCCGCGCGTCGCCCCGGACAGGCGCTCGGTCACAAGGTCGAGATAGGTCGCCTCGGGCGCCTCGGATCCGGACTCGACGACCATGGTCGTCCACTGGTCGGCGTGACGGCGCCACGACCCGACGGGGGCCGTGTGGTAGGCAAACGCGCCCTCCGCCGTGAGGAGAAGCCATGTGGGGTGGTCCAGATACGGGACGCCGTCGGGCTGCCAGAAGCCTCCGATCGACTCAAGGGCGGCGCGGCGCAGGACCACTGTGGGCGAAAGAATCGCATTGTTGGCCAGGAGGCAAGGCAAGATGGAACCCGTGGGCCTGTTGCTGCGGGATGCCTCCGGAAATGACGGTTCGACCAGGCCGTACTGGCAGCCGAACTCATCTATGAGCCAGCCAGCCCCGTAAGAGAGGACGACGCGGGAGTCATCGAAGTCCGGGACCTGACGGGCCAGTTTGTCTGCGGGCCAGGTATCGTCGCCCTCGATAATGGCCAGCAACGGAGCGGTCGACGACTCCAGGGCGACCCGATAAAGATCGCCCAGTTGGTACAGCCCCTGGTGGTCGCGAGCGATGACCTTGATACGCGGGTCCCCATAGCGTCGCACGATGGCGAGGGTCTCATCCGTGGAGCCGTCATCGACGACGATGAGTTCCCAAGCTCCAAACGTCTGGGCCAGGACGCTTTCGACCGCCGCACCCACAAAGGCCGCATGGTTGTACGTCGGCATGATCGCGGTGACGATCGGCTCGCCCGTCATCTGGTCGGCTGGGGGCTTCAGACTGGGGCGCGACTCGATCACCACATCCGCGGCCGCCGCAGCAGCCTCCGGCGAAGGGCCAGCATCCGGCCACTACCTGGCATTCTCAGGATCGGGAGAACGCACGCAAGGAGCAGCCAGTCCAGGCGACGATTGGCTACGCCGGCTGTCAGCAGATTTCGAACGCCGACCATCAGCTGTCCGTCCCTGCCCTCCAACACACCAATACGCGCCAGCGTCTCCTGGGTCCGCAACTCATTCTGTTGTCGCAGGCCTCGGTCATCCAGTCGCCCGTCGAGCCATTGACGAACGACAAGCTCGCTGGTCTGCATCGCCAGCTCATTCCGGGCGCTGCTGTCGTGATGCGCTCGGACGCGTATGGCCCTCTCCTCGACAGAGTCCGCGACGAAGCGGACACCCGCCAACGCGCACCGCAGCCAGTACTGCCAGTCCTCCATGCGGGCGAGGCTCTCCTCGAACGGTCCAACCGTCGTGATAACACTTCTCCGAATCAGAGGGCCTTCGACGACCATGATGTTGTTGTGGATCAGCGCGCCGAGGAGGGGGTCTCGAGAGGATCCATCGGGCCCCGTTGAGGGACGAGGGCCTCTCACTCGAAACCGGATGAGGTCGGCCGCCGAATCGCGGAAGAACCGCGCGTCGCTGTAGACAATACCGATGGAGGAATCCGTCTCCATCGCGTGAACCTGAGCCTGTAGCTTCGTGGGCGGCAGGAGATCGTCCGCGTCGAGGAATTGGATGTATTCCCCAGCGGACTCGGCTATGCCTCGGTTTCGAGCGGCGGAGGGTCCCCTGTTGGTTTGGGACACGTATCTCACACGACCGTCGTTCGCGGCTGCGGCCTGCAGAACCCCCGGCGTGTCGTCGGTAGAGCCATCGTCGACCACGATGCACTCCCAGTCCGCATACGTCTGTGTGCGGAGCGACTCCAACGCATCAGGCAAGAACCGGCCGCAGTTGTACGTGGGCACGACGACCGAGACCGTCATGAAGCGGATGGCTCTCCGGCCAGGGCGTCGCTGCCGGCGGAACAATCGCCCGGGCGGGACGCGCCAGTCATGCCGGTCAAATGCGCGTCGGCGTCTCCTCGAACCATTCGATCGTCCTCCTGAGTCCGTCCTCGAACGGCGTCCCCGCCGTGAAGCCGAAGGCCTCGCGAGCCCGGCTGGTATCGAGCGCCCGCCGCGGCTGGCCGTCAGGCTTGGAGGGATCCCAGCGGATCTCACCGGAGAAGCCCGTGAGGCGGGCGATCAGTTCGGTGAGTTCCCGGATCGTGATCTCGCTGCCCACACCCAAGTTTACCGGGTCCCGGCCGTCGTAGCGCTCTGCGGCCAGGACAATCGCTCTCGCGGCGTCATCGACGTATAGGAACTCACGCGATGCAACCCCCGTTCCCCAGGCCTCGATGAAGGCGTCGCCTCGCTGACGGGCGTCGATGCACTTCTTGATGAGGGCCGGGATGACATGTGAACTGGCGGGATCGAAGTTGTCACCTGGGCCGTAGAGGTTCACTGGCAGCAGATAGATGGCGTTGAAGCCGTACTGGTCCCGATAGGCCTGGCCCTGGACCAGGAGCATCTTCTTGGCCAAGCCGTAGGGAGCGTTGGTCTCCTCGGGATAGCCGTTCCAGAGGTCTTTCTCGCGGAACGGCACTGACGTGAACTTGGGATATGCGCAGACCGTGCCGATGGTGACGAACTTGGCGACGCCGGCTTGCCGGGCCTGCTCTATCAGCTGGATGCCCATGATCGCGTTCTCATAGAAGAAGCGACCGGGGTTCTCGCGGTTGGCCCCGATGCCGCCGACTACGGCTGCCAGATGGATGATGAGATCGGGTCTGGCGTCGGCGAGGGCGCGATCGATGGCAGACCCAGTTCGGAGGTCGTAGTCCTTGGCCAGTGGCACGAAGATCTCGCTGGCGCCGGACTCACGCAGTTGCCGAACCACCGCGGTGCCGAGGAAGCCCGCTCCGCCTGTGACCATGACCCGCCGGTCAGCCCAGAAAGCGCTCATGAGCCGAACTCCAAGGCAGTCTGCTTGAGGTACTGCCCCGGGTCCAAGCCGGCGTCCCTAAGGTCAGCCTCGACCATTATCCGAACCAGGTCGGCGAAGCCTGTCTTGGGCCGCCAGCCAAGCTTGGCGGCCGCCTTGGAGGCGTCCCCGCACAGCTCGTCAACCTCGGTCGGGCGGAAATAAGCGGGATCGATGATGACGTGGTCTTGCCAATCAAGGCCCGCCTGAGCGAAGACAGCCTCGACGAACTCGCGAACGGTGTGCATCGCGCCTGTGGCGATCACATAGTCGTCTGGCTGGGGCGCCTGGAGCATCAGCCACATCGCCTCGACGTACTCGGGCGCGTAGCCCCAGTCGCGACGAGCATCGAGATTGCCCAGGTACAGCTTCTGCTCTCGCCCGGCGAGGATGGCCGCGAGACCTCGCGTGACCTTGCGAGTTACAAACGTGGGCCCGCGCCTCGGCGACTCATGATTGAAGAGGATGCCGTTGGCGGCGAACAGACCGTGGGCCTCGCGATACTGGATCGTCATCCAGTGGGCGAAGACCTTCGACACGCCGTAAGGGCTCCGCGGATAGAACGGCGTCGTCTCGCGCTGGGGGCTCTCGGCGACCTTACCGAACATCTCGGACGACCCGGCCTGGTAGAACCGCATGGGCCAGTCAGCGCAGCGGATGGCTTCCAGGAGGCGCAGCGTGCCCATTCCGATCGCATCCGCGGTGAACTCCGGCATCTCAAAGCTGACCTTGACGTGGCTCTGGGCGCCCAGGTTGTAGACCTCGTCGGGTCGCAGCCGATTGAGGGTGTGGATCAGCGAGGAGGAGTCCGACAGGTCGCCGTAGTGGAGATGAAGGCGCGTCTCGCCAAGGTGCGGGTCTCGGTACAGGTGGTCGATCCGCCCGGTCGAGAAGGAGCTCGATCGTCTAATGACGCCGTGGACTTCGTAGCCCTTCGATAGCAACAGCTCCGCCAGGTACGAGCCATCCTGGCCGGTGATGCCTGTGATCAGGGCCTTCTTAGGTGCGGGGATAAGGTCAGCCACGGCCGGATTCTCGCATATCAGTGTCTCCTGAGGCACAGGCGCCTGTGCCGATGATGTGCCAACTCTGCTGCTCAGTCTAGGAGCTAGGTCGCTGTGGCGTGTCGTGGGCTGACGGCCAGCGTTCCTATACAGTAGTAGCGTCTCATCCCCGTCACCGCTGTAGCAGCGTCAGGTCGCCATCACCAATGCGGTTCAGTATCGTGACCCCGGTGCGTAACGGCATGCCATGGCTCCCGGAGTCCATGGCATCAGTCGCCAGGCAATTGTCCGATGTTGAAGTCGAGCACATAGTCCTCGACGGTGGCTCCACCGACGGCTCGCGTGAGTGGCTGCGAGAGCACTCAGGGAAGCACGTCACGCTCATCTTCGAGCCCGATGACGGCCAGACCGACGCCCTCGTCCGAGGCTTTGCCAGCGCCAGCGGAGACATCTTCGGCTGGCTGAACGCCGACGATATCCTTGAGCCGGGTACTCTGCTGCGAATCGCGCAGGAATGCGAGGCGCATCCGGACGCAGCAATCGTGAGTGGCGGCGCATTGCTGATCGGTCCCAGTGGGGCCATCGTCGGGGCCATACCAACCCCGCCCGCGAGCAACCTGAAGGAACTACTGGCCCACCCCCATAACCTGGCGCAGCCCTCGACCTTCTTTCCGGCAGCCTTCTACCGGAGCGCCGGCGGCCTGGATCGAAGTTTGGACCTGGCGATGGATGTCGATCTCTGGCTGAGGTTGGCGGCGCTCGGAGCGATCGTGACAGTGCCAGACGTGGTCATGTCGAGGTTCAGAATCCACCCATCGGCCAAGTCCGTGAGTCGAGCGACTGCCGCAGTTCGCGAGGACCTTCTAGTCCGGCGCAAGCACGGCCTGTCACTCGGGAGCACAGCTGGTCTGGTGCTACTGAGGGCTGCTTACCTCCGCCCCATCAAGTGGCGGGTGCGATCCTCGGCCCGCCGCCTGCTCCGAAGAACTCGAGCAGTCTCATCTCGATCATGACTGCGGCCGGGGAGGGACGTCCGGCGCCAGGTTCGCGTCGCGGCGTCCGGCAAGCGCGTGACCGGACCCAGGGCATTGGGGCGTGAGCCGGCTGTCCGATCGGCCGCTGCGTGTCGGCGTGGTGCCAATCCTGGACGGTTCCGGAGGTGGCATTTATCAGTACAGCGTCACCATGCTCGACGGCATGCTGGCGATCGAACCGCGGCCCGAGTTGGTTCTGTTTGCGGATAGAAAGTCCTGGACGCGAGCGCAAGTGTGGCGGCGGCGCGGATACCGGGTCGCTCCTCTGTGGCCACGGACAGTTCGCTGGAGGCTCCGCGCCATGGCGCGGCGAGTGGTGGGCTTGGGCCCGGTGGGCAAGGCCGCGGCGCTTCTCGGGGCGACTCTCGGCAAGCATCGAACTGTTGGACACGCAAATCATCGAGTCTGCGCGCTGCCTGAGATGGGCCAGTGGATCGCCAGATTCGGCGTCGATTTCCTGATAATCCCGGCTCCCTCGCTCATCGGGGTCCAGTCGGGAGTTCCCTACGTAATGGCGATACACGATCTCCAGCACCGCCTCCAACCTGAATTCCCTGAAGTGTCGGCCGATGGCGAGTGGGAGCAACGAGAGTATCTCTTCCGAAACGGGATCGCGCACGCCTTGACGCTGCTGGTCGACTCGGGAATTGGGCGCGAGGATGTCCTGGACTACTACGGCGACATTGTCTCGGGAGAACACATCCAAGTTTTGCCCTTCCTGCCAGCCTCATATCTAGATGCGGCCGCTGCCGCATTGGGGTCCGCGGCCGTTCGCGAGCGTCTCGATCTTCCTGGGCGATACCTCTTCTTCCCGGCCCAGTTCTGGCCGCACAAGAACCATGTGCGAGTCGTCCAGGCCCTGGCCCGCCTCCGCTCCGAGCGCGGCGTCGATGTGAATGTCGTGATGTGTGGGTCCGCGACCGATCCACTCAGGGCCTCCGTTTTGGACAAGGTGCATCGAACGGCCGCCGCCGAAGGTGTGGGCGATCTGATCCAGATCCTCGGCTACGTTGAGGATGCCGTGATGGCCCCCCTTTACGCTGCCTCAAGTGGACTGCTACTGCCAACTTTCTTTGGGCCCACCAACATTCCCGTCCTCGAGGCCTGGGCCCTTGGAGTACCGGTCCTAACGTCGGATCTGCGCGGGATTCGTGAGCAGTGCGGCCATGCGGCGGTCCTCGTGGATCCCACCTCGGTGCGTGCCATCGCCGATGGCATCCACTCCCTCTGGTCGGACGACCTGCTTCGAAGCCG
>JANYJI010000251.1 GCA_025358525.1 Chloroflexota bacterium | reverse complement strand
CCCGCACTCCCGCCGCAGTCTAAGGATTGGACACCAGCAATGACCGCCGAGACCTCCACCTGGGCCACCAAGAAAGGCCTTGCGCAGATGCTCAAAGGCGGCGTCATCATGGACGTCGTTACTCCTGAGCACGCCAAGATCGCCGAGGACGCTGGGGCCTGTGCCGTCATGGCGCTCGAGCGAGTCCCGTCCGACATACGTGCCTCCGGCGGCGTGGCCCGCATGAGCGACCCGGCCATGATCGAGGGGATCATGAAGGTCGTTAGCATCCCGGTGATGGCCAAGGCTCGGATCGGCCACTTTGTGGAGGCCCAGGTTCTGGAGGCGCTCGGCGTCGACTACATCGACGAGTCTGAGGTCCTCACGCCCGCCGACGAGATCAACCACATCGACAAGCACGCCTTCAAGGTGCCCTTCGTCTGTGGCTGCCGCAATCTCGGCGAAGCGCTGCGCCGCATCAACGAAGGTGCGGCCATGATCCGGACCAAAGGCGAGGCCGGCACAGGCGATATCGTTGAGGCCGTTCGCCACATTCGGACCGTCCTGGCGGAGATCCGGCGCCTGCAGTCCATGCGCGAGGACGAACTCTACGTCGCGGCCAAGGAACTCAACGCTCCCTACGACCTGGTCAAGCTGGTTGCTGCCGAGGGCAAGCTGCCGGTGGTCAACTTCGTTGCCGGTGGCATCGCCACGCCGGCCGATGCGGCCCTGGCCATGCAACTCGGTGCGGAGGGCGTCTTCGTCGGCTCCGGCATCTTCAAGAGCGAGAACCCAGCCAGGACGGCCGAAGCGATCGTCCAGGCCACGCTCCACTTCAACAACCCCAAGATCATCGCCGAGGTTTCGAAGGGGCTGGGCAGCCCGATGCGCGGCATCGCGGCCGCCACGATCCCCGAGGCGGAGCGGCTGGCAGTACGAGGCTGGTAGCGACTGATGCTTCGCATCAGGTTGTCGCTTGGCCCCAGGCGCCGGCGTCCTTCCGACTGTTCGCCGAGGCGGGCTCCAAGCGCGTGATGAAGATCGGGGTCCTGGCGCTTCACGGCGCCGTCATTGAACACATAAAGATCCTTCGAGCCATAGGAGTCGAGCCGGTCCCGGTTCGCCTTCCGGAGGACCTCGAGGGCATCTCCGGCCTCATCCTGCCGGGCGGCGAGAGCACGACGATGCGCAAGCTCGTCGCTCGATGGAATCTCCGCGGGCCAATCATGAAGTTAGCCAATGCGGGGGCTCCGATCCTGGGCACGTGTGCCGGCATGATTCTCGTCGCAAAGGAGATCGCCGGCGGCGAGGATCCTGTTTTCCCGCTTATCGATGTGACTGTCGAGCGCAACGCGTTCGGGCGTCAGCTCGACTCGTTCGAGACCGAGTTGCCGGTTCCGATTCTGGGTGACCGGCCGGTCCACGCAATCTTCATCCGAGCCCCCATAATCGAGCGCGTGGGACCCGGTGTAGAGGTTCTGGCTCGATTGCCCGACCAGCGGATCGTGGCGGTGCGGCAGCGCAATGTCCTCGCCATCTCGTTCCACCCGGAGCTGGCAGGCGAAACCCGCATCCACCGCCTCCTGGCCACGATGGCGGCTGAGTTCGCGGAACCGGCAGAGGGGGCCGTCGCCACAGCAACGGAGCACCGGTCGATAGGGGAGGCAATGTGAGCGGCCGCGTCCGCCTCGCCAGACTGACCGATCTTGCCGCCCTCGGGGAGCTGTCGCGGCTCTCTCAGGCGGAACATGTGGACGCCCGCTCGCTGGGCCTGCCGGTCAGCGGACCCCGAATGGGCGTTTTTAGCCTGTTCCGGCTTCCGCTCGGCGCCTTCCGCCCCAACGATCTCCTATTCGTCTACGAGGACGAGCGCCGCATTTCCGGCCTGGTGCGCGTCGAGCGTGACGCATCGCGTGACGAGTGGACCATCGTGGAGCTGGACGCCATCGGCTCCGGGGATTCGGGCGATACGCGATTCCGTCTCGTCCAGCATCTGCTGCGAGATGGGGCGAAGCGCGGCGCCATTAGATTCCACGTCGCCTGCTCCGACCGCCAGGGCAATCCCGAGCTGTTCATGCAGGCTGGCTTCGCCCGGTACGGACAGGAGAGGCTCCTGTTTCGCGGGACGGACTCGTCTCTGCCATCGGCTTGGACGGAGGAGCAGACGCGAGCTGCGGGCATCCGTCCCTGCCAGTCACTCGACGCCCTGCCGCTGGCCCGTCTCTACGCTGCCGTGACTCCGCAGCCGGTGGCTCGGCTGGAGTCGTATCGCCTGCCCGACTGGGAGCGGCAAGGCTCTAGCTCCCGGGTTCCTCGCTCCAGCCTGGCTCCCATCCTGCGCTTCGCCGAAATGGAGGCCTATGTGCAGGTCTCGACCGATGACGCCGCGGGCGACCTGCTGGGCCTGCTTCAGCTCGGTGTGGCCCGTGAGGAGCAGCCTCACTACCTCAAAGTCCTCGCCCGGCCGGAGACGGATGTTGTCCCGCTCGTGAGCTTTGGGTTGGCCCTGCTGGCGGCTCGGATCGGGAAGGGCGGCAGCTGTCCCAACAGCGGAGTTCTTTCGCCCGTTCGAACCTACGAATCGCCGATCGATCGCCGCCTCGAAGAAGCCGGTTTCGTAATCCTCGACACCGTGACCCTCTTTATGAAGGAGGCAGTGGTGCGAGTAGCGGAGCCTGCGCTCGTTCCGGCGGTAGGCTAGTCGTTATGGCAGGAGAAGACGTGATTGAACAGGGCGCGACGCATCGCCAACGCGAGTCGATCGACGACCTGGGGTTGCTTCTCAAATCGCTCCCGCCGGACGTGCTGGAGGCTGTTCAGGCTCTGGTCGATCCATCCAACCTGATTGAGGTCGTGATGGACCTTGGTCGTCGGCCGGAGGCGCGCTTTACCGATGGCGAGCTGACTCTCCTCGAGCGCGAGATCACCGAGGCAGATCTGGGCTATGTCGTCGACCACATCGGCGTCTTTGGGGACGACAACCGGGCCGGCATCGAGCGGACCCTCCATCGCATCAGCGCCATCCGCAACCGCACCGGCAAGATCGTCGGGCTGACATGTCGAATCGGCCGCGCGGTTTACGGCACGATCGAGATCATCAGCGACTTCGTGCAGTCCGGTAAGTCGATCCTGATCATGGGCCGCCCCGGCATCGGCAAGACGACGATGCTTCGTGAAGCGGCCCGCGTTCTGGCCGACGACCACGGCAAACGCGTCGTGGTGGTCGACACAAGCAACGAGATCGCGGGCGACGGCGATATCCCCCATCCGGCCATCGGTCGGGCGCGGCGGATGCAGGTCCGGACGCCCTCGCTTCAGCACGAGGTGATGATCGAGGCGGTCGAGAACCACATGCCCGAGGTGATCGTCATCGACGAAATCGGGACAGAGCTGGAGGCTCAGGCCGCGAGAACTATCGCCGAGCGGGGCGTGCAGCTCATCGGAACGGCCCACGGCAACAACCTCGACAACCTGATGCTGAACCCGACGCTGACGGACTTGATCGGCGGCATCCAGACGGTGACCCTCGGCGACGAAGAGGCGCGCCGTCGCCGCTCGCAGAAGAGCGTCCTGGAGCGTAAGGCACCGCCGACCTTCGACGTCATCGTGGAGATCCTCGACCGCGAGAAGGTCACCGTCCACTCCGACGTGGCCGAAACCATCGACACCATGCTGCGCGGCGATCCCGTCTCGGCCGAACTGCGCTGGCGCGACGAGAGCGGCGTTCACCGCTCGCAGTCGCGACCCAAGCCTTCCGCGCGCGACGCGATGACGAGCGACCGTTTCGGCAGCGATCGTTTTGCCGGACTAATCGGCGCGGGGTCCGGCTGGCGGACGGAGCCCGGCTGGCGCGGCGCCGGTTCCTACCACGCCCCTTCCGACTTGCCTGACGCCGACCGCAGCGCCGTCCGGTCCGGGTTTCGGCCCGGCGCCAGCGGTGGCTGGCGGACGCCGGTCCGCGGTGGACGCGAAGTTCGCGATGTGGCCCGCCGCACCCGCGGCGACGGGGGCAGCGGCGGCTCGGGAGGAAGTAGCGCCGGCAGCGGCGGGGCCGGAGCATCTGGCCAAAGGCGGCCTGGCGGAGGGCCGGCTGCACAGACGATGCCAGGCGAGCGGTTCGCCGCACCGCCGAGTGGCTCCGGGCGTGGTGCCAGCAGAGCGGACGGCTCTGGGGCTGGCGGCTCCGGGGCCGGCCCTGGTTCGGGCGTGGCCGGTGACGGGTTCCGCGCTGGAGAGATAGCCGATCGCGGCCCGATCGAGCGCGGACCGGCGCCCCTTCCCGAGCCGCGGGCCCGCGAACTGCGCGAGTTGGAGAGGCAGCGCTCGTGGGCTATGCAGGCCACTCGAGCGCTCAACGAATACCGAGCCGAC
>JANYJI010000223.1 GCA_025358525.1 Chloroflexota bacterium | reverse complement strand
GATCAAGCAGTGGCGCGGCAATCCCGATGCCGCGGCGTCCGCCTACTCGCTCATGGACTACACGATCGCCGATGACCTGGGCGGCGAGGACGCTTTCCAACTGCTGCGCGACCGGTGCGCGGGGCGGGGCATCCGCCTCAGCTCGGACATGGTGCCGAACCACATGGGCATCGATTCGCGCTGGGTCATCGAGCACCCTGACTGGTTCCTGCAGCTGCCGGAGCCTCCGTACCCTGCCTACTCGTTCACGGGCGGCGATTTGTCGGACGACGAGCGGGTCACGATCCAGATCGAGGACCACTACTGGAACGCGACCGACGCGGCGGTCGTTTTCAAGCGCACCGACAACTTTACCGGCAGCGTCAGCTACATCTACCACGGCAACGACGGCACGAGCATGCCATGGAACGACACGGCCCAGCTCGACTACCTCAAGCCGGAGGTCCGCGAGGCCGTCATCCAAACCATCCTCCACGTCGCCCGCAAGTTCCCGATCATCCGCTTCGACGCCGCGATGACTCTGGCCCGCCGCCACATCCAGCGGCTCTGGTATCCGGAGCCCGGACAGGGCGGAGCCATCCCGTCGCGGGCGGAGCACGCCACTACGCGCGCCGTCTTCGACCAGTACATGCCGGCCGAGTTCTGGCGGGAAGTGGTGGATCGGGTCGCGGCGGAAGTGCCGGACACCCTGCTCCTCGCCGAAGCCTTCTGGCTCCTCGAGGGCTACTTCGTCCGGACGCTAGGCATGCACCGGGTCTACAACAGCGCCTTCATGAACATGCTCCGCGACGAGGAGAACGCCAGCTACCGCCGAGTCATGAAGGACACGATCGAGTTCGACCCGGAGGTCCTCAAGCGCTTCGTCAACTTCATGAGCAACCCGGACGAGCGGACCGCGGTGGACCAATTCGGCAAGGGCGACAAGTATTTCGGAGTGGCCACGTTGCTCGCGACGATGCCCGGCCTGCCGATGATCGGCCACGGGCAGGTAGAGGGTTTCGCCGAGAAGTACGGCATGGAGTACCGACGGGCCTATCGAGACGAACAGCCGGACGGCTGGCTGATCGAACGGCACGAGCGCGAGATCTTCCCGCTCTTCCACCGGCGCGCGCTGTTTGCCGACGTGACGGACTTCCTCCTGTACGACGTCTTCGACTCGGGCGGCACCGTCAACGAGGACATCTTTGCCTACTCGAACCGCCATGGTGACGAGCACGCGCTGGTCGTCTACCACAACCGCTTTGCCGAGGCGAAGGGCTGGATAAGGACGTCGTCGGCCTATTCCGTCCCGGATGCGTCGGGCGGTCGGCGGCTCGTGCAACGGTCATTGGGAGAAGGACTCGGGCTGCACGCGGACGGCGAGTGGTATGCGTTGCTGCGCGAGCATCGCTCCGGCCTGGAGTTCCTGCGCCGATCGTCGGACCTCTGCCGCAACGGGCTATACGTTGAGCTGCACGCCTACGGCTGCCAGGTCTTCCTGGATATCAAGGAAGTGGAAGACGGACCCTCAGGCAGTCTGCGCCGCCTGGCCGAGCAACTGAACGGCGCGGGCATTCCGAGCATCCGGGCAGCCCTGCGCGACATGCATCTCAAGCCACTTCACGACGCGGTCCGCGCGTTGGCGGAGGGCGACATCCTGCGGCGCCTTGTGGGGGTTGGGGCGGCACGAGCGGTGGCGGCTTGCCCCAACGGTGCGGCCGAGGTCGTGGATCTTGGCCTGCGCGGGCCGGCAGCGAAGCCACGGCCGAAGCTCGGGGCGGTGGGCGGCGCCTCGGGCGTCGCGTTGGGCGGCGCGGGCACCATGGCCGACGCCACCGCCGATGAACTGCCCGGACTTCTCGACGACGCCCAGTCGCACATGCGGCGGGCGCTCGTTGCCCTCGTTGAGGTCACAGCGGCCGCTGGAGACGTGGAGAAGTCCGCGGCGGCCTTCCGCGCAGACTTGGAGGCGGCTCTCGGACTCCCAGGCCTCGGCCACGATCGTCTCTGCGCCGGCCTGGCCGACGAGTGGACGTGGGTAGCGGTGCTCGGCCGGTTCGTTTCCGATGCGCTCGCGGCGGTGTCCGAACCCGATGGCGGCACTGGCGCCGCCATCGATGAGCTGGCCCTCGGCCCGGTCCTGGCCAGGCTATTCCGCGACCTTGGCCTTGACGAGGATTCGGCCTGGCGGCTCCTGGCCCTCATTCGGATGCTGCGCCACCTGCCGCTGCCATCGTCCGTGGCCGGTCTGGCCTCCACCGAACGGGCCCCCGCCCTGGTCCGCGCCCTGATCGCCAACGAGACCGTTCGGCCGTACATCCGAGTCAACGTCTGGGAAGGCGTCAGCTGGTTCAACCGCGAGGCTTTTGGCCAGGTCCTGTGGTGGATGCTGGCCCTGGACGCGCTCGGGGCCGTCTCCGATCCGGCCCGGCCAAAGGCCAAGCGGGCCGCGTGGGTCAAGGAGGCTGAGCGCCTAACCGCGTCCCTGTCCAAGGCGGCGAAGACCTCCGGCTTCCAGCTCGACAAGCTCGAGGGTGCAGCCGCCGAAGCAAAGGCCTGAGGCAGCCCAACGAGCGCAATCGGCTTCGACCTCGGCGAGACGCTCCTCCGCTACGAGGGCGTGCCAAGGAGTTGGGCGACACGATACGGTGAGGCCATCGCGGCCGTCGCGGCGGCCTGCCAGTCGAGTCTCTTGCCTCCGACTCGGCGCGCTGACGCTCCTTGTGAGCGACATCCGCCCCTACTCCCCGAGCAGGATCCGCCGGATCAACGGGATCGGCGGCGAGCCGTGGGCTATGACCGACTCCAGGTGCGCCTTATAGGAGAAGCCCGGTGTCTCGCCGAAGCCGCCGACCACCCTCGGCACGGGCACAGCCGCCGCGCCCCGCGGATCGCCTGAGGCCACGGCCGCCCGCACTCGCCGCTCGCGCTCCAGGCTCCACATCTCCATCGACCCCACAAAATACGTGCAGAGTTGCGTGGAGCTGAGGCGGGCACGGTCCCACTTCTTGCGGGCCTCCGACTCCTCCTGGAAGCCGCCGCGGACCATCAGATCCATGGCCTCTGCCTCGGTCATCGTGCCGGCGTGGATGCCGATGTCGATCATCGCGTTGGTGATGGCGCGCAGGTAGAACTTCCAGTGGATCAGCATCAGCGCGGGATCGTCGGCGTGGAAGCCCACATCCATCATGACCTGGGTAACGTAGACTGCCCAACCTTCGACGAAAACGCCGCTGCCGAAGACGGCTCGGGCAAGCGACGGGCAACGGTTCGAGTAGACGAGCTGGAGGTAGTGGCCGGGCGAGCCTTCATGGATCGTCGTCAAGTCGATCTGACGGTCGTTTTCCTCGGCCAGATATGAGTCGACCTGTTCGGCCATCCAGTCTTCGGGCGGCGGGGTCATGAAGTAGAACGTCTTCTGACCTTTGTCGAGCGGACCCGGCGAGTCGAGCATTGCCCCGGCGAACTCTCGCAAGAACGGCGGCGTCCAGTCGATCTCGAGCGGCTCGTCCGGGACGGTGATGAGGTC
>JANYJI010000071.1 GCA_025358525.1 Chloroflexota bacterium | reverse complement strand
CTGCCCGCATCGGCTCGCCCCGAAACCGGTTCGAGCGTGAACCAAAGGAATTCGTGCGGTCCGAGGCTGAGCGGATAGGCGTCGCGCCCGATAGCCGGGAACTCGATGCGCCCGAACATTTCGATGGGCTGCCGACCCTCGTAGTGAGCCAGGTTCAACTCCACGGGCTGGAAGAAACGCGACAGGTTGGCGACGACGAGAATCGTCTCGTCGCCGTAGTTGCGGACGAAGGCCAGGACGTGTCGGTTCTCCGGATGAAGGATCTGGAGGTCGCCGCGCCCGAACGCGGGATGCCGCTTGCGGAGAGCGATCAGCCGCTTGTTCCACCACAACAGTGAATGCGGGTTGGCCTGCTGGACCGAGACGTTCACGGCCTCGAAGTGATGTTCGGGGTCGGTGACGACGGGCAGGAACAGCTTCTCGCGGTCTGCGGTCGAGAAGCCCGCGTTCCGGTCGCCGCTCCACTGCATCGGCGTTCGGACGCTGTCGCGATCACCCAAATAGACGTTGTCGCCCATTCCGATCTCGTCGCCGTAGTAGATGACAGGCGTGCCCGGCAGCGAGAACAGCAAGCCGTTCATCAACTCGATACGGCGGCGGTGGTTGCGCAAAAGCGGCGCGAGGCGGCGCCGGATGCCCAGGTTAATTCGCGCTCTGGGATCGTCAGCGTATGTGCGATACATGTAGTCGCGCTCTTCGTCGGTGACCATCTCGAGCGTCAACTCGTCGTGGTTGCGCAGGAATAACGCCCACTGGGCCGTGTCAGGGATCGGCGGGGTCTGCTCGACGATGTCTACGATGGGCAGGCGGTCCTCCATGCGGATGGCCATGAACATCCGAGGCATGACCGGGAAGTTGAAGGCCATGTGGCATTCGTCGCCGTTGCCGAAGTAGGAGGCCGACTCCTCCGGCCACTGATTCGCCTCTGCCAGCAGCATGCGGTCGCAGTAGCGCTCGTCCACGTGATGGCGCAGCTCCCGCAAGAACGCATGGGTTTCGGGCAGGTTCTCGCAGTCGGTGCCTTCACGCTCGAAGAGGTACGGGACGGCGTCGAGCCGGAGACCGTCGACGCCCCGGTCGAGCCAGAAGTCCATCGCCTTAGTGATTGCGATGCGGACGCGGGGGTTGTCGAAGTTCAGGTCCGGCTGGTGGGAATAGAAGCGGTGCCAGTAGTAGGCCCCGGCCACCGGATCCCAAGTCCAGTTGGAGGTCTCGAAGTCCTTGAAGATGATTCGCGCGTCGGGATAGCGGTGGGGCTTGTCGCTCCACACATAGAAGTCGCGCCACGGGCTGCCGGGCTTGGCGCGACGCGCCCGCTGGAACCAGGTGTGCTGGTCCGAGGTGTGGTTGCAGACCAGCTCGGTAATGACCCGCAGCCCGCGCACGTGGGCCTCTCGGATGAACGTCTCGACGTCCCGAAGTGTCCCGTAAGCGGGGTTGACTTTGACGTAGTCGGCGATGTCATAGCCGTCGTCGCGCAGAGGTGACGGGTAAAAGGGAAGCAGCCACAGGGCGGTCACGCCCAGGTCGCAGAGGTAGTCCAGCTTCTCGGTCAGACCCCGGAAGTCACCGATGCCGTCGCCGTTGCTATCGCGGAATGAGCGGACGTGGACCTCGTAGATGACGGCGTCGCGGTACCACTGCGGATCGCCAGGGTCGCCCGCAGCCGCCGCAGAACTCCTGGAGTAGGGCGGGCGCGGCGTTGTAGAGCCACCCCGGCCCCGGCTGGCGGGGCGGTGGGCAGCGGGGGCTGAGAGAACGGCTGGGGGACGGGCGGAGGAGTCGCCCTCTCTGAGGTCGAGGCCCTTCATGGGCCTAATGGTACGCGTCCGCCGTCCGAGCCCCGGCCGGGCGCGGCTCGGGCGAATGCCGGTCGCGGCTGCGGCGCATGCAGGCCGCGGCTCGGGCGGCCCCGGGAGCGGCGCCCGCCGGCCGCGGCGGGCGGCCCAGGGAGCGGCCAGCGGCCCAGGCGGCTGCTGCGCATCCCGGGCGCGACTCGGGCGGCCCAAGGCCCGGCTCACGGTCGCGGCCCCGGGAGCGGCGGGCGGCCACGTCGGCTGACAAGTGGCACAATCGACGCGTGGTCAGCGATCGAGATCCAGCCGCTGTGCCCAGCGCAGTCCCGCCCGGTATTGCCGACGCCCGGACAGCTACCGCCACGGCCACGCTCATTGCCACGGCCACGCTCATTGCCACCGCCACGGCCGTGGACCTGCGCATCCCGCGGACCATGCGGGCCCTCGTTAAGGCCCGGCCCGAGGCCGGCGCCGAGCTGCGCGAGGTCCCCGTCCCGCGCCCCGGGCCAGGCGAAGTGCTGATACGCCTCGAGGCCGTGTCGCTGTGCGGCACCGACCTCCACATCTATCGCTGGGATCCGTGGGCGCAGAGCCGTATGGGCAAGTACCTGCCCCGCGTCTTCGGCCACGAGATGGCCGGCCGTGTCGTCGCTCACGGTCCCGGCACAGGCGCCGTCCCTCTCGGCACCCGCGTCGCCGCCGAAACCCACCTCGTCGACTGGACCTGCTACCAGTGCCGCACCGGCCGCGAGCACGTCTGCGCCAACCTCCGCATTCTGGGAGTGGACGCCGACGGAGCCTTCGCCGAGTACATGTGCCTGCCGGAACGGAACGCCTGGCCGTCGGAGGGGCTCGATCCGGAGATCGCCGCTCTCCAGGAGCCGATGGGTAACGCCGTCTTCGCCACGTTCGTGGAGGAGATCACGACGGCCACAGTCGCGGTCCTTGGCTGCGGACCGATCGGGCTGATGGCGGTCGCGATCTGCAAATTCGCCGGCGCGTCGCGGGTCTTCGCCACGGACGTGATGCCGCACCGCCGCGAGATGGCCGCCCGCATGGGCGCCGACACGGTCCTCGACGGCGCTGGAGATGTTGTGGCGGAGATCCGCCGCGAGACCGGCGGCACGGGCGTAGACGTGGTCCTGGAGATGAGCGGCGCCGAGTCGGCGATCCACCAGGCGTTCGAGATGACGACCAACGGCGGGCGCGTCTCGCTGCTCGGTCTGCCGTCACGCCCGGTCACGATCGACCTCAATGACGCGATCATCTTCCGCGGGCTTCGCGTCTACGGCATCACGGGCCGCAAGCTCTGGGAAACCTGGTACAAGACCGCAGCGCTCCTCCGCGAAGGCCTGGACGTCCGCCCGATCATCACCCACAGACTGCCGTTGAGCAGCTACGCCGATGCCTTCGACCTGCTCGCCCAGGGCGTCGCCGGCAAAGTCGTATTGCTGCCGCAGGAGGGCTAGTTCGACGAGGCCGAAGGACGCCCGATGACCGCCGGCTGAGCGCCTGCCAGGGGCGGCGGCCGAATGGCGCCTACCGGGGCCACTGCCGTGCCAGCCCCCGTTTCTGTCAGATACGCGTACCAGGCGTGCTAGCCGCGATCCGGCAGCAGCAACTGCCCGCGCGGCAATCGAATCCCTCCCGTCGCAAGCTTGCGCCAGGACGAAGCTCGTTACCTGGAGACGGTTGGCGGCCAGGAATTGCGGACAGCACGCCCACCAGGCGTAGCTGAAGGAAACCGGCGCGGTTGAATCGAATCGCGGGCATATGATGGCTGCAGGCGTGTGATCGAAGGAGGCGCGCGATGACGACCGACAAGGCTGAACGGTCGGACGGAGGCACGCTCGACCGGCCGGCGGCAAGCCGGGTCGGAGGCACGCTCGATCGGATCGAAGGACAGTAAGCCCGATGACAACCCAAGGCGCCGGCCCTAACCCACTCCGTTTCCTGGCCGACGAGATCGAAGCGCTCAAGCGCCAGAACCTCTACCGGCCCATGCGCGTCCTCAGTTCGGCCCAGGGCGCCGAAGTCATGGTCGACGGAGCGCAGCTGATCAGCCTCTCGTCGAACAACTACCTGGGCCTCGCCACCCACCCGCGCCTCGAGGAAGCGGCCATCGCCGCGACCCGTGAATTCGGGGCCGGCTCCGGGGCGGTTCGGACCATCGCCGGCAACATGACGCTCCACGAGCAGCTCGAGTCCGAGTTGGCCGCCTTCAAGCGCACCGAGGCCGTCCTGACCTTCCAGTCGGGCTTTGCCGCCAATACCGGCACGATCCCGGTCGTGGCAGGAGAGAAGGACCTGATCGTTTCGGACGCCCTCAACCACGCCTCGATCATCGACGGCATGCGCATGAGCAAAGCGCCCCGGGTCGTCTTCCCGCACAAGGACACGGCAGCGCTGCGCGAGCTTCTGCGGACCGCCCGCGCGAAGGGGCGGCCCGAAACGGGCGAGCCGTACCGGCTGATCCTCGTGGTAACCGATGGCGTCTTCAGCATGGACGGTGACATCGCGCCGCTGCCCGAGATCGTGGCGGCGGCCGAGGAGTTCGGGGCGGCCGTGATGGTCGACGACGCCCACGCCTCGGGAGTGCTGGGGCGGAACGGCCGCGGGACGGTGGATCACTTCAGCCTGCACGGCCGGGTCCACATCCAGGTCGGGACGATGAGCAAGGCGATGGGCGTGCTGGGCGGCTACGTTGCCGGGGGCCAGGCGCTTCGCGATATGCTGATCCAGCGGGCCCGCCCGTTCCTCTTCTCCACCTCACATCCGCCGGCCGTGGCCGCGGCGTGCCTGGCCGCGATCCACGTCCTGCTGGAGGAACCCGAACTGATTGACCGCCTCTGGGCCAACACGATCTACTTCAAGGGCGAACTGAGGCGCCTCGGCTTCGACACGGGCGCGTCGGAGACTCCGATAACGCCGGTGATGATGGGCGACTCCGCGATGGCGCAGCGCTTCAGCGGGCGCCTGTTCGAGGAGGGCGTATTCGCGCAGGCGGTCGTCTACCCGACGGTCGCACTCGATAAGGCTCGAATTCGGACAATCGTCACGGCCGAGCATTCGACCGAACAGCTCGACCGCTGCCTGGCGGCCTTCGGGGCGGTGGGCCGCGAACTCGGGCTGGTGTCGGCGTAGTGGAGAAACGCGCCTCCAAAATTGGGCGGCCCGCACCCGTGCCCGCGCCCGGCCCACTTCCGCCGGCCAACCGACCCACACCCGCGCCCAACCGGCCCGCGGCGGCGCCCGCGCCCAACCGGCGGCCCGCACAAGGGTTCGACCTCCCGCTCGACGCTCACCTCCACACGGAACTCTCGCCCGATTCGGCCGTCCCGCTCGAGCTCTACTGCGCCCAGGCGGCCGAACGCGGCATCCGCGAAATCGCAATAACAGACCATCTCGACTTCATGCCCGGCGCGCCGGCCTACCAGTACGCCTCGTACAAGCGCCGCGAGCAGGTTGTCCGCGACGCCGCCGAACGCTGGGCCGGCAAGGTCACGGTCTGTTTCGGGGTCGAGCTGACGTACGAGAGCCGCTACGAGGACGAGATCCGCGAGCACCTGCGAACGCACTCGTACGACTACTCGATCGGCTCCGTCCACGGGATGTCGGACGGGCCGTATGCGCGGGATCGGATCGCGTCGTTCGTGGCCGGCAAGACGCTCGCCGAGGCCGTGGCGCCGTACTTCGCCGAAGTGGCACTCGCCATTCGGAGCGGCCTATTCGATACGCTCGGCCACATGGATATGTGCAAGCGCTGGCTCGTGCCGTGGTTCCGGGCCGTGGACTTTGCGGCCGCGCCGGAGCTGTACGAGCCGCTCCTGGTCGCACTCGCTGCAAGCGGCACGGCCCTCGAAGTCAACGCCTCTGGACTGCGGCACCCCACCGGTGAGACATACCCGGGGCCGTGGGTCGTGGCTCGCTTCCGCGAGCTGGGCGGGCAGCGGGTCACCGTCGGCTCGGACTCGCATATGCCCAACTGCTTCGCCTTCGGGATCGAGGAGGCCTGCGAGATCGTAGCCGCCGCCGGCTTCGACCGGTTGACGCTCGAGCGGGCGGTGGACCGCGGCGACCTGGTGCTGCCGGAACGGTTCCGCCGCTAGTCCGCGAATGTCAGCGCACTGACATTGCACGTCACTGCAAGGGCGTGCCACTGACGCGTGGCCGACACCCAAGCCATTGCCTCAACCTTTAGGCTTGCTCCGTGGAGTTGATCGTCCTTGGCGCCGCCCCTGCCTACACGGACCGTGCCGGTTCGGCCGCCTCCTCATACCTCCTGCGCGCCGGGGACGGGCCGGGACGATCCGGAGGCGCGGCCCTGCTGCTCGACCTGGGCCAGGGCGCCTTCGCCAACCTGGCATCGACGCTGGAGCCGAGTTCGCTGACCGCGGTTCTCGTCAGCCACCTCCACCCGGACCACTTCATCGACCTGGTGCCGCTGCGCCACTACCTCAAGTGGGAATTCGATCCGCCACGACGCGTTCGGGTACTGGCCCCTGCCGGCCTGGCGGATCGACTTGACGCGTTGGACGGACAGTTTGGATTTGCGGCCGCCGCGCTCGACGTTGAGGGACTGGCGGTGGGCATCCACAGCTTCGGGCCGTTCGATGTCACGGTCCGGCGCGTCTCGCACACGGACGAGAGCTACGCCTTCCGAGTCTCGATGGCGGTGCCGGACGCGAGGAGGCAGCAGGCCGCCATGGGCGCGACCTCTCGGACAGTGGGCAATCAGGCTGGCGCCGCGGGACCCGAAAGCGAAGCGGCTGGCGCCGCGGGACCCGAAAGCGAAGCGGCTGGCGCCGCGGGACCCGAAAGCGAAGCGGCTGGCCCCGCGGGACCCGAAAGCGAAGCGGCTGGCCCCGCCGGCTTGGTCTACTCGGGCGACTGCAGCCGAGTGGAGGATCTTGTTCCACTGATCCGCCCCGGCGACACGCTGCTGTCTGAGGCCTCGTTCGGGGCCGGGCCGGTTGCGCCGGGTGCCCAGCACCTCACCTCGGCCGACGCCGCGCGGGCCGCTTCAACGGGGCGAGCTGCCCGCCTCTTGCTCACGCACATGCTCTCAGGCCGCTCCCGCACCGACATCCTCGCCGCCGCGCAGGCCGCCTTCGCGGGCCCCGTGCAGCTGCTAACAGAGGGGGATCGCTTCGAGATTTAGGCACGCCCGGGCCAGAAACCCATCGCCTGGCTGGTGCGTCCGTGGCAATTCGTACTGACGCTGGCGCATCGGCCCCGATTTCGCGTAGCCGCTCCGGCCCAAGGCACCCGAGGCAGTCCCACATTCCGGCTGAGCCGCCGGGTTGTGGCAGGGATCTGGACAACTGCTAACCCGGGTAGCACGAAGCGAGGTTATCCGAGCGATGAGCTCCACGGACCGTCCCGCGGGCTGGACGAATGGCCGGCCCCACGCTCGAAAGGGAGCGTCCCACGGTCGGCACCCACCCCGACGCGCTGGAATCTCGATCCCGTGCTACCCCCATTTGAATTTGACAGGAATGCGGGCCACCATGTCGGTCCGGCAATCGTTGAAGGCGACCGCCGTGGCCTGCGACCGCCGTGGCCTGCGACCGCCGTGGCCTGCGACCGCCGCGCAGCCCCGCTGACACGCGACGCGGACTCGGTCAAGATGGCGACTGCGAACCAAGACCAGCTCCGCAACGAGCCCACAAGGGAGACAGCGCCATGGCTGACAGCGCAGCGATAGCGAATGGACCGCTCAGCGCCGAAGAGTTGCGCCTCATCGACGCTTACTGGCGGGCGGCTAACTACCTGAGCGTCGGCCAGATCTACATGCTCGACAATCCTTTGCTGCGGAGGCCGCTGGAGGCCAGCGACGTCAAGCCGCGGCTACTCGGCCACTGGGGCACTACCCCGGGCCTCAACCTGATCTACGCCCACATGAACCGCGTCATCAAGGCCCGCGACCTCAACGCCATCTCCATCATCGGCCCAGGCCACGGCGGCCCCGGCCTCGTCGCCAACACCTACCTCGAGGGCAGCTACAGCCAGTTCTACCCGAGCATCACCCAGGACGAGGAGGGCATGCGGAAGCTCTTCCGTCAGTTCTCGTTCCCGGGCGGCATCCCGAGCCACGTCGCGCCGGAAACCCCCGGCTCGATCCATGAGGGCGGCGAGCTCGGTTACTCGCTCTCGCATGCCTACGGCGCCGCGTTCGACAACCCGGACCTGCTCGTGTGCTGCGTCGTCGGCGACGGAGAGGCTGAGACCGGCCCCCTCGCGACCGGCTGGCACTCGAACAAGTTCCTCGACCCGGTGGGAGATGGCGCGGTCCTGCCGATCCTGCACCTGAACGGCTACAAGATCGCCAACCCCACTATCCTGGCCCGCATCCCGGAGCACGAACTGCGCGACCTCATGATCGGATATGGCTACAAGCCGTACTTCGTCACCGGCGACGACCCCGCCCTGGTGCATCAGCAGCTCGCGGCGACCCTCGACACCGTCCTCGACGAGATTCGTGACATCCAGAAGGCCGCCCGTTCGGGCAAGGCGACGGCCGGCCCCGACGGTGCCAGCTCACGTCCGGCCTGGCAAGGCCAGCGTCCAAGCTGGCCCATGATCGTTCTTCGGACGCCCAAGGGCTGGACCGGCCCGAAGGTCGTCGACGGCAAGCAGGTCGAGGGCACGTGGCGCTCGCATCAGGTGCCGCTCGCCGAGACCCGGACCAACGCAGCTCACCGCGCCCAGCTCGAAACATGGCTGCGCAGCTACAAGCCCGAAGAACTGTTCGACGCGAAGGGAACCTTCCGCCCCGAGTTAGCCGCTCTGGCACCCAAGGGCGAGCGCCGAATGGGCGCCAACCCGCACGCCAACGGCGGCCTCCTGCTGCGCGAACTGGTCATGCCCGACTTCCGAGAGTACGCGGTCGACGTGCCTACGCCGGGGGGCTCGACGGCCGAGGCAACCGGTGTGGCGGGCAAGTTCGTGCGCGATGTCATGGCCCGCAACATGAACAACTTTCGGATGTTCGGGCCCGACGAAACGGCCTCAAACCGGTTCGGTGCTCTCCTCGAGGTGACCAATCGAGCCTGGGACGCCGAAATCATCCCCGGCGACGATCACCTTTCTGCCGACGGCCGGGTCATGGAGGTCCTCTCCGAGCATCAGTGCGAAGGTTGGCTGGAGGGCTACCTCCTGACCGGCCGACACGGCATGTTCAACTGCTACGAAGCCTTCATCCACATCATCGACTCGATGTTCAACCAGCACGCCAAGTGGCTAAAGGTGACGCGCGACATTCCGTGGCGCCGCCCGATCGCCTCGCTCAACTACGTGCTGTCATCTCTGGTGTGGCGCCAGGACCACAACGGCTTCACCCACCAGGATCCGGGCTTCATCGACCACGTCGTCAACAAGAAGGCCGAGATCATCCGCGTCTACCTGCCGCCGGACGCGAACACGATGCTGTCCGTCACGGACCACTGCCTGCGCAGCCGCAACTACGTCAACGTAATCGTGGCCGGCAAGCAGCCCTCGCCAAACTGGCTGACGATGGAGCAGGCCGTCCTGCATTGCACGCGCGGCATCGGGATCTGGGATTGGGCCAGCAACGACCAGGGCGGTGAGCCCGACGTCGTCATGGCCTGCTGCGGCGACGTCCCCACGCTCGAAACCCTGGCCGCTGTCGACCTGCTGCGCCAGCACCTGCCTGAGATCAAGATCCGCGTCGTCAACGTGGTCGACCTGATGCGCCTACAACCCGAGTCCGAGCATCCCCACGGCATGACGGACAAGGAGTTTGACTCTCTCTTCACCACGGACAAGCCGATCGTCTTCGCCTATCACGGCTACCCGTGGCTCATCCATCGCCTGACCTACCGCCGCAACGGCCACGACAACATCCACGTTCGCGGCTACAAGGAAGAGGGCACGACCACCACTCCGTTCGACATGGTCATGCTCAACGACCTGGACCGCTTCCATCTCGTGATCGACGCCATCGACCGGATCCCGGGTCTCTCCGCGCGGGCCGGTCACATCCGCCAGCTCATGGAGGACAAGCGCACCGAAGCCCGGGCCTACACCCGCGCCGAGGGCGAAGATGCCCCCGAAATCCGCGACTGGGCCTGGCCCTACTAGGTCAGCGGATGGAGGCGAGTGTGGACCAGACCCTGGATCGCGCGACCCCGGAGTCGGCCGGGATTTCCTCGAACGTCATCCTCGAATGGGTGAACGAGCTGGAGCGCACCGTCTCGGAGACCCATTCGTTGATGGTCGTCCGGCACGGCAAGGTCGTGGCGGAGGGTTGGTGGGCTCCGAACCGGCCTGAGTTGAATCAGACACTCTTCTCGCTCTCCAAGAGCTTCACCTCCACAGCCGTCGGCCTGGCCATCGCCGAAGGCCATTTTGGTTTGGACGACCCGGTCGTCTCTTTCTTCCCCGAAGATGCTCCCGCCCACGTCAGCCCGAACCTGGCGGCCATGAAGGTCCGCCATCTGCTCGCAATGTGCACGGGCCACACCGAAGAAACTGTCAACGGTGCCCTGGGTTTAGTGGGCCCCAACTGGGCTCGCGCCTTCCTGGCCCAACCGGTTACGGTCCCGCCCGGCAGCAATTTCGTCTACGACACCCCGGCGACGTACATGCTTTCGGCCATCCTCCAGAAGCAGACCGGCCGCAAGGTCGTGGACTACCTCCGACCTCGGCTATTCGAGCCGTTGGGAATCGAGAACCCGACCTGGGAAGAGTGCCCGAGCGGGATCAACACGGGCGGGTTCGGGCTGCAGGTCCGCACCGAGGACATCGTCCGGTTCGGCCAGCTCTACCTGCAGAAGGGCTTGTGGGGAGGGAAGAGGCTGATACCAGCCGAATGGGTCGAGGCAGCCACCTCACTCCAGATCCATACCGCGCAAAACGAAAACCCGGATTGGACTCAGGGCTACGGCTACCAGTTCTGGCGCGGGCGCCACGATAGTTTTCGCGGTGATGGGGCTTTCGGCCAGTTCTGTGTGGTCGTGCCCGCCCAGGATATGGTCGTAGCCATGACTGCCGGAACAGGGCCGATGAATCGGATCCTGGATTCCCTGTGGAGCATCCTCCTCCCCGGCCTGCAGCCGGCCCCTTTGCCGGAGAACGCGGCCGAACATGAGGCTCTGCTTCAGCGCATGGCCGACCTGCGACTGGTCCCCCGGCCTGGAGCCGTTGCTTCGGCCCTAGAAGACGACCTAAAGGGGGCGCAGTTCCAATTTGACCCAAACCCACTCGGCTTGACCGCCCTGCGCCTCGAATTCAGCCAGCGCGGGGGAGCAGTGGTCGTATGGCCGGAGGCCGGGGAGCCGCGGCGCCTG
>JANYJI010000177.1 GCA_025358525.1 Chloroflexota bacterium | reverse complement strand
AACGGGCATGTGGAGTGCCTCGGCCAGCATGTCGCGCGCGGAAAGGGCCAGCTGGTGGTTGATGGAGATCAGAGCCGGCCAGCCGCCCGGCAGCATCTCTCCGATGCCGTCGATCGCGGCCGGAACGGTAAGCCAGCCGCTGGGGTCCAGGGTGCCGGTCCAGTCGAACTCGAGTCGAAATCTCGACCGGTCGATTCGAGAGTCGTTGGAGCCGCTGGAAATCGACAGAGGCTTGATCAGGGCCTGCCGATCGCGACGAACGTACAGGAAGCCCGTGCCCTTTGGGCCGCAGATCCACTTGTGAGTTGAGCCCGCGTAATAGGCCGGGGCCAGGTCTCGGAGCCGTACCGGCAACATGCCGGGGCCGTGGGCCCCGTCCACCAGGACGTCGACGCCCTTCTCTGCCAGGGCAGGGACCAGCCGCTCGATCGGCATCACCAGGGCCGTCGGGCTGGTCACGTGCTCCAGCATCGCCAGCTTGGTGTTTGGCGTGACTGAGCCCAGTACTGCGTTGAACGCCTCGTCCGGCGACTGGATAGGAAAGGGGATGCGGGCGAGGACCACTTTCGCCCCTGACCGTGCCGCGGCGTAGCGGAGAGCGTTCAGGCTGGCGTTGCAGGCGTGATCGGTCGCAAGCAGTTCATCGCCCTTGTGGAACTCGAGCGACCGCAGGACGGTGTTGATAGCCGTGGTTGCGTTCTGGACCAGGGCCAGGTCATCTGAGTCGGCCCCGACGAACGCGCTGACCTCCGATCGCGACCAGTCGAGCAGGTCTTCGAGGCCGCGGCCCAGGAAACGAACCGGGTGTGCCTCGAGCTTGTCGCTCCAGCCCCGCTGAACCTCCAGGATCGCCTTCAAGCACGCGCCGAAGGCCCCGTGGTTCAGAAACGTCACGGCTGGATCGAGGGCCCAATAGGTGCCCGGCGAGGCGGATCGCCCGACTGGAGACGGGCTAGCGGTCACTTTGCCGAAAGCTCCTTTGCCGCGTTGAGGTCGGCCGTTTATGCGGCGCCAGGGCCGCGAGTCCGATGTGTCGGAATCGCAGTTGAGACATCGGCTGCCAGGCCACGCCGGACGAATCCCCGCCCCAACGGATCCATCGGGTCTCACTCAAATGGGTATTGCGGTCACTGGATGGCAGGCGTAGGGTGTTGAAGTCTCACCCGCGCCAGGGTTTCTGGAGGCAATGATGCAGGCGGCGACGACGGCTACAGGTTCGCGACTTATTCGCGCAGACGGCGGGTTGATCCCGCATACGGCCGTACCGACTCGCGGCGCATACAACCTCGAGTGGAGACCCCGAGCGGGTAACATCAGCGGTGATACTCGAGCTGGCATGGCCGCGCGGTAGGGGCCGGTGCCGCTACCGCGAAAACCACGTGCCAGGGACCGGCGCCAAGTCGTGCCGGTCTCGTGCTATCTGGGGGCGGCTTCGGCTTATGGGGCGGAGTCGGGGAGTTTCAGTCGATTCCAGCGGGCGACATCGCCTAGGAACCGAGCGGATGTTTTGGGCGTCCGTGTCTGCGTCTTGCGGTCCACCGCGATCAGGCCGAATTGCATGCTGTAGCCGAGGGCCCACTCGAAGTTGTCGAAGGCGCTCCAGTGGACGTAGCCCTTGAGCGGGATGCCGGCGCCGATGAGCGGGTGGAGGGCTTTGAGGCCCTCGGTGATGAACTCAACGCGCTCGCCGTCATCGGCTGTGGCCAGGCCGTGCTCCGTGACCACGATCGGCTTGCCGGGCAGAAGTTCTGCCACGCGCTTGACCGTGGCTGCAACCGCCTGAGGCCGGAACTCGTAGCCCATCTGAGTCCGTCGCATCGGCTCGAGAGTCTTGGCCGCGCCATCGTTGCCGCTGTTGCCGCTGTTCTGTCGGCGAACCATCTGCGAAACCAGCAGCTTCTCGAACGGGCCGACCGAAAGGGCCGCCCCGGCCAGCAGACCAACCCCTCGCGACAGTTCGACGCGAATGCGGGTGTACGTCTGAACCCCGATGAAGTCGTCATCCCTGGACGCCTTCAGAAAGACGTCCTCGTTCATCTTCCGGGTGTACTCCATGGCCGACTTGCCGCCGACGTTGGACTCCCATTCCTGCATCGCATGCGTCTGGCCGACCATGGCGCTCGGTCGAATCTGCTTGATGGCTGCCAGGGCGAGTTGGTGGGCCCTGATGAGTTGTTTGGTTGACCAGTTCCAGTTGTCGAGGCCCCGGGTTCCGGGCGGGAAACCCGTGGCGCCCAGATAGCCGCTGGAGGAGACGGCCCCCGGCTCATTGATGGTGCAGTACCAGTCGACCATGTCGCCTAAGGCCTCGACGACGCGCCGGACGTAGCGCTCGAAGTGGACCGGGGTCCGCTCGTTCAGCCAGCCGCCTCGATCTGCGATCCACTTCGGCAGAGTGAAATGGTTGAGCGTGACCATCGGTATGAGCTTGCTCTTGCGGCACAGCGCGACCATTTTCGTGTAGTGCTCAATCTGGGTCTCGTCGAAGAAGCCTTCCCGCGGCTCGATCCGGGCCCACTCCACGGAGAAGCGGTATGTATTGAAGCCGAGGCCGGCCAACACCGCCATGTCGCGGGGGTATTGCCGATAGTGGTCGATGGCCGCGCCGCTCGGCTCCCGGCACGGAGTGTCGGGCCGAAGCTCCCAGTCCCACCAGTCGCTGTTCGAGTTGTCGCCCTCGACCTGGTGGGCGGCGGTGGCAGTGCCCCAGAGAAAATCGGCGGGAAATACAAGCTCGCTCATCACTTTGAGGATAGCGAAATCGCATCGCCGATTTCAGGGAGTTCGACAATGGGGGAGCCCATAGACCCCACTATGGACGAGGACGTCACCTGCGACGACCATCTTGCCAGACGCGTTCGCACTGATGCCGTAAACATCGACATCAATCGGGTTCGCTACATCGGGCCAGGAACTCGCCTCATCACTAGCGGCCTAAGCGGGGCCAGATCCAACTTTCATTCCCAACCCCTGGTCGATGCAACGTAAACGCGCGCACCTGAGCGGTTCTGGCTGCCCCCAGTGGCCGAGTAAGGCGTTGAGGGCCTCGTAGCCGGTTGAGACCGGCAGCCCAAAGTAGTGCCCGCAACGGGGCTTGCCGAGAACCTCCTCGCAATGCTCATGGACGAGCACGCCAAAGCGAGCGAGGAAGTCTTCGGTGTCGTGCATGTGGAAGGCCCTGCGCCTGTCTGCCGGGTGATCGATGAACTCGTATTCGTACTCGACACGGTTATAGCGCCCAGAACCTGCCGGCCTCCAGATCTCGGTGGCCAGAACGATCGCGGTCTTGGAGCGCTGCTGACCCGGCAGCGCCCCCTCGATCCGGAAGCCTATCTCGCCCGTGTCGTACCGATCCAACACGCACTCGGGGACTGCTGACCCGAGATTGCGAAGGAATACAGTGAGCCCGCCCAGATACGACGCCACTTGCTGCAGCGACGAGCTCATGCCGTGCGAACATCAGCTGACGCATCAACTGCCTCGGGGATGACCTCTCCAGCTCCGATGCGAGGTCGCGGTTTGGTCGATTCCGACACTCGCGCGACAAAGGCCGCTTCGAGAGCTCCGGCCTTGTACTTCTCAAATGCAGCAACGGGGATCCTGTAGATCCGGTCGGATACCTTTATGGCCGGCAAGCGCTCCTCGTGGATCAGTCTGAGCACGGTCGACGGGCTGATCGAGAGCTCGGCGGCTACCTCGATGGGCGAGAGGAATAGCTTTGTCCGCATTCTATGCACCATATGCTACATCGGCACGATAGCGCATAGGCTCCAGATGTCAAGTCCTGACGAGAGACGCCCTGGAGCGGATCACACGCAGCGGATGGTCGGGGTGGCGGGACTCGAACCCACGATCTCGTGCTCCCAAAGCACGCGCCTTACCAACTAGGCCACACCCCGAGGTCGCAATGATACGCCGACGCTCCGCTGAGCCTGGTCGGGATATCGCGATGATGAAGGTTCGGCCGGTTTGCGACCTACATATGGCCCAAGGCAGCGAGCGCGAGGGTCTTCTCGGCAGCCATCAGCTGGCTGTCCGATGCGCCTTGGAGGACCACGTCGATCCTGACGATGGTCTGGCCTTTGCTTACATAGAGCGTCATGCTCGTGCCGCTGTTGTTCGGGAGATAGCTCTTCACGTAGTAGGCTGCGTCGCCCAGGCCGGAAGCCGGTGTTGGCTCGAACACGCTGGGGATGGCCGCCCGCGTCGGCGTGAACTCGGCCGGGGCGACGAGGGCGATCGCCACGAAGTTGACCATATCCGCCAGGGCCTTGCCGCCGAAGGTGCAGACGTTCTCAGTTGGATCGACCGGACCCGCGCCCGGAGTGACAGCGGCGCCGATCGCGACCGCGGCCTCATCGGAGGTCAGCAAAGAGCACGCGACCGGTGCCTTCGGAATGCCGCCCGTCGAACTGCCCGCGACCGTAGCGCCCGCCGGCTGAGTCGCAGCCGCTGCCTGCGTCCCGGCCGCCGCCGGCGTTCCCGCGGCCGGGAGCGTGCCGGTTGCTGCGGACCCACCGCATGCCGCGACCAGTCCCGCTACGAAAGCGATCGCAATCAAAGCTCTTCGCATGGTTGAGTGCTCCCCGAGGCCGAGGACCCGCCTCGTGGCTACCGCCATTTGCGGGGACCGCCCTTAGCCAAACACCACGGCAGGTCCGCTCATTCCACGACGCTCGACCCGGCTCCTTTTCCGAAGGTTATGTCCTGGCAGGCCGGAATTTGGTTTCGTCGCATGAGATGAGCCCCGAATGTTGCGTGGCGAAACAGTGGCGCGGGTGCGCACCCGCGGGGGTGGCCTTGAGCGGTTGGAAGTCCTAATCCGCACCGCTCGATCCAGATACTTGGACCGGAACTCGGCGTTCAGCCGCAGAACTTCGGCCTCCGGGCTCACGAAGGAGCAGCGCAGGCAGCAGCACCCGGCCTTGGCCGTGTCATAGGGCAAGTCCATGTCGATTTCCCGCCATCAGACATCGCCGGCAGCAATTTCAGCTTGTCCTTTCGACCTTGGGCCATGTGCGCAACTCTCCATTGCCCCGGACGGACCTCTTGATGCCGATCGTGTCCATGGGCGAGAAGGCCATCCCCTCGCGGAAATACCTGCGGCGACGGCCCCTTCACCGGCCGCGTCGTCGGCCGCGTCCGGCCGCATCGAGAGCTTCGTATCGACCGGCGGCACGACGGCGACGGCCGACTCGATCCCCTCGACGACCGCCTGGTCCCGGCTCCGACACATTCAGCCACCGTCTGGGACGGCCTGAAGCGGCCGTGGCGGCTTCATTGCGGGTCCGTGGCGTAGTATTCGCGTCGGCCCGGAGTTGTCGTGGACGCCGACGGCGAGCGACCGAGACTCCGCCGCCAACTCACCCAGTCGAAGGAATTCTTGCAGAAACTTGAGCTAGCCCTGGCGAAACTGAACGTGACGAGCCCCACCAGCCTGCGCCGCCGCGACTTCGCGCGGGTGGTGGCTGCCGCCGTAGCGTCTCTCGCGGTTCTTGTGGTGGCCGCCCTGAACCAGCACGCGCCGTATGACATTCAGGCTGGGCCGACGGCCCGTGTCCTGGCTGGGCTGGCGCCGCTCGTGGCTGGTGTGGTGGCCGGCTATGCGGTTCTGCGGCCGTGGCCGGCATTCCTCGCCGTGCTGCTACTGACGCCGTTCTTCGACGTGCCCCAGGTTTCGTGGACCGTCGGTCCGGTTCAGGTGATCGCTCAGACGTTATTCGTGGTCGTGCTCGGGTTGGGCGTGGCGCTGCGTTCGCCGCGGGCGA
>JANYJI010000165.1 GCA_025358525.1 Chloroflexota bacterium | reverse complement strand
GATCGTCACGTCGGTCTCGGTGCCTTGCGTAGCCACGCTCGCCGCCCTCAAGGGCGAGTTCGGCTGGCGGCCCGCCCTGGCGATGTCCGGCGCCACGCTGGTCATGGCCATCGTCGCCGGTGGCATCCTGGCCCGAGTCTTAGGCACAGCCTGAGCCCAACCGCAGCCGCCCCAGCCCGCAGCTCGCCGCCGCGATCGTTGTGGCACTGCTCGTTGCGGTGGTCATACCCATCAGCCCGCTGGCGGAGGTCCTCGGCTTTGATCCTTTGCCGCTCGCGTTCTGGCCCCTCCTGATCGTGGTGACCGCCGCCTACCTCATCCTGGTCGAAACGGCGAAGTAGTTCTTCAACCGACGCTTCGGTGCGAGCGCTCTCAACAGCGAGGTCGCCGGGAAGTAGATGGCCGGGGCGGCGACGCGGATTCCAGGTCATCGGTCCCGGAGCGTGGGCCAGGTCGGGCGCTTGATTGACATGCGACAGGGCCGCGTCATGATCAGTTCGACGAGACATGGGAGTTCGAGGCGCGAGCAGCGCCGACCAACCGGTGCAGCACCGCGAGGACAGACCCGTGACCGAGGCAGTAGTCCCGCCCGCGTCGTCGGCCTATACACCCCCGCCCGTTTTCGAGCCGCCCGGCGCAGCCCCAACCTCCGCTTCGACCGCCATCAGGCGCCGCCGGCCCAACCGCCGTCTGCTCGTGCCGCTGCTCGGGCTGCTCGTTATCGTCGGCATCGTGGGCGCGCTCGTTCTGCCCCAGTTCCTCTCGACCAAGAACACCCAGACCGTCTGGCAGTCGATCACCTCAGGTATCAATGACGGCGTCGTGCCAAAGCAGACCGCCCTCCAGGCCTTCGCCTACCTCTAAAAGGTCAACATCCCCGGAGTGTCCGTCCCTCAAGGACTCGACAGCGGCGACGCCCCGACGTCTGGAAGCGGAGCGCTACGCTGGGTCAAGGCTCACTGGAGCGAGCTGACGCCCGCCCAACAGGCCGTAGTCGACGGCTTCACTACTCCCGGGCCAAACGACCGAGTCTTCCATCTGGACGCGACTACGGCGACGCGAATTCCCACCATCACCTTGGCTGCGGCCCACAACCGGACGCCGGCGCAGGCACAGATCGGTGACGCGCCCGTAGACATCGCGACGGCGATGGACAACGAGCTTATGGCCGATATCAAGCACATCGGGGCCAGGCTTGGTATGCCGCCCATCTCGGTTGGCCCGCTGCTGTGGAAGGACGTGACGCTAACGCTTAGCGAGAAGGACGCGGGTAGCGTGCCTTCACCACCAACGCGCAGCCCTACGCCATCTTCGATCGCAGGATCGGCGGTTACAGCCCGTGCAACGTTATCGCCTGGAAGAACACCTGGTCCGGCCAGACGGTCGGCAACGACGGCAGCGTCTCGCCCAAACTCCACTCCCAGATGACTCATGAGGTCGTCCACTGCTACCAGCACGTAATCTGGACCTCCGTCGACGTGGCGAACGCCATGCCGTCATGGATAACCGAGGGGACGGCTATGTGGCTGGCGGCCGACGACACAGGTACCGAGGAATCGTCGCTCGCCGGCGCCTGGACGTACGGCTACTTCAATCCTGAGATCGCGCTGTCGAACCGGTCGTACGACGCTTACGGCTACTACGCCTTGCTGGGCCATCAGGGTCGCAACCTATGGAGTCAGCTGGTGCCGGCCTGGCAGGCGGCTGCCAAGAGCGGCGCGCGCTCCGACTCCGACGCGTTCATCGGGGTCCTGCAGGGTGACGCCCCGGATATCCGCAACAACTGGGCCGAGTCCTATCTACCGCAGTCTGACTGGGGTGATCCGTAGATCGCCTACGGCTTCGGCGTGCCAGCCACTACCCAGGTCACCCGCCACGACGCTCAAGCCACTCCGTTCCCGGGCTGGACCGGCTCGCTCCTCAGCCGATCCAACACCATCCTGAACGTCAGTTCATCCTCCGGCGAAGTTGTGACGGTCACGACCGACGGACTGGCCAGCGTCCACGACACCAACGGTCGCAGCGACACCGCCTTCGGTTCGGAGCGGTTCTGCACCAGCCCGGGCGATAAAGGCTACCATCCAATACCGCCGACATCACGCCCAGCGATCTGACTGCAGCTCAGAAGGCGGCCGGCGATGCTGCCTGCGCGACGATCACCGATCCGCTCCTGCACGACGATTGCATCTTCGACGTCGGCGTCACGGGCGAGACCGGTTTCGCGGACGGCTACAAGGCCACACAGACCTTCTTCGACTCAGGCAACGCCACGGCAACGTCCGCCCCAGGGACGCCCCGTCCGGCCGCCTCGGCTTCCATAATCGGCGCCATGAAGGTCATCGCGGGGAACCGGCTGGGGGGCGTCGCCGTCGGCCCCGACGACATGGTCTATGTCTGAGGAGGTGTCCGACACGAAGTGGACCCTCCTGGAAGTCGACACGAAGGCCGGCAAGATCGTCCATCAGGTCGATGTGTCGGGCGCAGCCCCCGTCCACATCGCAGGCGGCTCGATCTGGCTGGCTGGAATCAAGACCAACGACAACGGCGAGCACTGCAACATCACCCGCTTCGATGCATCGACTCTGGCCGACAGAAGACGATCCTCATCCCGTGCGGATATTCCGGACCGGAGGTCGTATCCGATGGATCGGCTGTCTGGTTCGTCGATGTCACGAAGCACGATGTGGGCCAGAACAACAAGGGTGTAGTCCTGACGCGCATCGATCCCACGACCAGCACCGCGGGTCCGAGCGTCGCTCTGCCGTCCATCAACAACGGCCGCTGGATCGGGTCGCAAGGTGCCCTCTTCTACTTCGACGCCGGCTCTGACAAGGGTTACTACCGGCTCACAACCGGGGCCACCGCCATGGAGTCATTCGGGCGGTTCAGTCACTAGGCCCAAGCCGCATGCACATGCTTGTGGGTTACCAGCGCGGATGAGAAGTCGGCCGAGTACCACACGGTGCCGGGCGCAGCCCAAGTGACGTTGCCGATTCCGGGCACGCTGGTCGGCGGAGACACTAAGGCGGCTTATGTCCAGATCACCGGCCAAGACGCGACCGGGTCCAGAGCGGCGAACCAGCTCTGGCGCTACCCGATCGACGGTTCCGCGCCCACGATGCTGGCCTACTCGCCGACGGTGGACCAGGTGAACTATTCCTTCTTCGACGACCCGTTGCCTCTCACCAACGGCCACGGCGTCCTGAAAGTGTGGGAGTCACTCATCGACAGCTCCAGGGTGCCCTGGGTGTTGCTGCAGTGGGTACCAAAGTGAATCTCGGGTGCGCCCGAGATTCACTTTAGGAGTTGGCGTCGGGAGGCGCCAACTCTTGCTTCTCCTTCCGGGTGCGCCCGAGATTCACTCCGGGTGCGCCCGAGATTCACTCGCCCTGCGTCGCGCTGATCGCCATTCCGTCCGAAGCACCGTTCGGGATGATGTTGACCTTGATGCTGCCCTTGACCAGGTTGACCGGCGCCTCCTCCGGAGGCATCCCTGAACCGTCCCCGCTTGTGTCCAGCGTGAATCCGGCGGCCTGCAACTTGGCCTTGTAGGCCGCGACAACCTGCTGGCGATGAACCGGATCGTTGTCGGGATAAGTGCAGGCCGCGTTGAAGCCGGTGGGCATAGAGGCGATCAACTTGGCGGCCAGCATGCAGCCGTCCGGCGGTGGCACACGGGCGACCCAATCGGATGGCCAGCCGTTAGTCAGAGATGTGACCTTGGTGGCTTCGATATACATGTGGCCACCCTGGTCGGGATTGATGGCGACCTCGTAGCTGCCGTTGCTGAGCTTGAAGGAGGAGCGGTTGCTGCCGGTTCCGATGACCTTGAAGCCCTTGGCTTGGAGGGCGGAGAGGTAGGAGTTGACGATCCCGTCTCGAGTGGCCTGATCGGTCGCGGTGTAGATGCAGTACAGCCTGAAGCCGGTGGAGTTCGTCCCAATGATGCTGTGCGAGTCGAGCTTGCAGTTGTCCGGAGCCGGAACCTTGTCCGCCCAGCCCGCCGGCCACGGGGAGACGTTCATGGCGTCGTTCTCGTCCTTGGTCAGACCGTCGAGGTCGTAGGTGACCGTGCCATCCGTCGCCGGGACGTTGACGTTTATCCGGCGGGGGTCCTTCGTGGCCTTCACGGCGTCGTACTCACCTCGGTCGGCACGGGCTTGGGCGTTCGCGTTCGAGTCGACTCCGGGGATGTCGGTGTAGTAGACGACACCCTGAACCTTGTAGCCGGCAGAACGGAGTACGCCGACGTAGGCCCCGAACTTGTCCTTGGTCACGCCGCTGAAGAAGATGCGGACGCCGTAGCCGTTGCCGTTCCGGCGGCCGACCATCAGGTTGTCGACGTGCCCGGGGAAGGCGGGCACGTCGGCGGGAGCGGTCGAGGGCCAGCCGGCGATGTCGGCTGGGGTGATGGCCGCGCCGTTGCCATTGATGGCGACGGTCACGTCACCGCTAGAGCCTTGAGCGCCGGTGGCAGCGCTGCTGCCCCCGCAGCCCGAGAGAACAGCTGCCAGCGCGAGGACCGCAAGGCCGAGCAGACCCGATTTCGCCGATCGCCGCATCCCACTCCTCCCGACGGCGGCGATTGCCGACGCCATACACGAGCCGGCCGATGAGCCGGACACATCTCGCTGCTCGTTCTTTGTACTCGGCCGCGATCATAGCGCGGCTCGGGCCACGGGTGGGCGGGATGTGGACAGGGAGCGGCCAGGGCGGTCGGGGCCGCCCGGATCTCCGGCCTCGCCGGAGATTCAGTCCCTAACGAAGGCCCCACTGCGCCTGCATGTCGGTGCCGAGGACGTGAGTCTTTGCCTCGGCCTGGAGGGCTCGGGCTTGCTCGTCGGAGACGTCGCCGTGGAAGCTGAGCCCTTCGGGACTCTGCCGGAAGATGGACGCGAAGAACACGCAGGCGGCGAGGTAAGTCCCTGTCTTGCTGGGGTGGCTGCCATCGTCACTCCAGAGTTCTATCTCCGGGTGATCGTGTCGGACCATGTGCCAGGTGTACCCGACTGGGGCCACCGGCACCTTCAACTCACGGGCGATGCTGATGTACGCGCCGTCCAGCTGTTGCTGCATCGATTCGTAGCCGGGCAGGCCGGCCGCAGGCAGGCCGTCGCGATGAGCCCAGGTCATAAAGAACATGGGCACGGCACCGGCCGCCTCCACGCGAACCGCGAGCGTCCGAGCCGCGGGATACGTGTAGTAGTCGCGCCCGGCCGAGGTCGCGGGTGTCTCGCTCTGGTCCTGAAGGACAACGTATGTCCAGGCTTGCGACGCGATCTTGTCAAGCGACTCGGGCGAGGTCGTATGCTGGGCAAGGGTCTCACCGCCGTTGGCAACCATTGAAGCCTCGACGTTGCGACTGGCCGAGCGGGCGAGTTGGGCAAATGTTGACGGAAGGTCGTTGACATGCGTGTAGCTGTTGCCCAGGAACAGGACGCGAATGCAGACCTCTGCCCCGGCGCCAGAGCCGCAGGTGGGCCCGGCCCCGCCCCCGCAGCCTGCCACGACCAGCAAGGCGACGCAGGCCAACAGCCCGGCTGCCGTTCGAGCCCGAGAAGAGCCAGAAATGCGCATCGACTGAAGTATCGGTCGCTGGACGACTACCCATATTGAGTTGTCAACGGGCGGCGCCCGGCCGCTACGGCAACCATGCCTCCGAGCTGACCGCGGTCGCGTTGCCTGATGCGGAGCAAGCAGGCACCTTTGCGACGCCATTGGCGGGCGCAACGATCCGACCAAGCCCGAACGGCTCGACCATGGCCACCTTGAGGTTCTGGGACGGCGTCGACTTGCACCAGTTGCCCCACTGAACGATGGTGTTGATCGTGCCGCTTGGCGCCAGGGCATAGACCGGGTCGCCGCTCTTGACCGTGGCGGCGCCAGAGCCCGCATCGGCGATCACAGAGCCGCCGGCGTTGAGAATCTGCGCTTCGGACGAGCCGCGAAAGTTGCAGCTGGACGACGAGACGTTGGTGGCGGTCATGTGGGCGTAGACCGGGTCCGCGCCTGGGTCGCCGACCCATGAAGTGATTGAGAGGCTCAGCTGCGCACCGGTGCAGAGCCCGATGGACAGCGCCGGTGGAGGCGTGGGCGTGGCCTTGGGAGCGGCGGTCGGAGCGGCGGTCGGAGCGGCGGTCGGAGCGGCAGTCGGAGCGGCAGTGAGCGTCGGGGTCGGCGTGGTCGTGGCCGCTCCCGGCGTCGGCGGCAGCGTGGTGAAGTCCGGGGCCACTGACGACGACGCGATCGGCGTCGCGGTCGACGCGCTGCAGCCGGTTATGAGCAGGGCCAGCGACCCGACCGCCACCAATCGACGTGACAACGAAACCAGCCGCGGCATTCCTGCCTTAGGACTCCGCATGTTATTGCTCCTCAACACCGATCCCACTGCGACGAAGGTCCGGGGGACGCATTGGATCGGGGGGCAACTCTGGCAGCGCCGACCCGCTCCCGGTCGGTGTCGGCCGAAAGGACCGGCCGGCGAGACGTCGGCGGGTCCTCAGGCTCGGCCTGCGAGACACGAGACGCCGCTGACCTGGTTGGGCAGTCGGCCGGCCACCTGGGTGTCGGAACACATGGACGTTGGACCGGAAGCCCCGAAGAGACGACAATCCGGCTGTTATGTCGTCGTTTCGAGGAAACCGAGTGCCTGCCGCCATTCGCACTGAAAAACTGACCAAGTCCTACGGATCCTATCGCGGGATAGTGGACGTGAACCTCGAAGTCCAACAGGGCGAGGTGTTCGGCTTCCTCGGCCCAAACGGGGCGGGCAAGACGACGACGATTCGCATTCTGCTCGACCTTATTCGGCCAACGAACGGCAAGGCCTTCGTCT
>JANYJI010000125.1 GCA_025358525.1 Chloroflexota bacterium | reverse complement strand
CTCCGGGAGCGCCTCTGGCCACTGATAGTCCCCAAAGTTCCGGTAGCCTCTGATCCGTGACAGTCGGGCAACCCTCATTGGATCGCCTCCGCCCAGCGGGTGTCAGACTCCCCCGCGTGAAGGAGTCTGGGTAGTAGGGCGCCACGGAGGGTAGCGAGCGAATCCGACTCCTCCTCGAGGGATTGGACCCGGTCGAGCACGGGGGCAGCGACGGCGTTGAAGCACTTGACAACGGTGGCCGGCGGGCAAGCGAACCTGAACGACGGAACCGCGCTCGTTGCCAGATGCAGCACCGTGGTGCCTGTCGTATGCGCGTAGGTGTGGGCCACGAAAGCGGCGGTCCCACCCAGAAAGTAGAGGAATCCTCGGGTCAGGCTGGCACCGCGCGGGCGCACGATCATCGTGTCTAGTGAGGCGACCAACGTCGTGCAGTCGCCAGTTCCGCGCACAATCGCTGGGCGACCAATGACCTCTGCCGCCTGCGTCACGTCCGTGCAAGCGACGACAAGCTCGCCGGGCATGACGACTTGGGCCGCCTTGTAAGTGCCCGAGAAGGACTTCAGGCCGTCCGGTCGGTAGCCTCCGCCGCGCGCAAAGGACTTGAGCGTAACGAGGGCCGTGTCGGATTCGATGAGCTCTTCGCTGGTGTAGGACCGTCCCTTCACAAGGTCGACTGAGTCGCCAAGCGACTGGATGTCCCATCCAAGGGGGACGTCTCCGAGTTCCGACTCGAGCAGGGAGGACGGGAACAGCTCGGCGACGGGGAAGGGCAGACCTGTGTCGCGGCCATCGGCTTTGGCGCGGACGGGGTCGAAGTCGACGAACCAGGACTTGAAGAGGGCGCGGGCCATCGACTCGAGGGTCTGGCTCATGAGGCGGTTCAGCTCGATCTTGTCGTCGAGGGCACCGAGAATGCCAGCAATCCGGTGCTGCTCCGAAAGGGGCGGCACGGGGACTGGCAAGGCTCGGATCGTTGGCAGGTTGAGGCGTTCAGCGACGCTGCCGTCCCGGCGCGCCCGCGTGTGCGATGCCATCACGGGTGAGTTGAGCCAGTACAGGAGGAACCGGGCGTCGACCAAGGCTGGATTCGGCCTGATCAATACCATCCGCTGCCCAAGACACAGCGGTGTGTTTGGTGGGACTTCCGCAGCGATTCCGAAGTACGTGCCTTCTCGGCTGTATAGAAGATCGCCGTGACGCGGCTCAGCTCGCGCAATCCGGACTCGATAGGTCGACTCGGATACTCTCGCGGCATTGTCCAGACGGAGCACGCCCGAGCGAATGTCCTGGGATCTGACTACGAACGGTCCTGTCGATGTCAGGTCAGGCGTTGAGTGCGGACAATCGAAGACGCCCTCACAGACATCTTCGAGCCGTGCCTCTCGCCACTCACTCCCCATATCCCAACTCCCGCAGGTTGGCGTTGATCAGCTCGTCGAGGCGGGCCGCTTCGGCTTGCTGCTCGCGGAGGGTGGCGACCAGGCGGCGCATCTTGTCGTCGAAGGGTTCGGCGTCCTCTTGCGCCGCCTCGGCGCCGACGTATCGGCCGGGAGTGAGGACGTGGCCGTGGCCGCGGATCTCGTCCAGGCCGGCGCTCTTGCAGAAGCCGGGGACGTCCGCGTATTCGGCCGCGTCGGGATCGCCGCGCCAGGCGTGGTAGGTGCCGGCGACTCTCGCGATGTCGGTGTCGGTCACATAAGAAAACCCCGTCCGAGGCCGCAAGCGGCTGATCCGACGGGGAGAAGATGAGCGAAGGATAGGTCGGCGCCCAGCGCTGGTCAACGGCAGCGAATCGAGCACCGTCCCCCTCGTAGCCAGCATGTCAGTCGGCGCTCAGCAGCGTACCGATCTCGCGAACCGGGACCGGCAGCTTGGTTTCGACAACGTCCCAAACGGTTTCGTCATCGACCTCGGAGTATCCGTGGATGAGCGCGTTGCGGAAGCCGATGATTTGAGCCCTGTCGTGAATGTGCTCCGCCAGGCCAGAATCCAGCCGCGAAAGCTGGCTCAGCGCCTCGCCGATGATTTCGAACTGTCGCTCGACCGCCGACCGGAGCATCGGATCGTCCGCGTAGTTCTGGAACGTGCGCCCGGACGTGAACTGCAGGATGAAGTCTGCGGCCTGCCGGATGTCGTACAGGTACATCCTGGGGTCATGCCGCATAGAGCAAGACCTGGGTCTCGTTCACGGCCGCGCGGAAGTACGGGTTCCTGATGGCCGAGGTTTCCACGAGGTCGATGGAGCGGCCGAACAGGGCACCGAGATCCTCGAGCAACCCAAAGTACGCAGCGGCCCGGCCGCCGGTCGGCTGCGGCGCGAAATCGACGAGGAAGTCGAAGTCGCTGCGCGCGGGATCGAATGTCCCATCCGTTGCTGAGCCGAACAGCGCCAGCCTGCGGACGTAGTGTCGCCGGCACAACTCCGCTAGCTCATCCCGGTGCTGCTCGATCTCGGGAATCACGGCTCGTCCTCCTTGCTCAGAGGATAGCCCAGGCTGGCGAGATTCTCACGTATTAGCGCGTCGAGGCGGGCAGCTTCGGCTTGCTGCTCGCGGAGGGTGGCGACCAGGCGACGCATCT
>JANYJI010000124.1 GCA_025358525.1 Chloroflexota bacterium | reverse complement strand
ATCTGGCTGTACGGCCCCAATGCCACGGCCGTCCTGGAGATCCTCGATCGTCTCGAGGATCTGGTTCCGTCCGAGGCCAGGCCGCTCGCCGAAACCTGGCTGGCCATCCCCAAGTCCGACCGAGACCGAGCCCGGAAGGCGGCGCGCAAACTGGCCGAGAACGACCTCGAGCTGGGCCGGCACCTTCAGGTGGCACGCGAGGCCGTGGCGACATGGATGTCGGTCACGGCCGCGTTCCCGGACTTCGTAAGTGCCGAGCCGGATTGGGCTCGGCTGTGCGCCCAGGCCGCCGAGGCCGCGCTCGACGCCGCCACCGCCGTGATCCTCGAGGGCAAGCTGGAAGAGACGCCCTACGAAGCATTGCTGGAGCCGTGGTCGGAGACGATGGCCCAGCTGGATGCCGCGGCAGAAGCCGCTGAGGTCGACGGCGGGGACGACAAAGTCGAGGAAGAACTCGACGAGGAGGGGGACGACGAGGTCGTCGAGGGCGAGTTCGGTCCTAACTCGAGCTCCGTCATCGACTTCCTGAACCGCCTCTGGCTCCTCACCCCCGAGCAGATCGGTCGTCTGGTGAGCGGCTGGCAGGACACCTCACGCGACGAACTCAAGATCGCTCACGAGGCCATCCGCGAGATCGCGGACGAGAATTCCGAGTGTCACGAGCAGGTCCGCGCGGCCCAGGAGAAGCTGGTGCCGTGGCTCAACAGCGGCGGCTTGGCCGAGGCGGCAGGCATCCTGGGTGATACCGGACAGCGCAACATCCGCAAGATGGCCGGGCCCGCCCTGGCCGACGCATTGGCCGCGCTCGTCCTCGGCGACCTGCTGGATCCCGCCGACGCAGAGACGCTGTATGCGCCCTGGTACAACCTGATGGGCGCGCCCGAACTGCCGGAGCCCCTGCCTATTGACGAGGCGTCAGCGGTCGACGAGGCGTCAGCCGAACCCGAGCCGAAAGCGACGAAAGTCGCGCCGACGCCGAATGACGCAAAGCACACAAAGAAGTAAGCCAATACCCCCGACAATTGCTCGGGTTTGGAGAGGGTCGATGTTCCGACGTAACAAGAAGGGGCCCAGCGGGCAGGCCAATCGTTTGCGCAACGAGGCCAAGCCGAACACGCTGACCTGGGCCACATCGGATGCGACGGACGACGCAGACCAGGAGTTCGAGCCCACCGAGGCACTCGATCCGGCGGAGTCAGACGAAGCATTCGACGACTTCGAGGGCGAAGACGAGGCGGACGATCCCGAAGTCCTCGCCCGCCGCGAGGCCGATCTCGAGGCCGAATTGCAGCGTCAGGCCGAGGAGTTCGGACTGACAAAGGCAAACCCGGTGGACCTCTATGGCCCGAACGGCGAAAGCGTTGCGATTGTGCTCCAGGCGCTCGAGGAACTTACCCCAGAGGACGCCGACGACCTGGCCGACGCCTGGGACGCAGTCGACGCCGCTGAGCGCGACGTCGTAGAACGCGTCCTGCGGCGGCGCCACCGGACCGGAAAGTACGCTGACGAGCTGGCCAGCGCGGAGGATTCCGTGGCGGCATGGCTGCGCGCCCAGAAGCCGGTCGACGACGACGAAGCTTCGGTCTTGCGGGTAGTTGCGGCAGCGGCCCGAGACGCCGTGGATGCGTTCGTGCTCGACCAGGACATCGACGACGCGGACTACGCCATGCTGTCTGGTCCGTGGCTCGAAATCATGGGCTCCGACGATGGAGCCCAGGCCGAAACGGATGACCAGGGCGAAACGGGCGCCCAGGATGCCGAAACGGAGGCCGAGGGCGAAACGGGCGGCGCGGCCGAAACGGACGCCGTGGCCGACGAAATCGAGGCCGCGAAAGGCCAAGGCGATGATGTCCTGTTCGGGCCGAGCACGCCGCTCCTGATGGATGTGTTCGAGCGCCTGCGCGGGCTTTCGATGGACGACCTGGCGAAGCTAGTGAAGGTCTGGAAGGAGACCGATCGGGAGGACCTCAAGGCGGCCCACCAAGCCCTGGACAAGGCGGTGAGGGAGGATCGCGACTGGCGCGACCAGGTCAGGCTGGCCCAGGACCGGGTTGTCGACTGGGCCTCGCAGCGGGAGTCACGTCAGGGCGCGATTCCGCCCATCGCCGATTGTGTCGCGGCCCTAGTCATGGCCGACGTGCTAGAGCCCGAGGACGCCCAAACGCTCTACGCCCCCTGGGCGGCAGTGGTTGGCGAGCCCAAGCTCCCGACGTTCGAGGACGACTCGCGTCCATGAAGCAATCCATTGTCACCCTGGACATGGAAGGCGTGTTGACGCCGGAAATATGGATCGCCGTGTCCGAAAAGACCGGCATCCCGGAACTGCGCTGCACCACGCGCGATGAGCCCGATTACGACAAACTCATGCGCCGGCGCCTGGCCATCCTGGACCTTCATAAATTGAAGTTGCCAGACATACAGAATGTCATCGGCACGCTGCGGCCCCTGCCTGGCGCAAGGGAGTTTCTGGATGAACTGCGTACGTTCGTGCAGGTCGTAATCCTTTCCGACACGTTCGAGCAGTTCGCCGCTCCCCTGCTCCGCCAACTCAATTGGCCAACCCTCCTGTGTCACCGGCTGATCCTCGAGAATGACCACATCGTGGATTATCAATTGCGCATCCCCGAACAGAAGCGCGAAGCCGTGGCCGCGTTCAAGCGGATGAACTATCACGTCATCGCCGGGGGCGATTCCTTCAACGACATCGCCATGCTCAGCGAGGCCCACGAAGGCATCCTGTTCCACGCGCCCGAGACTGTGAAAGGGCAATTCCCCCAGTTCCGGGCCGTCGAAACCTACGCCGATTTAATGAAACTGATCAAGCAAGAGATGGCGTGAGGGGTTGCAGGCCCCACCGCGTTTGACCGACTGACGCGACCGAGGCCGACGCGACGGCGCATTAGTCGCTTGCGACTTAAGCGCGGAGCGACGGAACTCGGGCGCAAGCAGGCAGTCGTTCGGGCGGCCGGGGCCTACAGGGGCCAGTCTGACTTGCTCCCAGCCAGGCCGAACGCTCCCCGTGTTGTGCGGACTTCGGTGAGGTCGACCGGGGTGCCCGGGCCAACGAATTGATCATCTGCTAACCCCGGTAGCACGAGACCGAAAGATGAGGTCCCAGGGACGTCGCGAGTATGCAGGATGGCGTTTGAATGGCCGCCACCACGCTTGGAATGGCGCTCTTGGACTCGCCTGCGCAGACTGACGCGGCGTGAAACCTCATCGCGTGCTACGCCCATTAGCAGATGACCAGAAACCGGGCGCGGCGCTCGGGTAGAGCCCAGGTAAGCTGCCGAGACAGGGTATTAGTCGCTTGCGACTTGAGCGCAGAGCGGCGGAATTTGGGCGCAAGCAGACAGGGCCTGCCTACCAGCCGAGGGCGCGCATGACGCCGGCCGTCGTGGGCTCAGCCTCGATGATCACGCCGGGGCCACCGGCCGTTCGCTGTGCCGTCTCCGGATCCTTGAGCCCATGGCCCGTCAGGACACACACGATCGTGGCGTCGCGATCGATCCGGCCGGCCGCGGCCAGCTTGCAAACACCCGCCACGCTCGCCGCCGAAGCAGGCTCGCAGAAGATCCCCTGGCTCGTGGCCAACTCGCTATACGCGGCCACGATCTCGTCGTCCGTGACCGTCTCGATGAGCCCGCCGGACTCGTCGCGGGCGGCCACCGCCTGCTGCCACGAGGCCGGATTGCCGATGCGGATGGCAGTGGCGATTGTTTCGGGCTTCTCGATTGGGTGGCCCAGCACAATGGGCGCGGCGCCGGCCGCCTGGAAGCCGAACATGCGCGGCTTCGCGTCGATGTGGCCCGCGGCCTGGTAGCGGTTGAAACCGGCCCAGTAGGCGGTGATGTTGCCGGCGTTGCCCACGGGGATGGCGAGGATGTCCGGGGCACGGCCCAGGTCGTCGCACACTTCGAACGCGGCCGTCATCTGGCCGTCGATCCGGTACGGGTTGACCGAGTTGACCAGCGTGACCGGGTGGTCCTTCTGTTCGGCCATCTCTCGAACAACGCGCAGCGCCTCGTCGAAGTTGCCCTCGACGGCCACGACTCGGGCTCCGGCGATCATGGCCTGGATCAACTTGCCAAGGGCGATCTTGCCCTTTGGCAGGACGACGATCACTTCGAGCCCGGCAACCGCCCCGTAAGCGGCGGCCGAGGCTGAAGTGTTGCCGGTAGAGGCGCAGATGACCGCCCTGGCACCATCCTCGACCGCCTTGGAGATCGCCATCACCATGCCCCGGTCTTTAAACGAGCCGGTCGGGTTCATGCCCTCGTACTTCGCGTACAGGTTGGGCAGGCCGATCCGCGCCCCGATGCGGTCCAGGCGAACCAGGGGCGTACTCCCCTCGCCAAGGGTGATGACAGGCGTGGCGTCGGTGATGGGCAGGAACTCGCGATAGCGCTCCACAAGGCGAGGCCGGGCCGGGTACCGAGCGATGACCGGGCCGCTGGGGGGTGATACGGACATTCTGGCGATCTCCGGCTACGAGGTCAGTATCGGGTAGATGGGCACGTCGCGATCGGCGGAGATGAGCGGCTCGATCGCCTCCCGGACATCGGCGAGTGGCATCGGCCGGGTCTGGACCGCGACCCAGGTTCGGCTTCGATGGCGCGGCACGCTGGACGGCGGCGGGCCGGCCACTGCGTCGGCGAGGCGTCCCGGGACCTCGTCCAGAAGGACGCCCGGAAGACAGACGTACCACGGTCGGCGCACCGTGGCGCGGTCATCGGCGAGAGTGACTAGCTGCGGGGCTGCGGGCGGCAGATCGGCCCACGTGCTCAGGCCGCTGCGAACGACTTCGAGCAGGTCCGCAAGGACGGCGCTGCTGGTGGCGGAACCGCCCGCGCCCGGACCTTCGAAGCTGACCCGACCGACCGGGTCGGCGTCGACCTCGAGGCGGTTGAGGACGCCGTCGGTTCTGCCGAGCGGTGTCCCCAGCGGCACGGCCGAGGCCACGACCGAACCGGCCAGGCCAAACTGCGGCTCGGCCGTGCCCGGGGTGCTGGCAGTGGCCACCAGGCGAATGGCGAGGTTCAGGGCCACGGCACCGGCGATGTCGGCGGCGGAGATGCCCGTGATGCCTGGCTCGCCATCGCCTCGGAGGGACGGCGGGCTGGCGATGATGGAACCGACTTCTGGCCACGCTCCAAAGGCGAGGCGGGTCAGGATGGCCAACTTGTTGGCGGCGTCGTGACCCTCGACGTCGGCGCTCGGATCCCGCTCGGCGTAGCCCTGGGCTTGGGCGGCGGCAAGGACTTCCGCGTAGGTGCGCTTAGCCTGCATCATCTCGGTCAGGATGAAGTTGGTGCTGCCGTTGACGATGCCCCGCACCCGGCGGATGTGGTTGGCGGCCAGGCCGCGGGCGATGGTGTCGAGGACGGGGGTTCCACCACACACGGCCGCCTCAAAGCGCAGGGCCACGTTCTTCGACCGGGCAATCGCTTCCAGCTCGGACCCGAAATGGGCCAGCACCGACTTGTTGGCCGTGACCACGGGTTTGCCCGCGTTCAGTGCGGCCGCGATGAAGGTCCGGGCGGGCTCGTTGCCGCCCAGCAGTTCCACGACCACGTCGACATCGTCACGGCCGATTACGGAAGCGGCGTCGGGCACGATGAGTTCGCGTGGCATGCCACGGTCGACAGCGCCCTCGACGTTAATGTCCGCGATGGCGACGAGTTCGAGCATGCGGCCGCACGCTGGGCCGATGCGCCGGTCTGGGTTGCGAAGGAAGCCACGAGCCACCTCCGCGCCGACCGTGCCCACGCCGAGGATCGCGACGCGGATGGGTCGTTGCTCGGTGGGCATCGGCACTGGGGGCTGGGGCCAGCGAGACCGAGATGGCATCGCAGCCGGCGATCGACGAACGGGCGGTACGTCGTCCAGGAATGGTACCCGAGGTGCCGCCTATCGTGGTCATGACCGCGGTCCCCCAGACGATCCTCTCAGTCAGCTAAACTCGATGTCATGACGATAGACGCCGCCCCCAAGCCCGCCACGCGCGCCTCAAGCCTGCCCGCCCAGCCGCGTGCCTTCAGCGGCATCCAGCCCAGCGGCGTCACGCATCTGGGCAACGACCTCGGCGCGATCCGGAACTACGTCGCGCTCCAGAACCGTGGCGCCGCCGAAGGCTTCGAGACGATCTACTGCATCGTCGATTACCACGCCCTGACGAGCGTCCACGATCCGGATCGGCTACGCCGCCAGACGCTGGAGATGGCCGCCTCGCTGATCGCCCTGGGCCTCGATCCAGATAAGTGCATGCTCTTCGTGCAGTCGCACCGGCCCGAGGTGACGGAGCTGTGCTGGCTCCTGAACACCGTGACGCCGGTCGGCTGGCTGCAACGCACGCCGACCTACAAGGAGAAGCGGCAGACCCAGCCAGAGGACGTCAACCACGGCCTCCTCACCTACCCCGTTCTGCAAGCCGCGGACATCGTCATCTACAAGGCATCGCTCGTGCCTATCGGCAAGGACCAGGCCCCGCACCTGGAGCTGAGCCGCGAAATCGTGCGCGCTTTCAACGCCCGCTACGGCGAGACGTTCCCCGAGCCGCACGCCGTCTACACCGAGGCTCCGGTAGTGCTTGGCACCGACGGCGTCAGGAAGATGAGCAAGTCCGTCGGCAACACCATCGATATCCTGGCCGAGCCCGACGTGATCCGAAAGCAGATCATGTCGATGGTCACCGACACGCAGCGAATCCTCCGCTCCGATCCGGGCCGGCCGGAGGTCTGCAACGTCTGCCAGATGCACCGCCACTTCGGAGACGACTACGAGGAAATCTGGGACGGCGAGCGAACTGCTCGGACAGGCTGCGTCGACACCAAGAAACTTCTCGCGCAGCGGATCATCGACCACTACGCCCCGGCTCGTGAGGCCTATCGAGAGCTGATCGCCGATCCGGTCCGGCTCCATCGCATCCTGGACGAGGGAGCCGAGCGGATTCGGCCGATAGCCGAAGCCACAATGGCCGAGGTTCGCGAACGGATGGGGCTACGCTAGCCGACCGGCGTACCATTCCTTGGGACCGGCCCTAGCTGAGGATCGCGGGACGATGAGCGACCAACCCGCCAGCACGACATTCAATTTGAACCCTCGCCAGCAGCGCTGGCTGACGGCGTTGCTGATCGTGGCGACGCTGACCTTCGCCTTCGTCGTCGTCGACTACGTCTCCAAGTGGTTCATGTACTTCGGCGACGTGATCATGGTCTTTTTTCTGGCCTGGTTGCTGGCCTTCATCCTGAGCCCACTGGCGGGCGCCCTGACCCACCTCCTCCCGCGTCTGCCGCGAGCGCTGGCGGTCATCTTGGTCTACGCCCTGCTGATCGTCTTGCTGTTCGTCGCCGTCCTGCTGGTGGCTCAGCAGCTCTATTCGTCAATCAACAACCTGGTCAGCAACTGGCCGTCCGACCAGCGGCTGCAGGAGATTCTCCAGCCCTGGCAGGACCGCCTCAACTCACTTGGCGGCCGCCAGATCAGTCTCCACGGCCAGGTCAACCTCCTGCTGGCCAGCCTCAAGAACGGGGCGGGCGAACTGGCCAAGCCGCTGGGCGATGTCGCGGTCGCCAGCCTGGGCATATTCGGCAACCTGCTCTTCGTCTTCTTCCTGTCGCTGTACATGGCCGTCGACCGGAATCGAATCGTCCGCTTCCTCTTCCGACTCGTCCCACCCTCCTATAGCGAGGAAGCTCGACTGCTCGAATCCAGCGTGGCCCGATCATTCGGCGGCTTCCTTCGCGGCCAGGCGATCACTGGCCTGATCTACGCTGCCATCTCGATGGCCGCCAGCCTGCTCCTCGGCCTGCCGTACATGCCGGTCACGACCGCCTCGTCGGGCATCCTGCAGGCGATCCCGTTCTTCGGGCCGTTCATCTCGTGGGTGCCGCCCGTCCTCGTCGCCATCTTCTTCAAGCCCGATGCGGTTCTGCCGGTCCTCATCCTCATGATCATCGGCTGGTTCGTGTTGATGAACATCATCCAGCCACGGCTGATGGCCGAGGCTGTCGGCCTCCATCCCGTGGTCGTGCTCGGCTCCGTAATGGTCGGATCCAAGCTCGCGGGCATCCCCGGCGCCGTCTTCGGCATTCCAGTCGCCGCGGTCATCGGCTCCTTCTTCTTCTACTACCTGGGCCGCAACCGCGACCCTGGCTCCGTGGCCCTGCGCGCGGCGCGGCGCGTCGAGGAGCGCGAAGGCCGGCCCATGCGAGTCCCCCAGCTACCCCAAGCCGGTCACGACGAGGAGGTAGAGGCGGTGGAGGAATCGGAGGGCCAGCCCAACCTGGAGCACCGCCGCGAATCCCTCGCCACCTCTACGGCGCCGCCGGCCCCCACTGAAGGCGAAGCGCCCTCAGCCGAGTAGCGGACCGGCGCGGCACGCAGCAGGCGGCAAAGCGAAATCGGTGCGGACGCGCTTTGCCAGCGTCCAGCCCTCCTCCGTGAGGGAAAGATGCTTTGGGGAGAGCGGACTACGCCTTGGGAACCTTCAACACGCCCGCGGCGATGCTAACGAACGCCGCCTGGCTGACACCAGTGGCCGTGGCCGTGTAGGCGCGGGTTGTGCCAGGGTTGACGTAGATTGCGAAGCCCAGGCTCGGACCGAGCGAGTCGAGCGAGCCGTTGAGATCGCCAAACTTGGCCGACCCAATGACGCTGTCGTGGGGCGAGCAGGCGCTTGCGCCGGTCGTGCAGTAGGCACCTTCCTGGAGGACGACGTGAGCCCCGTTAGGCCCCTTGTACGCGACCCTGAGCCAGCCGCCGCTGGGCAGCTGGTAGGTCGCGCCGTCAAAGTACCAGCCACTGGGCATGGCCGCGCAGTAGATCGGGAACGTCAGCGCCTTCGCCGCCTGGACGAAGAAGGCCTGGTTGTCAACGGATCCGGAACAGCCGCCCGCAACGCCCGTGGGACCCGCCGACGGACTAGCGCTGGCCGAGGCTGACACCGACGGAGATGGCGATCCGCCGACCGGGGTGTCGGTCGGAACCGGCGTCAGAGTGGGAGTGGCGGTCGCCACCGGCGTCGGCGTACCGGTGGGGGGCGGAGTGGGGGTGGTGTAGACGTAGATCGTCGATGGCACGGCGCTGGCGCAGGCCGTTGCGGCGAGCACGAGAGCCGTCGCTGCAGCGATGATCGCGGTGGCTCGGATTCTCCGGGGACTCGCAGGCTTTGTTTGGTGATTCACGTTACCCCCTTGTCAGTCTCAGGCGGGAACAGCCGGCTGAGCCGTGAAGATGGATTCCTGCGCCGCCTCGGGCAGCATCACGCCCAGTATCTTCTGCAGGGCAAGGACGTGCACGCAAGACCCCCAACTCTCGAAGAAGTGGCAAGTGCAGTGCCATGCTCCGCCGTCGAGTCGAACCGTGTGCGTGTCGTTGTCGCCCTTAAATGTGACCGCGAGCTCCTCGAATGCGATTCGATCAAGCTCGCGGGCGTAGCGGTTGGCCTTCTCGACCTTCCCGATGAGTGAGCTGTGCATCGCTGATATCCCTCCGTCGCCCTGCATTGCCCCGAAGAGCTTACTGCCCGGCCACGGGGTGGCTAGGCGGGCAGCTAGGCCCTCACTGTACAGCTGCGAGCCAAGAACGGCCCGCCAGTTCCGAAGTCGGTGGTGGACAACCTGCGGAGTGCCTTTGCCGGTTGGCCTCCGGCCGGTCCGGCACGCCCGACTGGCTCAGGAACCGCGGACGATAGCTTCTCCCGCTGCCAGGTTCGAGTCGACGGCGGCGGCCGAAACAGCTTCGGTGTACACGCGAACGAGAGGCTCGGTGCCGCTGAAGCGGACCAATAGCCACGACCCATCGTCGGCGAAGAACTTGAAGCCGTCGTTGGTCGATAGAGTCTGAGTGCGGACGACCGGGCTGCCGGCCAGCGCGGTCGGGGCCTTCTGCGGAAGCTCGATCAGAAGTCTCGCCATCAGGGCCGGATAGACCGTCCGATCGAAATGGACGTCCAGTCGCCGGTAGCTGGAGGGCCCGGCGATCTCGTGGAGATGCGCGATCGCCTTCGACACGGGCCACCGCCCCGCCTCCTTCTCACGCAAGAAGAGGTCGAGCAGGAGCAGGTCGGCGAAGATGCCATCGCGTTCGGGCAGGTGCATGCCGAAGCCGAAACCGCCCGACTCCTCACCGCCCATCATCGCCCCGGTCTCGATCATCTTGGGTCCCACGTACTTGAAGCCCACTGGGACTTCGTAGACGGCCACGCCGTAGCGCTCGCCCAGACGTTCGGCCATGGAGGTCTCATTGACTGTCTTCACGACCGGGGCCCGCAGGCCTCGATGCTCGATGAGGTAGTACATGAGCAGGGCGTACATCTGGAGAGTGGTAATGAACGTGCCACGCTCATCTGCGGCGCCGGCCCGATCCGCATCTCCATCGAGGAGTAGACCCAGGTCGTAGTGGCCGCCGGCAATCATGGCCAGGGCATCGTCCACGTTCGGTGGGATGGGCTCGGGGTTGACGCCGCCGAAGTAGGGGTTGCGCTCCGAGTGGATCTCACGCACGCGGATTCGACCCCCCGCGAGGAGCCGAGGTAGCCACGTTGAACCCGACCCGAAGAGCGGATCCACAAGCAAGTCCACGTCGGCGGCGCGGAGGCGGTCCAGGTCTAGATTGGGCCTCAGGAACTCTCGATACGCATCGAAGGAGTCGTAGCGCTCGACGAGGCCTGCTGCCTCGGCATCTGCGAACGGCCGGTGGGCCGTTTCCTTGCCCGCTCCGGCGGCGATGCGCTTCTCGATGTCAGCGAGCATCTCCGGTCCAGCCGCGGCGCCCGTGGGCGACTTGACCTTGAAGCCGTTGTCGGTCCATGGATTGTGGCTGGCGGTGATGACGATGGCGGCCGCCGCCTTACGTTGAACGACTTCGAACGACGCCATCTGGGTGGGCAGGGCCTGAGCGGCGAAGGCGACGGGGATGCCGTGGCCCAGCACGACCTCGGCAGCTGCGGCGGCGAAGTGCTCACTGGCGAAGCGGCGGTCGTAGGCAAAGACGATGCCGCGGGCCTGCTCACCGCGATCCACGACGTACTCGGCTACGGCCTGGGCGCACCGCCGCACGTTTCTGAACGTGTAGTCATCGCCGACACGGGCGCGCCAGCCATCAGTGCCAAAGACGATCCGCGTGAAGTCCGACGCCAGCCCGGGGTCAGCCGCGGGCGTGGCCTTCGAGGGCTGCGGGCTACCCACTGCGATCTGCCTGCCGCTCAAGCTTCTCCTCCTCCTTGACTGCCGGAGTCCGGCCTGGTTTCACCAGCTCCGCGGCCATCTTGCGAACGTCCTGAGAGCGATCGGCCGAGCAAACCAGCAGGGCGTCAGGGGTGTCCACGACGATCATGTTGCTGAGTCCGATTGTGACTATCAAACGGTCGCCACCGATAACCAACGTGTCGGTTGAGCCCATGTCGCGGCGATTGCCCAAGCCGATAGTAGTGCCGTCCGGCTGAATGTCGGACCGTGCCTGCCAGACATCCCGCAGGGCGGCCCAACTGCCAAGATCGCTCCAGCCAACGGCCATGGGAACTACAGCAACCGCGCCCTCGATTGAGGCTGGCTCCATGACCGCGTAGTCGATGGAGGTGGCGCGGATGGCCGCGTAGGCGGCTGCGAGATCGGCGGGGCTGCCGCTCTCGCAGATCGCGCGCAGTGGTCCCAGGATGTCCGGGGCGTGACGCGCCAGGCGATCGCGGATGGTCGCTCTCGTCCAGGCGAAGATGCCCGCGTTCCACGAGGCCAGGCCGGTGGCCACCAGCTCGACCGCCCGTTCCTTCGTGGGCTTCTCAACGAAACGCTCAACCGAGAAGACCGGATGGCCCAGGACCTCTCGGGCCGGCGGTTTCGAGAGCACGTAGCCGTAGCCAGTCTCCGGGCTGTCTGGACTGACGCCGAGCGTTACCAATGAGCCGTCTCGGGCGACCTCGGCGGCGGCGGCCAGCGCGGCCCTGAACCCGGCCTCGTCGGCGATGTGGGCATCGGCCGGCAGCACGAGCATGACCTCGTCGGCGGGCCGGCCTATGACCTCCGCGGCCAGCGCCACTGCCGCGGCCGTGTTGCGGCCGATCGGCTCGCCGATGACGTTGGCCGAGGGAATCGCCGGCAGCTGCTCCGCCACGAGGCCGCGGTGCCCTCGCTCCACGACCACGTACACGTCCTGCGGCTCCACGAGCGGCGCCAGCCGCGCCACCGTCCGCTGGATAAGCGTCTCGTCACCAAGAAGGTGCAAAAACGGCTTGGGGCATTCAGGCCGGCTCAGCGGCCAGAGCCTGGTCCCTCCACCGCCGGCAAGAATGACTGCGTACACTGCCGCCTAGCGTCCGGCCGCGTCCGGCATGGCCACACCGCACTCGTCCGCGAGTAGGGCCGCCTTGTTCAGCCGCTCCCATGGGAAGTCGTGGTCCGTGCGGCCGAAGTGCCCGTAGGCGGCCGTCGGCTGGTAGATCGGCCGGCGCAGGTCAAGAGCCTCGATGATCCGCGACGGGCGCAGGTCGAAGTGCTTCTTGATAGCGGCCATGAGCTTCTCGTCGGAGACCTTCTCAGTGCCGTACGTCTCGATGGAGATTGAGACCGGTTGGGCGACGCCGATGCTGTAGGCAAGCTCGATCTCAAAGCGATTGGCCAGGCCGGCAGCAACCACGTTCTTGGCAATCCAGCGGGCCGCATAGGCGGCCGAGCGGTCGACCTTCGTCGGATCCTTGCCGGAGAATGCGCCGCCACCGTGGCGAGCCATGCCACCGTAGGTGTCGACGATGATCTTGCGCCCGGTCAAGCCGGCATCGCCCATGGGTCCGCCGATCACGAAGCGACCGGTGGCGTTCACGTGCGTAACCGGGTCCTTGACACGCAACTCGGCCGGGATGATCGGCCTGATCACCAACTCGGTGATGTCGGAGCGGAGCTTCTCGATGGCCACGTCCGGGTCGTGCTGGGCGGCCACGACGACGTTGACGACTCGCTTCGGGACGCCGTGGTCGTACTCGACTGTGACCTGCGTCTTGCCGTCTGGGCGGAGGTACGGCAGCTGCCCGCTCTTGCGGACTTCGGCCAGGCGGCGAGCCAGGCGGTGGGCCAGGGCAATCGGCAGCGGCATCAGCTCCGGCGTCTCGCGACAGGCGAAGCCGACCATCATGCCCTGGTCCCCGGCTCCGAGCTCGGTCTTCTTGCCGCGCGTCTCGAACGCGTCGTCCACACCCTGGGCGATGTCGGGTGACTGCTCCTTGACGGACACAAGCGTGCCGCAGGTAAGGTAATCGAAGCCGTAATCGGCATTGGTGTAGCCGATCGCCTTGACCGTGTCTCGCACGACTGCCTGGAAATCCACGTAGGTTGAGGTGGTGACCTCACCCAAAACCAGGACCAGGCCCGTCGTGGTGGCCGTCTCGCAGGCAACTCGCGCGTACGGGTCCTCGGCCAGAATGGCGTCCAGAATCGCGTCTGAGATCTGGTCGCACATCTTGTCCGGGTGGCCCTCGGTCACCGACTCGGACGTGAACAGGTACTCCGGATCGTCAAGAATGCTGGTCATCGTTCTCCCAAGGCCCGTCTCGACGGACGGGTGAAGGCGGGCCGATCAGGTCGCCGCCCGAAGGTTAGCATGCGTCCGGCGCCAGACGGCAATGAAGCAGTGGGCCGCCCGAGCCGCATTCGTTGGGGCTGCGACGAGCGACGATCAGGTGCCGTGCTGCCATGAGCTCAGGTATTCGGCCTGCTCGGGGGTCAGCGGATCCAAAACGATGCCGATGGCCGCAAGCTTGAGCCGAGCCACCTCGACGTCGATCTCCTCCGGGACGTCGTAAACGCCACTGGCCAGGCCTTTGTACTTGCCATGGAGGTACTCGGCGCTAAGAGCCTGATTGGCGAAGCTCATGTCCATGACAGCCGCCGGGTGCCCCTCGGCCGCGCTCAAGTTGACCAGGCGGCCCTCGGCCAGGACGTGGACCCGGCGGTCGCCGATCTTGTACTCGACGACGTTCTCGCGGACCTCACGGACATTGTCCCCCGCCAGTTCGTTCAGGGCGGGCAGGTCAATTTCGCAGTCGAAATGACCCGAGTTGGCCATGATCGCGCCGTCGCGCATGACCTTGAAATGCTCAGCCCGGATGACGTGGATATCGCCGGTGGCGGTGATGAAGATG
>JANYJI010000095.1 GCA_025358525.1 Chloroflexota bacterium | reverse complement strand
CGACGGATCGACGCCGAAGAACCCGCGCAGGTCGATGTCTCCCTCGACGGTGACGGCGACCCCGTCGAGCGGGATGCCCAGGGCGTCGGCGTGTAGCCGGTAGGTGATCTCCTGGCATGTCGCCAGGGCGGCGAGCGCGTATTCGACCGGGTTCGGGGCCGAGTCGACCCCGCCGAGCGTTGCCGGTTCGTCGACGTGGATGTCGAACGTTCGAACTTTCACCTCGCTCCGTAGGCCCAGCTTCTGCTGGCTCTGGGCTCGGAACGTGACGAGAGCGGCCTCCGGCGCGGCGCGGAGAGCCGACGAGGTCGCCTGGAAGAGAGGGGCAAACGAGGACTTGGTCATGAGAGTCTCCGGAGTGGACAAGGGAGTGGGGGCCCGCAGGGGCCGAGGGCAGGGCCGAGGGGGCGGCCCGAGTGACGGCGGACACCCACCGCTCGTTCCGGAGACAGACTGGCCGCAACTCTACTGGCTGTGGCTCGGGACCGACCGAGGTCCCGCTGATGCGATCGTCAGTTCAGATCGCGCGCGACCAAGGACCCCTTCCTCCGGGCGGCAGGGCCGCCGGGAGACACAACATGGTCGCTCCAGTCGCATTCATGCGGTGAACCGTACCATGGCGACCGCGCCTTCGGCTGGACCGGTCGGATGCGTACCGCAGGGCACCACCTACGGCGTCGTCACGACCCAGACGCGCCAGTCTCCGGTAGCCGCGAGCGGCGCGACGACGAGCGTTTGCGGGGGCTCCGAGGAGCCCGGGAAGGTCACCGCGACGGCATACGTCCGGCTCAGGTCGGCGACTGCGGTCAGGTCGGCCCAAACGCCTGGGCCCAGTTTCTGCTGACTGATTGCGGCCGCACTGTTCGTAATCTCGCCCATGGCCAGCGCGTAGTTGGTTCGTTGGCCAAGCACGACCATTGCGGCCCCGAACGCCGATTCGCTCCCAAACGCCCGCTGCGAGTACGACGAGAGCATGTTCCAGGCGGTCGGCGGATCCTTGGTGGCCATCGTCGTGTAGTTGACCGCCAGATTCTTGACGGCATTTACGTCCGTCGAGTTGGCGTTCAACTTGGCCCGGGCATCGCCGAAGTTGGCCGGGTGCCAGGTCCGGCCGCCGTCGGAGGTCTGCATCAGCACACGAGTGCCCTGGATCCCGAAGACCGTGGCGATACCCTGGTCGTTGTCTATCAGGTTGACCGCCAGGAACGCCTGGTTCGAGGGCATCCCAGATCCTGGCACCGCTGTCCAGCTCGCCCCAAAGTCGCTGCTCACGGCCAGGCCGAAGAAGCCGTTTCTGTTCCCTCCAATCGTTGCCCATTGCCTGCCGACGATGGCTCCGGGCTCGTTCGACGTCGGCGACCATTCGGTCGGCTCCTTGAATACGGTCCAGGATCGACCGGCGTCGGAGGTTCGGTAGAACCAGATTGCCGGTGGCGTTTCCGACCCGTTCAAGAAGACACCGACTGCGATGGCTCCGTCCGACGCATCCCAGAAGACCGGCCCGGCCGCAACGCCGACATTGGCCTCCGCGGGGACGGACGCCAGGTCGGGCAGATCGACCGTCGACCAGGTCCGGCCGGCATCTCGACTGACCGCCAGGGCGACGCCCGAGTATGTCGACGACGTGTAGTCCGGGGCCGACCAGAGCGTATTCGCGTCGCTGGCCGTGAATTGCGACCCTAGGCCGGTGCCGCTGCCGGCGACGGACCAGTTCGCGCCCCCGTCGTCCGTCCGGATGACTGTGCCCGAACCCTTCTTCGACCCGGCGTGGAATTGAGCTGTGGGTCCATTGGGCCCGGGCGTCGAGCCGTAGGAGCACATGATGAATCCGTGGCCTGCGTCGACGAACGAGAGCGTCGCCGAGTCGCAGCGGTAGTCGCCGGACACGGTCGTCGACTGCCAGGTTCGGCCGCCGTTGCTGGTTCGATTGACCACGAACAGATGCCCTGAGGCTGCCGGGGTGGCCAGGCCCCCGTTCATCCCGTTCGAGGTGATCGCCCAGGCGTGGTCCGGGTCAAGAACGAAGACCTGCTCAACGGCCACCACTCCGCCCGGACTCGGGAATGATCCGGCTCGCCAGGTCGCCCCGTTGTCCGTGGACGTCAGGAAGTACGAGCCCTGAACCGCCCATATCCCGCCCGTGCGCATCAGCCCAGCCTCGTCGACCTGGGCGTTCAGGGCGGCCGGCAGGTTGAACGTGGGTCCGGGCGAGCCCGAGCCGGCCCCCGGCCCGACCGGCGCCCCAAACCGCGGTAAGACCAGCACCGCCAGCAGGACGACGGCAGCTGCCAGGGACGCGGCGAGTCGCAGGCTGCCCCAGAGCAGGCGCCTCGGGCGTGGTCGTCGCGCTTCGTCGAGAAGATCCCGCGAAGCCAGCATCAGCCGCGTGGAGTCCTTGGGCTCGCAAGTCCTGTAGTAAGAGCGAATTCTCGCCTCGAGATCGGGGACGTTCATCGTTTCTGCTCCTCGGCCCGCCGCTCGGCGTCGAGCCCAGCCCGCATGTGCGCCAGGGCGTAGTGAAGTCGAGACTTGATCGTGCCTTCAGGGAGTCCCGTCTGGGCTGCGATCTGGGGAATGGTCAGGTCGCGCCCGAACCGAAGGCCCAGCACAATCTGTTCATCGTCGGTGAGCCGGGCGATTGCGGGACCCAAATCGTCGGTGGCGGCAGGAGTCCAACCCGGCTCTGCGGCCGGTTCGATCGTCGTCACGGGCTGGCGTCGCCTCCGCCGAAGCTCGTCCCGGCATACGTTGACCACGATCCGCATGAACCAGCGGTGCGGCTCGCCCAGTTCGAAATGGATAGTCCGCCGGCGGCTCCAGGCTCGGAGAAGCGCCTCCTGGACGGCATCTTCGGCGCCGACCGGGTCGCGCAGGATCCACGAGGCCAGCCGGTGGGCTTCCGGGACGCCGGCCAGCAGCAGCTCGACGACACGGTCATCCTCGCGCGGCTGCACGCTGGCCAGCTCGATCATCGGTCTCCTCGCGGCTCTGATACTCGATCTACGCCTTAGGCCGCGCCAACCGTTCAATCTTCGCGCCCACGAGCGAGTCGCGCCCGCGAGCGAGTCGCGCCCCGCGGCCCGCGCCCCGCGCCGCTCGCCTGGCACTGTGCGTGAGGCGTGGCTCGTGAGGAGAGCGCATAGTCGGCGCCTGGCCCGTGCGCGGCGCGGCTCGTGGCGCCTTGGGTCGGCCCAAGTCTTGCCGATTGAACATGAGGATGACATTGAGCAGGACGTCGAAACGGATCGCAGCCGCACGTGGATGTTTGGCTCGACCACGCGCCAAAAGGGGGCGCGACAGCCTGGAATCGCCCGCTCAGTTCGAATTATTCCTCTAGAAAGGGCGCAACTCAGGGGCACAGGGCCCGATTCAGTGGCGGTCGCTTGCCCAATGTCGTCGTGGTGTGCATTAGGAAAGATTCGCGCCGCCCCCGCCCCGCGCCACGCCTCTCGCGCCACGCCTCTCGCGCCACGCCCTTCGCGCCGCCCCGCCCCACGCCCGTGGCCCGGCCCCGGCCGATCCCTCGCCGGTTAGCCGATCCTCCGGCCGCGGACCAGCTTGGCCGGCTCCAGGGCAGTATGGCGGCCGCGGTTCGTCCTCGCCTTGGCGAGGGCTACCTCGTGGGCGCGTCGCTCGAGATCGTCGTTGAGAGGCGCGAGGGCGACCTTGGACGGGGAGATGCCCTCGGTCCGGCCGACGGCGATCCGGATCAACTGGTCCGTCAGCCACGGGTTCTTGGGCAGGCACGGGCCGTGCAGATACGTCGCGAAGACGTTCAGGAACCGCGCCCCCTCCAGACCGTCGCGGCCGTTATTGCCGGCCCCGGCAAGCACGCGGCCAAAGGCCTCGCAGCCCGGTCCAAGGGTTGTCAGCCCGGAGTGGTTCTCGAAGCCGACTACGATCTCGGTGACGCCGTCGATCGTGACCTGACAGGCGGCGTGCTGCATGAAGCGCTGCGGCCCGCCATGCGTCTCCAGGTCCAGGATGCTCGCGCCGAGCATCTCCTCGCCCGCGTTGGAGACGTAACGATGGCCGAGCAACTGCAGTCCGGCGCAGACGGCGAAGACCACAACGCCCTCCTCGATGGCCGTGCGCAGCGATGGGGCCTTACGAGCGAAATCGTCCGCGGCGACGGCCATCTCTACGTCCTGTCCGCCATGGAACAGGACGACGTCAAACTTGCGGAAGTCGGGCGTCTGGCCCTTCTCGACGGCCGCGACCTCGACTGGGATGCCCCGCCACTGCGCCCGACGCTGGATGGCGATTAGGTTGCCGCCGTCCCCGGCCACGTTCAGAAGGGACGGGTACAGGTGGGCGATGCGGAGCGGTTTGTGATCGCTCGAATGACTCGACCGGGCTGAACGGATGACCGGAGCCGGAGGAGGGACGGGCGCCGACTCGCGGGAACCGACGGGCTCAAGCTCGGCCGAGCGAACGCGGGCAGTCGACCTGGCAAAACGCGCGATCGACTTGGCCGTCGACGACTCGGCCTTTGCGGCCGACTTGGCGGAACCGGCGGCCGACTTGCGGGCAGGCTTGGGAGTTCGTTTAGGAATCGGGAACGGATCGGCCGGATCGGTCTGGTAGTCGGTCGGGAGCGTCCGGGCCGCAGCCATACTGGGTGCGGGCTTGGCTGGCGTCGCCGGCTTGCCGCTCTTGCGCTCGGTCATACGGCCCAGTATCTCCCCGTCCAGCCCCGCCGCCGCATCTCATTGCGAAGCTCGATCAGCGGCGTATACCCACTGAGAACCACCAAGCGTGTCCCCGGAGGTAGAAGCGCGAACGCCTCGGTCAGGGCAACCGGCCGGTCCTCGATCACGGTCAGCTTGTTCGTCGCCACCCCGGCGTAGTGGAGCCGGTTCGCCAGCTCGTCCGCGCGCGTGCCCGAGACAACCACTCGCTCGACCTTGAGCGCCATCGCTTCGAAGTCGACGTCCCACAGCCAGCCGAAGTCCTCGCCATCGACCAGAGTGTTCGAGGCAGCAATCAGGAGCTGCCTCGGCTCGTCTTCGGTCGCCAGCGCGCGCAGCGTCGTGTTGTAGCTCGTCGGGTTCTTGGCAAAAGCCAGGATGATTGTCTTGCCGTCGGCATCGATCTTCTCGAGTCGGCCGAAGGCCGGCCCCACGGCAGCCAGCGACTCGGGCGCGTGATCGAGCGAGAGGCCGAGCCCGACAAGGATGGCCACGGCCCCGGCCGCGTCATAGGCGATGTGCACGCCCGACTGGGGTATCTCGAGGATCAGCTTGCCCTGAGGCGTCTGCATTTCGCAGCGCGTCTTGTCGAGACCCATGACCTCCAGCGACGTCACCGCCACGTCCAGCTTTGGTCGGGCAAAACCGCACCCCGGGCAACTGTAATCGCCCATATGGGACAGGTAGACGTAGCGGTATTTCAGGTCTGCCCGGCAGCGCGGACAGCGGATCGTGTCGGCGGCGCGAGTGATCTGGTCGGTGGAATTCTTGATCGCCAGGCCAAACGTGACGCGCCTTCCCTCCCGCTTCTCGGCCAGGGTTGCGACCATGGGATCATCCGCGTTGACGATCAGCACCGAGTCGGCGGGCAGCGCGACCGCCACAGACTCGATGGCGTCGGCAACGGCGTAGATCTCGCCGAAGCGGTCCAGCTGATCGCGGAAGAGGTCCGTTACGAGCAGCGCCCTAGGGAGCGTCTCGAGGGCCACACGCGGCAGCGCACCCTCGTCCACCTCGACCACGAGCACGCCGTCTGGAAGCCGGCCGCCCAGAGTGGCGTAGCTCACCGCCAGGCTGGTCACCCCCTGGATCAAGTTTGCGCCGGCCGAGTTGTGGCAGACCGTGATCCCCTCCCCGCGAAGCAGCGCTGCGGCGAATCGAGCGGTCGTGGTCTTGCCGTTGCTGCCGGTGATTGCGACGACGGGCACGCCCGGGACCCGGACCAGCTTGTCCAGGATGCGCGGGTCCACATTGCGGGCAACCATGCCCGTGATCGCAGTGCCGCCACCGCGGCCGATCAGCCGGGTGGCGATTGCGGCGCTCTTGCCCGCAGCGATAGCCAGCGAGGCACGAAGGGAGAAGGAGGTTTCAGTGGCGACGGGGCGCCGACCGATGAGGCTCGTCATCTCCCGGGAGTGTAACGGGTCCGAGGGCCGGGCCGCGCCGGCTGCCCGCCGCGAGAGCTGTCGACCACTTGAACGTCACTTGGCAACGAGTCGGGACCGAGTTTGGGACGCGAAAGACCCCGGCCGTGGAGAAGGATGCGGCCGGGGTCGGGAATGTTCTGTGTTAGCCCGACGCCCGTCAGTCGACGAGGGCGCCTACGCCGGCGGCAAGCCCGTCTGCCGTAAGCGGCTTGCGGGCAAAGGCGGTTCGAGCGCGGGCGCGGACCTTTCGATCGGCGTCTGCACGGCCCGAGGCCACAATGACCGGTTGCCCCGCGTTTCGGGCGCGGATCTGCCCGGCTGCCATGGCCACAGCGACGATTGCTTCGGCAGCGTCGAGAACGGACCAGCCCTCGAGACGGAGAATTGAGGACGTGAACCGGCGCGCGAACGGATCGCCCTGGGCGGCGAGAGCGATCGGGGCGAGCGCGTCTTCTTCGGCCAGCCTCAAATCTTCGGCGCCCTGAGCCATCTCCATCCGTTGCGTTTCGATGGCTCGTGCTCTGCGGGACCTGTGTTGCGTAGCCACATCGACCTCGCGCTTCGGCGGCGACACCTCTGGTCGTATATACGCAGGAACGGGCTGAACCAGATCACTCCGCGGGCCCGAACTCCCGAAAGCGCAGGGCTGACCCTCTAGCCCGACTGGCGGCAACCGCGCGGAATCGCGAAGCCCCTCGCGGGGGAGGGGCTTCGCGCAGGGCTTCGTTTCGGAGTGTGTGGGACCCTGGCCCTAGCCGTTAGGTCCGCCGGGCGGCGGAGTGGTCGCATTGGCGGGAGTTGGGCTCGCTGCCGACGTCCAAGCGCGTGAGATAGGCGGAGAGAGCTTCGCGGTGCCGCCAGGAGCTGTGCAGGTCGCCGTGATCGTGTACGTACCTGCCTTAGCCCGGCTGCCCTGGGCGGGAGGGGCGCCCCACGGCACCGGCCCGCTCTTGCCGTCGCCCTGGATTAGGAATGGCGTGGACGGCAGGGGTTTTCCCCCGGGGTCCAAGGTCCGGATCAACGTGCAGCTAGAACCCGGAATGTAGAAGACCCAGAAATTGTAGGCCGTGCCCACGGCGAGCGGCCCAGCCTCCTGAGTGTCGACCGTGGGGGCGGCCGGCGGAGCTGCGGACGGACTGGGCGTCGGAGCGGGCACCGCTGTGCGGGCCAAGGTGGGCCTGGGAGTGGGAGCCACGGTGGGCTTGGTCGTCGGGGGGGGAGTGGCGCTCGGGGCGAGGGATTCGTCGCCCACGAGCACGGCCGAAGGATCGACCGTTGGGCTGGCTATCGGGTCGACGGTCGAGGCCAGGCTCGGCTGTGAGGTCGCGACGCCGATCAGGGAGTTCGACGAGGTGTTCGGGCTGCCCGAGAGGGCGACCGCGTTCGGCACAGGCGGAAAGGCCGCAGTCAGCGTGAACCCGACCAGGACGACGCCCAGGGCGCCCCCGAGGAGCATGGCTCCTGCCCGCCTGCGGCGTCGGCCCCTAGCGGCGCGCTTATTTCCGTACCGATCGAGGTCGGGCGAGCCCAGGTTTCGCACAGCAACGAGCCCGCCCCTGATCCGAGTCTTGCCGAATCCGCCGCTCGCGACGGCCGCCTTGGCGTCCGCCAGGCGTGGTCCAAGGTTATGGCCGAAGGCGGATCCGGCGGCCAGAAGGGCGGCACCGAAGCCCGCCAACGTCCCCAGGCTGCGGCCTCCATTCGCCATTTCGTACTGGCGGACGAGCCCTTCGGTGGAGAAGAGTGGCTCATGCTGGGCCGGCTCAGCGCCATTCTCGTGCGCGACGTGATCAGCGCGCGTTATGCCCGGCACGTCCGGCACGTCGACCGCCCGTACGATGCCCGGAACAACGGGCGGGGGTCCCATGTACTGGCGGGTCGGATCGTCTGTGGACCGAGCTCATATGCCAGGCTGGGGTGAACCGGCGGGTCGCCGGGTCGTAAACCTCGGCGGAGTCCTGGTTCCGCCCACCGGCGATTAGCACCCGGCCGTCGTACAGGAGCGTGGCTGTGTGCCCGTGGCGTGCCACGTGCATTGAGCCTGACGGGAAAAACTCGGCGGTCGTCGGGTCGTACAACTCGGCTGTCGCCAGATCGCATGTCGGCCGAAGGATCGATCCCGTTCTCGTCCAGCCCTGAGACTGGTGCAGCCGCGCCTAGGTCCTTCGGTCGCCGTCTGCCCGGGGTGCACCGTCCGGCCTGTCCGCCCCGTCCGCTGTCGGCCCGGCCCCGCGACCTAACTCAGGTCGACGTAGACGTTCTTGATTTGCGTGTACGCCTCGAAAGCGTGCATCCCGTTCTCGCGGCCCAGGCCCGACATCTTGTAGCCGCCGAACGGCGCCTCGGGGTGGACACTCGA
>JANYJI010000089.1 GCA_025358525.1 Chloroflexota bacterium | reverse complement strand
AGCGCTTGGAGGAGGTTCATTCGGAAAGCCGGGTCGCCGAATGGCTGGAGCACGATCGAGGCCAGCCAGCCCAGGATCACGTAGGCCGGGAAGCCGGTGGGATGGGCTGTTCCGAGGACGGGGCCAACGGTCTGGAACTCGGCCGTGTCCCAGTTGCCGATGCCTGGCGCGAGGGTTGGGACGACAAACAGAAGCGTAAGGGCTGCCGCTGCCGCGGGTGCCGCCGCCGCTCCTTGGAGCGCCGAATCGGCGAGGCGCCGCAATCCGGGGCCGAGGGCGGGTCTGAGGCTATTCACGCGATTACCAGCCAAGGATTGTTCCCCACATTGTTCCCCAGAAGTTGGCGACTATCGAAAGGCCCACCAGGACCGCTAGCGGCCAGAGCCGGCCAATGCGGCTCGCTCCAAGGGCCACAAGAACGAGTGCAAACGGCGCGAAGTCGTTGCTGAACCGGTAGCCGAACTGGACCCAGCCCTGACTGAAATGCATCAGGTTGACGGTGGCGATGGCCAGCACGGCGATCGTCGCCCCTGCTGTGGCCCGATCCATTGTGAGGTGTCGTGCCGGACGCCAGGCCAGCAGTCCCATTAGGTAGGCCGGACTCGTTAGCAGAATGCTAGTTCCGGTGGCCTCGGGGATCGCCAGCGGGCAACTCTTGTCAAAGAGGCCGCGCGCCGAGGTGGCAACGCAGAGCGGGTCGCCTCCGTTGCCGGGGAAAACGCTTGAGAAATCGGGCATGATCCGAGGCGTCCCAAACAGCATAATCCCGATGTTCTGCGGTATGTAGCGGACGTCCGTAATAGACCATGCGGGCTGGTAATTGAAGACGGTATAACCCAACTCCACGTGGTAGAGGTAGTCGTAGGCCGGGTTAAAGAGGTGGCCGCTGGTGGCGTAGGTGATGACCAGCAGCGTCAGCAGCGGAACGACCGCGCCCGCGCCAGCCAGCATCGCCCGCCGCAGCCATGTGCCGCCGCCGCCCACGAGGATCAGGAACGGAAAGCCGAAGAGGATGGTCAGGCGAGCCGTGACGGCCAGTCCGAAGAGGATCCCGGCCGCGACCTGGACCGACTCGGGCGTCGAGAGGGCGAGCCACAGCGATCCCAGGGCTCGATCGAGCTGGCCACCCCGCTTCCGACCAAACCACCACAGCCCGACGATGGCGACTGCGAGCAGGGCGTCCAGCGCTGCGATCAAGGTCGGCGACTCGGCTCCGGCCGTGAGTATGGCGGGGATCACGGCCACGATCGCCACCGCAACCAGGAAGGGAGCCATGACGCCGGGCCGGCCCGCCACCGCGACGGCGAAGACGGCCGTCAGGACGGCCAGCAGAACCCCAACGCCGGCCAATGCCGCCGTCGCCGTCCCGGCGCCCGCCAGAACGAAGAGCAACTCACCTAGCGCGCCAAGGGCGCACAACACTGCCACCGACGGCCAGCCTCCCGGCCAGCCGAATCTGCGGACGGCTGCGACGGCCTCGCCAATCGGGCGTGGCTCGGCTGCCTTCCGGTCAACGGACAGGGCCAAGCCCACGGACATTAAGAGACAGCCGACGGCCACGATATGGGCCCAGAACCAGGTCGTCCCGATCACGGACGTGTACCACATTACGGTGCCCAGACCCATGAACAGAGCGGTCAGACGGCGGATCTCCTGGCGCACCGGCAGGAAGCCGAGCATCCAGTAAGCGATCCCAACGTCGATGGCTCCGAAGATCGTCGCCAGCAGTTGCTCGTTGGTGGCCAAATGCCAGACGGCGACGAACGGCAGGAGGACCGCCGCTGGCAGCGGCGGAAAGGGGATGATTCCGCGCTCGGTCGGATGACCGTTCGAATCGAGGATCGGCATGACGTCCTGGTAGCCGGGCGTCGGGATCGAGGTCTGGCCGTTCAGCCAGGACTGGGCCTGCAACACGAAGTGCAGGTAGGGATTGGTGCGGTTGGGTAGGCTGAAGTAGTAGACGGCTAGGGCCAGGAGCACCAGGCCGAGGCCCCATAGGAGGCGCCTTCGGTCCCAACCGCGAGGTCCGACCGCGTCGCTATCCGCCGCGGGCTCGGCGTCGTCGGTTTCGGCCTGGGTTATACTCCGCTCCACCTCAGCCCTCGCCCAGGAGGCCATATTTGTCAGGCCCGAGCATGCGAGAGGAGAGCCCACAGGGGCGTTCGCCGGCGGGGACGAGTGGTGCCGTTACAGCAATTCTCGCCATCGTCGCTCTCCTGACCCTGGGTCTGATCCTCCGCCTCATCATCGCATACGTCCTATTGCCGGGGTCGGGCTTCCCAAATGACCTGGGGGCTTTCCAGGCCTGGGCCAACGACATCGCCCAGCACGGCCCGATGGGCTTCTATGACCGGGCTGGCTTTATCGACTATCCACCGGTCTACCTGCTCCTGCTGGGCCTGGTGAGTCTGGTCAGCGGTGGAAGCATTGGCGAGGGCGTTAAGCTCGTGCCGATACTGGCCGATCTCGGGCTCGCCAGCGTGGTCTGGGTGATGGCTCGGGAACTCGGCGTCTCAGGACGCCGCGCCTTCATCGCCGCACTTATCGTGATCCTCAATCCGATCACCTGGTTCAACAGCGCCATCTGGGGCCAGGCGGATGCGGTCGGCTCGATCCTTCTTCTTCTGGGCTTACGGGAGTTGCAGAAGGACCGTCGCGAGATGGCCTCGGCGCTCGCCGTCCTGGCCGTCCTTACCAAGCTCCAGCTCGGCATCCTCGGCTTCGTCGTCGGCGTGGTCGTGCTCCGCCGCTCGCTGGCACCCAAAACCGGCGAGGCGGAACCGGCGCGGGTCCTCAGCTCACTCGGCGCTGGGCTTGCCACCGCCGCCCTTGTGGGCCTGCCCTTCACGGGCCTGGATCCTGTCGGCCTCCTCCACCGGATTGGATCGGGGCCAGGGATCCTGACCCTGGGCGTTGGAGTGGTCGCCGGGATTGGCGTAGTGGCGTTGGGGCGGCGCTACCTGCCGATCGCCGGCTCGGCGCTCCGCACGCAGGTCTCGCTGCTGATGGGCGTCGGTACGGCTGTCGCCTTCGCGAGTATGGTCTTCGACTCGATCGTGGGCCACCTCGCCAACGCCTTCGGCGAATATCCATACCTGACGCTCAACGCCTACAACCCGTGGTCGCTTGTCGGCGACTCGACCGGGGCGGCAATGGACCGTTCGCTGAGCTGGATCCATGACGCCCCGTGGTCCGACGCCGCGTCCGGCGCAAGCGGGCCAGGGTTCGTCGTTGGTCCGTTCCCGCTCGGGGTCACAGTTGTGGCGCTGCTTGTGGCCGCCGTTCTCGGCGTCGCCGCTTACATGGCGTGGCACAGTGGCGGCGACTCCGCGGTCGAGCGGGAAGGTTCGGCCGGAGCCGACCCGGAAGGTTCGGCCGAGGTTCCCCCTGCTGATGAAGCGGCGATAGGCCGAGGCGAAGTGGTCCGGCGCGCGGCTCGGGCGGAGTGGCACGGCCTGGCCGGCGCCATCGCGGTCGCGGCCGTGGCCGTGGCCATCTGCTCAGTCATCGGCTTCAGCCTGACAGGTCGCTTGAGCGCCGCGATCCTGGGGGACGCCTTCCTTATCGCGATCCTAGTTGGGGTCAGCGCCTGGGCAGCCTGGCGAGACGACCAGGGCTCGTTGCTCGTGGCTGTGACGGTGCTGACGATCGCCTTCTTTGTGATCCCGACGCGCGTCCACGAGCGCTACCTCTTCCCGTTCTTTGGGATCGGCGCCGTCCTGCTCGCTGCTTCCTGGCGCTGGCGCGTCGTCTATGTTCTGCTGGCAGTCGTCAATACCGCCAACCTGCTCGCCGTTCTCGTGCAGTACCACGGCATTCCCGTAACCGACGGACAACCGGCCGGTACGCTCAACGATTGGGGGACTGGGCTGCTGACTGCCACGTGGTTCGATGGCATCATCTGGCCGATCGCACTCTCCGGCATCGTCACGGGCCTGGTCCTGATCTGGGCTTTGCTGCAGCTCCGCGGTCGGGCCGTCCAGGCTCTGGCTCGCGAGACCGTCAATGCCGCCGTGGACCCGCGGCCTCCGTCGTGGTGGTCCGGGCGGAGTTCGAACGAGCCAGTCGGCGCGCCGCTTCTGGCTGCGTCCTCAACCGCTGACGTGGCCGGCGTGGCCGACGCAGCCTTTGGAGGGGCCGATTTCGCCTCCGACGAGGCGGCCATTGCCGATTACCACAGGGCCGAGGACGTCGAGTCCTATTACGCCGCCGCCAACCCGGCTACGGAATCCCGCTACGTCCCGCGCTGGGTCTTGGCGCTGTGGCACCGTCTCTCGCGGCCGTCCTCTCAGCCCGACCGCTCGGCCGCTTTGGACGCCGAGCCTCGCGGCCGACTCGACAGGCTCGACATCTGGGTCGTGGTGGCCCTGATTCTGGCCGTCCTCTCGATGCGGGTTTATCGGCTTGGCGAACCGACTCAGATGTACTTCGACGAGGTCTATCACGCCAGGACCGCGACGGAGTTCCTGCAGGACTTCCGGTACGGCATTCGCCACGACGTCAACGGCACTTACATCTACGAGTGGACCCACCCGCACTTCGCCAAGTACGCCATCGCAGGCAGCATCACCCTCTTCTCGGACGACAAGGTCACGTCCACGGGCCAGCTCAATGTCGTCGTCAAGGACGTCGTTGTCCAGCCACGCTCCGCCACGTCGCCGGTTGGTCCGCCCTCCACGGACCCCGATGCCACCGTCAACTACGACACCCGTTTCGGTGACCGTCTCTTCGTCGCGACTGGCTCAGAGGTCAAGGTCTACGACCTCCAGACCAGGGCCCTGAACTACACGTATTCGATCGCCGGCGCGTCCGCCTTCTCGCAAGTAGGGCCGTCCGGCCTTCTTTACGTCGGGACTTCGGACGGGCGTATATACCGCCTCGACACCAACTCCCTCGACGATGTCAGGCAGAACTCGACCTCCGCCGTGAAGCCGCCTGTCGCGCTGGACATCGCGACCGGACTGTCGATCACCCACGTCTACACCGGCGTGCCGCCGTACATCCTCGCGTCGGACGCCAGCGGCAATATCGTCTCGATCGACCTGACCACTAGCGGCGGCAAGATCGTCGGGCGCGGCCTCGTCCCGGACGCGGCAGACTTCGCGAAGCTTGGCACGGGCCCGACTACCGTCACGGCTGACCTCAGCCAGGTGACCGACTCGAGCGCCGAGGCGCAGGCCATCGCCAGCCTGGTCGGCGTTGATGTAGGACCGATCCAGATGGCGCTCAGCACCTCCGGTGGGCTCGAAGTGGCGCTGCCACTCGGGTCGCTTTCGTCGCCTCAGATAACGAGTCTGCGTGATCAGATCACGGCAGGCGCGCTGCCGGGCATCACCGTCTCGAGCTCAAACCCGCAGGTCCTGGTGGCCTACCGGGACGGCGTTGGGTCGCTCGACGCTCGCCACGTCGTCATCAATTCCACCATCGCCACCGACTCGCCCGCCACATCGATAGCCATCAACTCGAACCAGAGCCAGGACTCCTACGTCACGGCCGGCGGTTCGATCGTGCTGCTGAAGATCTCGACCGGCGACGGCGCTACCGTCTCGAAGGACGGCAGCATCAGCAAGATGCCGGGGCCGGTCACGAAAGTCGTCTTCGACAACGCCACCAAGATCGCCCACGCCCTCGGCCGCACGCCGGACGGCAAGGGCTGGACCGTCTACGCGATCGAGACGAACGGGGATGCGGTCTTCTCCGATGCCAAGCTGCCCTTCGAGCCGGTGGCGATCGGCCTCGACTCCAGTCCCCAGATGCCGGATACCAACCATGAGACGCTGCTGGCCTTCGCCCCAGACGGCTCGATGGCCTCGGTCGATGTGGGGCAATTTGCGTTCTCATGGCGGCTGTTCGGAGTCCTCTTCGGGACGCTCATGGCCGTGTGCATGTATCTGCTGGCTCGGATTCTGTTCCGCCGTCGCACTGTCGGCCTCCTTGTGGCCGCGTTCTCGCTGATGGACGGGATGCTCTTTGCCCAATCGCGCATCGCCATGAACGACACCTATGTGGGCGGTCTGCTGCTACTGGCCTACGTGATCTTCGCCCTGCTGTGGCTCGACGGCGGGAAGCGCCGCTATGCCTTCTGGGTCGGCATGCCGGCCCTCGGTGTAGTCCTCGGTCTGGCCCTCTCCGCGAAATGGGTCGCCATCTATGCCATCGCCAGCATCGGCGTCCTGATTCTGATGCGGTCCGCGCTCGGGCGCCTCGTCACTATCCTGGGCCTCGTCGCCGGGACGGGCGGGCTGGGCTGGATGGCGATCCAAGAGATGAAGAACCAACCGGACACGGGCAATCCGACCGTGACGGCGCTTCTCCTCCTGGCCGCGCTGGGCGTCGTCGCGGCCGGCACGATGGCGGCGATCAAGGCGCGCCTGGTGCCGGACAAGGTCTTCGTCGGCGTCTGCACGGCCGTCCTGGCCGGACTTCTTCTGGCTGTCGGACTGGCGTTCTCGCCAGGATCGTTGCAGAACGGCGCCCCCAACTACACCTTCTTCATCATCATGCTGGCGATTACCTCGCTGGCCGCCGCCGGCAACGCCTACAGGCCCGTTGCCTGGGCCAGGGAAGAGCTGTACTTCGCGGTCGGGGCGCCCGTCGTGGTCGGTCTACTTGCCGGCACGCTGGGCCTACTGCGAGGGAGCGGCCTCCTGCTCGAGGTCGGCGCCGGCGGGATCGGCCTCGGCATACTGGCCGCTGTGGGCTCCTGGGTCGCTGGCCGGTTTGGCTTTGGGCCGCTCGCGGTTCAGCCTCGCCCGAACAGCCCGGCCGCCTATGCCGGTCCGCCCTCGCCCGCGCCCAAGGGTTGGCTGAGGCTTGGTTCGGGCTTCGGGCTTCCGGCCGCCTGGATGGGACTGTGCCTCCTAATCCTGCCGATCATCGTGTACATCCTCTTGTACATACCGTGGGCGATGCCGTGGCAACCTCAAATCGACGCCGGCACCGGTGCCACGGGTCCGCTGCCGGTGATTGCCTGCCTGCACTTCGACCAGCAGGCTGCGGTGTGTGACAACGCCTGGCCGGCGGGTCATACCGGGCAGACGCTCTGGGACCTGACCTTCGGCACCAATGGTATGTACGACTATCACAACAACCTGCGCGCCTCGCACGCCGCATCGTCGCCGTGGTGGGCCTGGCCGATGGACCTCAAGCCGGTCTGGTTCGACAGCGGCGGAGACGTGACCGGCATGGGCGCGTGGATCCACGACGGCGGTAATCCGGCTCTGTGGTGGATGGCGATCTTCGCCGTCGCGTTCGTGACCTGGCAGGCCTTCAAGCGGCGGAGCCTGGGCCTGACCTTGATAGCCGTGGCCTTCTTCTGGCAATGGCTCTCCTGGTCCCGCATCGACCGGGCCGCGTTCCAGTACCACTTCTACACGGCCTTGCCATTCTTCCTCATGGCCCTGGCCTACTTCCTGGCCGAACTGTGGCACGGGCCGTCGCGCCGGACGTGGCTGCTGGCAAGAGTGGCCGCGGCCGCGGCGTTGCTCTTCCCCGGCGTCATGTGGCTACTCAAGCCCGCGCTCTGCGGCCTGGCCCGGGTGAGCACCGGCGACTCCTACGGCAACTCGGTCTGCGGGACCGGCACCGGCGACGTCATCATCACCTCGCGCATGTTCCTGATCGCAGTCGTCGTGATCGTGGCGCTAGCCGTGCTGTCCGCGGTGCTGTGGCGCCTGGAGCGTCGCCAGGAGGAGGGAGTCGAGGACCGCAACTGGATCCTCCAGCTCCTTGCGCCCGTCGCCGTCGGCCTCGCCGTCGTCTGGTGGCTGGGCCAGAGCGGCCCCAACGACGTCCTGCTCCACACCGCGCTGCCGCCTGATCTGCTGGCCGTCTTCCTCGGCCTGCTGGGTGCCATGATGTCCGTCGTTGCCCTGACTGCCCGAAACCCGCGCCGCTTCGTCTTGGGCGTCTGTGTCACAGCCGCAGTCGTCTTCGTGGCTCTATACCCGGACCTGTCGGGCCTGTGGTTGCCGTCCAAGATCCTGGGCGTCTACTACGCCCCGCTTCCAACGTGGCTGTTCGGGTTCCAGTTCTCGGTGAACCTGCAGGTCTCGATGGCGGTGAAACTCATCGGTCTGGGTTCGGTCAGCCTGACGCTGGTGACCCTGTTCGTGGCGGGCGTTGTTGCCTGGGCGGCCTGGGAGCGTCGCGTCGTGGTCGGCTGGCGCCGAGCAAAGCTGCTGGGCTCGGGCGAGGCGGATAACTCCGGCATGGCCGGTGACTTGGGCGCGGTCGGCGACCCGGGCGTGGAGTCCACCGAGGTCAGGCGGGGCTCCTGGTCTGCCGAGTCGAAGTCGAGCGGAGGTTCGGCGTCCAGCAAGGATTCCGATCAGACGAAAGGGACTGACGTCTCCTGAGGTCTGGGTGGCGACCGCTCCAACCGGCCTCTCTGCGCGCCAGAAGCGGCGCACATTGCGTTGGCTAACGATCCAGTCCCGTGTGAGGTGCCGCGGGGATTTCGGCCGAATAGCCGCTGGGCAGCTGCCCCTGAGCCGCCAGTCGACGGATGACGAAGCCGTAGTAGGCCTCCACCCTGGCCGTAACGCGTTCCCAGCTGAACTGCTCGGCCCGTTCCTGGCCGGCCGCTCCCATCCGAGCTCTCAGCGCCGGATCGGCTAGCAGCTCCGAGATGGCGGCGGCGAGGCCCTTGGCGTCGCGTGGCTCAACGAGCAACGCCTGACGGCCGCGCTGGACCACGCCCTTGTAGCCGTGGATGTCGCTGCAGACGATCGGCGTTCCAGCCGCCATTGCCTCGAGCAGCACGATTCCGAACGACTCACGTCCAGTTGCCGGCGAGACGAACACATCGGCGGTCTTGAAGAGCTGGGCCTTTTCGGCATCGCTGACCCGGCCCAGGAACTCGACGTTCTGCAGACCACGGGTCATGACGTAGCGGCGTGCCTCGCGCTCCTGCGGACCCGAGCCCACGACCAGGAGCCGGCACTCGACGCCGCTCTTGCGTATCAGGCGGAAGGCCTTCAGGAGATGGGGAAGGCCCTTGCGGTCCTCAAGGCGCCCGACAAACAGGACGTTGGGGCCCCCGTCCTGCCAGCGGGCAATGGGCACGGCACGTTGGTATCGGCCGACGTCGACGCCGTTGGGGATGACCTTGAAGTCGCCTGGGAAGAAGCGGTCAGCGAAATGCCGGGCCGCAGCGCTGACGGCGATTCGGCCGTGGAGCCGGTCGGCGTAGTTCGACAGCGTCCGCTTGCCCAGCTCCATGGCCGGGGAGAAGCCGGCGTAGGCGTGGAACGTGGCGATGTTGACGCTCGCAGACTGGCGCAGCACCACGAGTGACAGGAACGGCACGAACGGCTCGTGGAAATGGAGCAAATCGAAGTGCTCCCGATCCAGAACCTTCTGGACCTGGGAGACATACCGCGGCGAGAGCGTGATCGTGCCCATCGAGCCGTTGCTCGGGACGCTGAAGCCCTTGCCGATGCGAATAACGTCGCCCTCGGACGAGCGCTGCAGGCCGTGGCTGCTGGTCAGGATTCGGACGTCATGGCCGCGCATCCGCAGGTTCTCGTAGAGGAAGCGGACGTGCTCGTTGACCCCGCCCGGAACCGGGTAGACGTAGGGGGTAACCAGGCCGATCTTCACGGCGACGGCTCCTCTCGCCCGCAGCGCGTCGCGGCAACGGCCGTGTCGTCGGAGTGGCTACGGCCTGCGAGGTACTCAGCCTCCCGGGCCGCCTGTAGTTCGAGCTGCTCCCAGGGCACGCCAAGGTCCCGTGGTGTGCCGTCGCGGAGTATGTGACGTCGCCCCCAGCGGGTCACGTCGCGGGCCTGCTTGCGCACCTGGCGGCCGTAGATTCGAGCCTCGCGTAGGAAGCCCCAATCGATGCAGGAGCCGCTGGTCGTGCCTTCGGCGATGGCCCTGCGGTAGTCCTCCGCCGTGGTGCCCGGGAAGTGGGTCCGGCCGTCGCCGATCGTGTCGAGGGTATGACCGTCGCTGTTGCCCACCAGCGGCAGACTCAGTTGGTGGGCCAGACGGATCGTGGCGTTGCGGCCGTAGCGACCGGCGGTCGACGGGTTGTAGCCCTCCAGCGCATCCCAGTAGAGGAGTGGGTCCTGCGAGTTGTGGATGCGCATGATGGCGTGCTTGCGCATTCCCTTTGTGAACGTCGAGAAGGGGTGAGGCACGATTGCCAGTCCGCCCTGCTCGTGGATTTCGGCGACCGTGATCTCCAGACGTTGGTTGCGCTTCAGCCGCGCTTCCAGGAACAGGCCCAGGAGGTGGCCGCTGCGAGTGGTGACCTCCTCGCCGACAACCACGTCGACGCGGCTGCCGCGCTCTCGAGCCAGGCGCTGACACTCCACTGCCGCCTCGGTCCTCTCGTGGTCGGCGATGGCGATGACGTCCAGGTTCGTGCGACGCTCGACGTAGTCAAGGATCCGGAAGGCCGATGCGGTTCCGTCCGAGGCCATCGAATGGATGTGCATATCCGCCTGGCCGAGCCTCCGCTCGTCGGAAGCCGTCACGCCCGGCATCGGGTCCGGCCTCACGTGCCTCGTCCACCTTGCATGGCCGACTGCTCCAGGTCGGGCCAGATTGGGTGGAATAGGGCCAGCCACTGCTCGGGGGCGTCGATGATCATCTGCTCAAATGCCCGCGCTTCCTCGTGTGCCATGGCACGACTTCGCTCCCGCCGGGTGGCTCCATCAGGGGTGGCCAGCGGCCACACCCTGCCAAGATAGCGACCTGAACCTGCCCGCCGCACGGTCGCCACGTATATCGGAGCGCCGGTTTCGGCGGCGAGAAGAACCGGCCCGGCCGGGATCCTGGTCTTGCCGCCGAACATCTCCACCTCGATGCCGGCTCCGGTGATGTCACGGTCGGCCACCAGTCCCACCGGCTCGTTGCGCCGCAGCGCCGCGAGCAGCTCGTGCCCGGCCAATTCCAGGCTCACGATTCGGGTGCCGATGGTCGCCCGCGTCGAGAAGATGTAGCGCTGGATGCGGGCGTTGGCGACCGTTTCCATCGGAGCCACGATTTCGCCGAGTCGGCTCACGGCATAGAAGCCGGGCATCTCGATGGCGCCGAAGTGCATGCCGACCAGGATCAGGGCCCGGCGCTTCGCCATGAGCACCTCAGCCTCAGCTGGCGTCTCCACGACCATCCGCTGACTGACCCAGCGCGTGTTGCATCTGGGGGCTCGGGCCATCTCCACGTAGTAGCGGGCGTGGTTGCGGAAGGCCGAGCGGACGATTTCCTCGAGGGCCCTGGGGTCCCAGGCGGCCCGGCGGTAAGTCTCATCTCCCTGGCCGTGGGCAGCCATCCACTCGACGATGCGCCGGAGGTTCCGGCGGGCGCGGTCGCGGCGGACGGCCGAGACTCGATACGAAATCGCGCCAGCCAGATCGGCGATCCGCCACAGCGGCCTTTCGGGGAGATGCAGGACCAGCTTGAGACCGCCGATGGCGGCGAACGCGATCAACTCCTCGACGAGCCTGCGTCGCAGGCCGAGTCGAGGAGCCGTTTTGGTGCCAGATGCGGGGGACGCTCGGTCGGTCATTTCTCCGCTTGCTGAGCAGGTGCGGCGCCTAAGCGAGGCCGACCTGGCTCGGCGTTGTTGGCCATGGCGGCGCGGTGCCGAGCCTCGAGGGCCTCCTGCTCAGTCGCTGTCTCCGGCCAGATCGGCTTGAAGATGTACCACTGCTCCGGTGCGGGCGCGATGTGACCCTCCAGAGCTGTGGCGATCTTCTGGGTCGCGATCGCGACGTCCGCTGGGGAGTTGGAGGGGACCAGGATCGGGTCGCCGGCCTCTGCCTGGAAGGTTCCGTCCGGCATTCGATTGACCGAGAACGGCACAATCGAGGAGCCGTGTTTCGCTGCCAGCAGCGCCGGACCGGCGGGCAGAGTCGTCCACGAGTCGAACATCTTGACCGGGATGCCGTCCACTCGATAGCCCCAGTCGACCAGCAGAACTAGCCCTTCCTGGCGTCGGAGTGCGCCGTAAACGCCGCGCAGGTTGCGCCAGGAGATCATCTTCACGCCCCAGCTTTCCCGCTGGCGCTCGAACAGCTCGTACAGCTCGCGGTATGAGCTGTCGTCGCCCACGACGTTGATCAGGAGACCTTGCTTGGCAAAGCCCGCCGCGGCCGCCTCGTTGTTTCCGAGGTGCGCGGCAACCAGGACGATTCCCTTTGATTCGCGGTAGATCTCGTGGAACTTGGCGAGGCTGCGAACCTCGAGCAGATGGTCGACCTGGTCCTTCTTGAGCCACGGCAGCCGCATCAGCTCCAAGATGTAGCGGGAGTAGTTGCGGTACGCCGCGCGGGCCATGCGACTCGCCGCCTTGTCCGTGGGCGAGACGCCAAGAACGTGCCCGAAATTGGCGCGCAGCCAGCGGCGTCGAAGCGGACTGGTGGCATAGCCGATGATCGACAGCCAGCCGCCAAGTCGGTAGACGGGGCCGGCGGGCAGATGGCCCACAATCCACGACGAGGTCTTCCAGAAGCTTGCGGCCGTCACGCCCGCCAGGTGAGTAGAAAAGGTCTCCTTCTCCAGGCGGTGCGGCGCATCGAACCTCTTGGTCGACGGGCGAGCCTCAGCCTTGCTCGAGGAAACGCCGCCGGCCCCGCCGGGAGCGGCGACGGGATCGCCGCCGCTCACCGATTCCGAACTGACAGCGAGTGGTTCCTGCTTCACTGGGCCTCGACGGCCGCCTTGCCGCCGTGGAACGGGGCCGACTTCTTGACCTTCTTGGGCAACGTTTCCGTGCCGACGAGGGTCTCGTTGTCCTCACCGCGGATGAAGGCCTCGAGTCGGTTGAACGCGATGTCATCGTGGATCTGCATTGGCGGGCTCTTCATGAAATAGCTGGACGGGGCCACCAGCGTCCCTTTGAGGCCCCGGTCGAGGCCCAGCCGCAAGCAGCGGATCGCGTCGATAACGACGCCGGCGCTGTTGGGGCTGTCCCAGACCTCGAGCTTGAGCTCGCACTTGAGCGGCACGTCGCCGAACGTCGTGCCCTCCATGACGATGTAGCAATACTTGCGGTCGAGCAGCCACGGCACGTGGTCCGACGGTCCGACATGGACATTGTCCGGATCGATGTCGTAGTCGAGCATCGAGGTAACCGCGTTCGTCTTGGAGATCTTCTTGGACTCCAGGCGCTCGCGCTCGAGCATATTGAGGAAGTCGGTGTTGCCGCCGAAGTTGAGCTGGTAGGTTCGATCCAGGCGGACGCCGCGATCCATGAACAGGCGGGTCATGACGCGATGGGTGATGGTCGCGCCGACCTGGCTCTTGATGTCGTCGCCGATGATCGGGAGGCCCTTCTCGGCGAAGCGGCGCTGCCAGTATGGTTCCCGACCGATGAAGACCGGGATGCAGTTAACGAAGGCGACGCCGGCCTGGAGCGCCTGCTCCACGTACCACTTGGTCGCTTCCTCTGAGCCGACAGGCAGGTAGCTGACGACGACGTCAACCTTGCGCTCCTTGAGGATCCCGACCACATCGGCCGTGGGTCCGGGAGCCTTCTCGATGATCTGGGATAGGTACTTGCCCAGACCGTCGTGGGTCATGCCGCGCTCGACCTTGACGCCGAGGTTCTGGACCTTGTGGAAGACGATCGTGTTATTCGGCTTGGTGTAGATCGCCTCGGATAGGTCCTTGCCGACCTTGTTCTTGTCGATATCGAAGGCGGCCACGAACTCGATGTCCCGGACGTGATAGCCGCCCAGGTTGACGTGCATCAGGCCCGGGATGAAGTCATCCTCGGCCGCGTTCTCGTAGTAGTAGCGGCCCTGGACGAGGCTGCTGGCGCAGTTGCCGACGCCGACGATGGCAACCCGGATCTTCTTGCCCCGGGCGGGCGTGTGGTCGTTGCCGGTGACAGGCGCAGTTGTGTTCGCGGCGCCGCTGCTGATCTTCTCGCTCACTGTTCTCCTTGCTCCTCTTTGCGAAGCTGTGTCCGAACGTGCCAGGTTCTCTGGACGGCGGTGATACTGGCCGTGGCGAAGATGATGCCCAGGGCGGCCGTCAGCCACAGCTGACCGCGCGCGCCCGAGGCGAGACCTCCGTCGAGGCCGGCCAGGACGAGGCCGATGGTCAGGAGGACGAGTCGCTCGGCGCGAGGGGCAATGCCCACCTCGCCGTGCAGCTTCAGGCTCTCGGCCTTAGCCCGGGTGTAGCTGACCTGGAAGCTGGATACGGCCGCGGCGGCCGCAAGGACCGCGCCCACGGTGAAGCCGGCAGCCGAGGCGCCGGCGACAATCCCGATATAGATGACGCCCTCGCCCCAGCGGTCGAGCGTCGAGTCGAGGAATGCCCCAAAGCGGGTCACCCGGTTCTGAGCGCGGGCAAGGCCGCCGTCCAGCATGTCGAATGAGCCGCCGAACAGGACGAGGGCGGCGGCTGGAAGCCACAGCTGCGCCGCGGCCGTCGCGGCTGCGACGCCGGAGATCACGAAGCCTATGACGGTCAGCAAATTGGGCGTGAAGCCGAGCTTGCCCGCGCCGACAGCAATAGGCACGACAGCGGCACGCACGCGCGCTCGAGCCGCCTGGGAGACGAACGACTGGTCGCCCACGATCAGTGCGCCTCCATGTGCTGGCCCGGAAGTTGATTCATGCCCAGAAGAATGCGCTCGCGCTCGGCGACCTCGTTGAACACGTTGGGTCGGAGCTGGCACAGTACTTCCCGGCCGGAGCGTCTGGTCTCGACCACGCCCGCCGCCCTGAGCCGACTGACGTGCCAGGAGACGAGCGGCTGGCTCAGCCCGACGGTGTCGATCAACTCGCCCACGGTGGCCGGGCCCTCAGCCAGCCTTCGGACGATCCGGAGGCGGTTCACGTCCGCCAGTGCCTTGTGGAAGACGCGCAACTCGCGCAGATCGTCGGGCTGATCGACAATCGCGGCGACGGTTGAGCGGATGTGCGCGGGAGAGGGCAAGATGTGCAGCCTCGTGTCCATGGTGCGGGCCGTCAGTGCCGGACGCCGCGTTCTCGCTGAGTCAGCCGTTCCGCCCCGCACAAACGAGCTTTTATATAAAGGCTCGTTGATGCTATGACACGGACGTGGCAGTGTCAAGCGCTGACACCGGGGCCTGTGAACGGACAGCGATTCTGTCCGAGATAAGCGGACAGCGATTTTGTCACCCTCGATCCCATGAAGACCAGGGAGACGATCACGTTGGACGCTCGGGCGCAGCAGCGCCTCATCGTATTGACCCATGTTCTCGCTGGAG
>JANYJI010000085.1 GCA_025358525.1 Chloroflexota bacterium | reverse complement strand
CCCGCATCCGTCGCCAGAGTGATGGCCGGGACGGCGCCACGGCCTCAGTTGCGTCTGCCACTACTCCTGCCTTCCTCTATCGCCGGTGTGCGGCACCCTTGCCCCGTATCACCCGCGAGCGCACCAATCGTCTGAGGCGTCGGAATATGGTACTCGACGGCACCGAATGAGACCTGGTATCATTCGGCCCTTGATGAGACCGGGTATCAACGCCACCCAGACGGAGCGCATTATTCAGGCGCTCGAACGCGCAGGCTACCAGGCCACGCCGAACAGGCGCCTGGTGGCCGAACTCGTTGCCTCCGCTGACGGCCACTTCACCGCCGCGCATCTGCTGGACCGCGGCCGGCGGGAACGGGTCACCATCGGCCGGGCCACGGTCTTCCGCGCCCTGGACCTGCTCACCACGCTACGTGTCGTGGAGCGGCTGGATCTGCCGAGCGGCTCACATGCGTACGTCTTGTGCGACCCGGACGAGCACCACCACCACCTCATCTGCTCGAGTTGCGGGCGAAGTGAGGACGTGGCGGACGGCGAACTGCCGGCCCTGATCGAGCGGATCGGCCGCCGCAGCGGATATCGGATCGAGGCCCACCGCCTGGAACTGTTCGGGACGTGCCCGCGATGCGCCGGGGCGGAGGCTGACCGATGAGCGGGGCGGCGAGGCCGGCGAGGCGGCTGCGGGTGCTCGCGGTCATCCTCATCGCGGCCGCAATGGCCGTCGCGAGTGGCTGCGCCCGGACCCCGGACACCTACGCGGGGCCAACGCCGATGCCCGGCGCGCTGACCGTCGTCACCACTACAACCCTTCTCGCGGACATGGTCCGGCAGGTGGGCGGCGAGCATGTCTCCGTCCTGAGCCTCGTGCCCAAGGGCGGCGAAGTTCATACCTTCGATCCGCGACCGTCGGAAGCGTGGGCGCTCTCCAGTGCTCGGCTGGTGTTCGGTAACGGCCTAGGCCTGGACGACTGGCTGACTCAGCTGGCCGCCGACGTGGGGACCGATGGGCCGATCGTGCAACTCGCCGAGCACCTTCCTGGCGCCGACTATATCGTCGCAGATGGCCAGACCAACCCGCACCTGTGGCTGGACGTGGCCAATGCCGAGTTGTACGTAGATAGGATCGAGGCGAGCCTCGCCACGGCCGACCCGGCAAACGCCCCGGCCTATCGAGCCGGGCACGATGCCTACCGGGCGCGGCTGGCGGCGCTCGACGCCTGGGCTCGAGACCAGCTCGCAGCGTTGCCCACCGGTAACCGCCGGATAGTCTCATATCACGACGCGTTGCCCTACTTCAGTCGAGCCTACGGACTCACCATTGTGGGCAATGTGGTGGCCGCGCCTGGGCAAGACCCAAGCGTTCAGGAAGTCCAGAGATTGATCGATTCGATCCGGTCGAACGGCGTCCACGCCATCTTCAGCGAGGCTCAGTTCAACCCGGAGCTGGCCCGAACGATCGCCTCGGAGGCGGGAGCGAAGGTGGTCAGCGATCTCTACACGGACACTCTCGGCGACTCGCCGGCCGACACATACGAAGGCATCGTCCGTTGGGACGTAAGCCACATCGCGGAGGCGCTTCGATGACGAACCGGGAATCGGGGCCGAACGGGCAGGCGGACCAAAGCTTCAAAACGAGCGAAAGCTCCTCCGTCGACGTCCTGCTCGAAGACGTCTCGGCCGGCTACGGGACACGTGCCGCCCTCGAAGATGTTCACCTCGAAGTGCCGTCCGGCTCCCTGCTGGCGGTCGTGGGACCCAACGGCGCGGGCAAGAGCACGCTCTTGAAGGTAATGGCCGGGCTCCTGCGACCCTGGAGTGGCCGGGTGGAGGTGCTCGGCGAGCCGCCCGGGCGAGCCGCCCATCGCATCGCCTACGTCCCCCAGGCCGAAATGGTCGACTGGCAGTTCCCGGTCACGGTAGAAGACGTCGTCACGATGGGTCGCTACCCGAGGCTCGGCTGGATCAAACGTCCGGGGGCCTTGGATCGGCTGGCAGTGGCTGATGCGCTCGAACTGGTCGGCATGGCAGGCCATCGCCGGACCCAGATCGGCTCGCTCTCCGGCGGGCAGCGGCGCCGCGTCTTCCTGGCCCGAGCCCTGGCCGCGGAACCGGACCTGTTTCTGCTCGATGAGCCGGTCACTGGCGTGGACGCCACGACCCAGGAAGACTTGATGGACATCCTGGAGGGCCAGGCCAAGCGGGGCCGGACCGTGGTGGCCACGACCCACGACCTGGCCTGCGCGGCGCAGCGCTTCCAGCGCGTGGCCGGCGTGAACCGGACAGTCGTGGCCCAGGGCCCGGCGTCGCTCATCCTGGATCCGGAGGTGCTCGCCAAAATCTACGGCGGCCACCTGCTCGTCGTCGGCGGTCAGACGTACCTGATGGACGACGCCCATCACCACGACGAGGCGGCCGCTGGAGAGCGCCACTTCCACGCCGAGAGCGAGTCCTCCGGCACTCACCGCGGAGGCAAGGACTGATGGACCCAATCGGCCAGCTCGGCCACCTCCTCGTCGACCCACTCGGTCGAGCCTTCTTCCTGCGGGCCCTCGTGGCTGCGATCCTGGTGGGCACCGTCTGCGCGGTCGTTGGAACTTACGTCGTACTCAAGGGGCTTGCCTTCATCGGCGATGCCGTCAGCCACGCCGCCTTCCCGGGCATCGTTGTGGCCTTCCTGCTCAGCGGGCCCTACTTTCTGGGCGCGGCCGTTGCCGCCGTGGGCACAGCACTGTCCATCGGTTTCGTCAGCCGTCGCACTCAGCTGCGTCTGGACACGGCAGTGGGGGTCGTCTTTGCCGGGACCTTCGCGCTGGGTATCTATTTGTACAGCACGATCCACGGCTTTGTGATGGATCTGATGGGGCTTCTATTCGGCAACGTCCTCCTGATCTCGTACGGCGATCTGGTGGGCCTGGTGGTTCTGGGTCTGCTCGTTCTGGCCGTCATAGGCGTGCTCTGGAAGGAGCTGCTGTACGCCACCTTCGACCCGCTCGGCGCGGCCGCGGCCGGCCTGCCGGTGGAGCTTCTTGAGTACGCCTTCCTGGCCGTGGTGGCCGTCACGATCGTTGTTTCGCTCAAGGCTGTCGGGATAATTCTGGTCGTGGCGATGCTGGTTACGCCCGCCGCCACGGCCCAGTTGTTGACGGTCCGGTTCGGCCGGATGATGGCCCTGGCGATCGTCGTGGGCATCGTCTCGGCCGTGGTAGGGCTGTACGTGAGCCTCTGGGCCGACGCGGCGTCGGGGGCAACGATCGTGCTCGTCGAGACGGCCCTATTCTTGGCGGCGATGGCGCTCGGTCCGCGCACGGGCCTGCTATCCAGGCTGCGCCGGGAAAACTGAGGTTCTGGCGCCACGCTCGCCAGGCGCGCCACGCTCGCCAGGCGCGCCAGCGAGCCGGTCAACGCGGCGAGTCCGCCCGAGCGAGCCGGTCAACGCGGCGAGTCCGCCCGAGCGGGCCGGGCAGCCTCCTAGCGAGTCGCCAGGAACTCGTCAAGCTCGGCGGCCCTGGGCATTCCCTCGCGCGCTCCGACGTGCGTCGTGGCCAGTGCACCAGCGGCAACGGCCCGCTTCACCGCCTCTGCCAGCGGTCGGCCCTCGGCCAGCGATGTGGCCAGAGCCCCGCAGAAAGCATCGCCTGCACCGGTGGAATCGACTGTAGCCACCTTGTCCGCAGGGACCTCCCAGATGCGATTATTGCCAACGCGAGCGGCGTCGGCGGGAGCGCCGTCTGCGATCGCCGTGGCGGCGGCAGCGGCAGCCGCGCTGGAAGCGAGGGCGGCGGGCGGGACCTCGGGCGCTTCCGGGCACGGACCCGTGACGGCGACCGGGCCGGCTGGGGTGGCTGGGGTGGCCTGCGTGGCGGCCATCGGGGCCGCCGGACTGGCAGCGACCGAGGCAGTCTCCGCGGGCTCCCGCCTGGTGGCAGAGGCGGCGAAACCCGAGCCCACTCGCTCGAGGACCACCACTCCGGCCGCGCCCAGAGTCACGATTACGGCCTTTCGCACGCCCGGCCCCTCAGGCC
>JANYJI010000026.1 GCA_025358525.1 Chloroflexota bacterium | reverse complement strand
ACCTCACCCGGGCTGGCAACCGGGCCAGCCGAGCCAGGGCTGGCCGACAAACCCACCTCGCCCAATGTCCGGGGACGTCCCATCGCTGCGCCGCCGTTCCAGCCGACTCTCTCAGATCCTTGTTGTCGTTGCCCTGTGCTTGATCACCTTCTCGGGCGGGATGGTCTTCAACCAGGTGGCCTTTACGCAGTCGACGAATGCCAACCCACGGTCGAACATTGCGAGCGGATCGAACGGTCAGCTCCAGAACTTCGATCTCTACAACCAGGCCCTCGGCGTCGTCCGCAGCAACTACGTCGGTCGATCCAGCGTGACCGACAAACAGCTGCTCTACGGCTCGATCAAGGGTATGGTCGAGAGCCTTGGCGATACCGGCCACACCGTCTTCCTGACGCCCGAGCAGTACACCGCCTTCATGTCCTCACTCAACGCGCAGATCGCGGGCATCGGCATCCTGATCTCCAACTCCGGGCAACTCAAAGTTGTGCGGGTGATCGCCGGTTCTCCGGCCGAAACAAGCGGCATCAAGGCCGGTGACCAGATCACTGCGGTCGACGGGACCTCCACAGCTGGTTGGACGTTCGATCAATTGAGCGCCAAGATCAGAGGCACAGCGGGCACCAAGGTCACCTTGACGGTGATTCATCTCGGTTCCACATCGCCGGCCGACATCACGCTGACTCGGGCCGTGATCAGCGTGCCCATGGTCGCCTGGGGACTGGTGCCAGGCACCAAGATCGCCGACATTGCCCTGACCGAGTTCGCCGACGGCGCCAGTAACCAGCTCAAGGTCGCGATCGACGCGGCTACGAAGGCAGGGGCGACGGCAATCATCCTGGACCTGCGCGGCAATCCCGGCGGTTACGCCGCTCAGGCGCAGGCAGTGGCGAGCCAGTTCCTTGCCAGCGGCACGATCTACATCACGGAGGATGCGGAAGGCAAGCGAACCGAGATCAAGGTGGACACCAGCCAGGCCCACAGCAAGCTGCCTATGGTCGTCCTCGTTGACCACGATTCGGCCAGCTCGGCCGAAATCGTCGCCGGCGCCCTGCAGGATTCTGGCCGGGCCAAGATCGTGGGCGCTTCCACTTTCGGAACTGGCACCGTGCTGCAGAAGTTCATGCTGTCGGACGGGTCGGCCATCTTTTTGGGGGTCGAGTACTGGCTCACACCATCAGGCCACAAGATCTTCGGCGTGGGCATCACTCCCGACGAGAAAGCGACCATGCCCGCCAACGTCTTCCCGACCGATCCGTCCGATCTCACGTCGATGACGACCACCCAGCTGGCCTCGTCGGGCGACGCCGAACTCCTGGCCGCCGTAAAGGATCTCAGCAAGTAGGAGCCCGCTCGCCTGGGCAGAGGCCAAGCCAAAAGGCCGCCGTTGGAGCGAGACTCCTGTCGAAGTCCGCGACCGGAGCAAAGGGGCTCCTTGAGGCACGGGGTTTGGTGAGCCGGGTGGGGCTCGAACCCACAACCTTGGGCTTAAAAGGCCCCCGCTCTACCGTTGAGCTACCGGCCCGTGCCGAGGAGATCGTAGCGAAGTTTCGACCTGGCGTCCCTTCGTCTCGATATGGCCCGCTTTCCTTGGCCCGCGGACCGGCTAGTCAGCCTGCGGCGGATGCAGCAGCACCAGACAGCCGCCGACCATAAGGGTGCCCGATCGCAGACCCAGTTCAGGCGGGACCGGATGCGGCCTGCCCGTTGGGTCGAGGATCCACGTCGGGTTGCCGGCATCGAGACCCGTGACAAGCCAACCCGGACCCCGCCTTTCGATGAGCGCATGGACGGGGCTGACCCGGGGATCGGAGATGACGAGATCCGCGCCCGGCCCGCGACCGACAAGGACACGCTGGCCCGGCTGGATCACGAAAATGGTGCGGCGGCCGCTTTCGAGCATGACCATCTGCCCTGGCGCGGCGTGCAGCGATGCGGCGGCGTGACGTGGTGCCAGGCTCTCACCATTCGCGACGGCCGCCTCCTCAGGCTGAGACGACGTCTGGTCCGGACTGTCCACGCTGACCCAATCCCTCCGAAATAGTCGAACTCTGGTCGCCGCCACTCTATTCCCACGGCCCGACTATCGCTGGCCGACCCGGAGCGCCCATTCAGCCGGCGGGATCGATCGTGGCCCTTACACAGCGTTTGCATGCGATGAGGCCAAGTCAGACGCTCGCGTGGCTTGATTCCACTCTTGAATGACCGCCGAAATTGCCATACACGAACCGATTTACAGGCCGACTTCAGGAGCCCGGCGGAGACTTGGCGTCAAGGAGACAGAGATGAGCCAAATGCACCACTCCAAGGACTTCGATCGGCAGATCCAGCCAAACTCAACGCCCCCACCCGCGGGCGTTCGACGGTCAACTGGTGCGGCGCATAGGCCGATCGGCCTCTCGATGCTGGCCGTGGCGGCGTCCGCAATCGGGGTCGCGCTACTGCTCTGGGCTGGCGCGTGGTTTGGCGCCCCGGACATCGACCCAGGCTCCCGACTGGCCATCGTCGCGCGTGCCATCGGCCTGGCGCTGGTGATCATGGCGGTCCTGGAGCTCGTCCTTGCCTATGGAGTATGGGAACGCCGCGAATGGGCCTGGCCACTCGGGGTCGGACTCACTGTCACCGCCCTGGTGCTGACTCTGCTGAGCGCCGGCCGCGGCCCCTCCGGCGCCCACACCATGTCACTCCTGCTCGAGATCGGGACGCTCTGGTATCTGATGAGCCCGCCCGTTCATCAGGCTTTCCGCAGCCACGCTGGCAAGGGCGCCTGAGACCCACCCTGCCCTCCCTACCCGCCCAGCCCTCAGAACCCGGTACTCATCGCCCTGGCCCGGCCGTCGGCCATCGACTCGTAGGCCAGCAGCACGATCTCGAGAACGTGGCGAGCGTGTTCGGCCGTTAGTAGCGGTTGCTCCCGGCCGGCCACGCAGTCCAGGAAGTGCTCGACGCCACGGCCGATGATCGGGAAGTGGTCCGGCGGCGGTGGGGCCGTCAGGCCATGATGCCAAGCCTCGGCGGCGGCATTATCTTGGGCAGTGGCAGGCTTGTCGGTGGCGGGCTTGTCAGTGGCAGGCCCAGGACCGGTGCCGAGCACAAAGACGCTGGCCGGGCCGTCGGCCGAGTACGGATCCCCAGTCAGGCTAATAGTTCCGCTGCTCAGGTGGACCTCCAGGTAGGGCGACTGAGTCGCTGGAACTGCAAAGCTCGACAGCAGCTGCCCCAGCGCTCCGCTTCTGAACTCCATGTGGATCAGGACGTGGTCGGGGGCCGTTACCACCATCGTCTGACCGGCTCGCGGGCCGCCCAGGATAGTCCGCTCCGGAATCGCGATCGCGCCCATCGCCTGAACCCGCCGAACCGGCCCCAGTAATGAGGTCAATTCGTGGAGCCGGTAGATGCCGATGTCAAACACCGGCCCGACCCCCGGACCGTAGAAGACGGTCGGGTCGCCGGTGTACTCGCGCCAGCTGGCGGGGCCCATGTTGGCGTACTGGGCCACGGCCAGGGTGGGGCGGCCGAGCCGGCCCGAGGCGATGACCTCGGCCAGCCAGCGCACCTGGCGCGTGACGGCCGAAGCCGGGGCGCACATGAGCAGTCGGCCGGCCTGGCGGGCATCTGCGATGAGGCCGTCGGCCTGGGCGAGCGTCGACGCCAGGGGCTTCTCCGAGTACACGTGGGCGCCGCCTGCAAGACACTCCCGGCTGACCGCTGCGTGGAGCGGCGCGGGCGTCAGGTTGAACACGGCATCGGGACGGACCCGCTCCAGCATCGCGTCGAGCCGATCGAACGCGACGGCGTTCGGAGACGAGTCGCGGACAACGGCGACTGCCCGTTCCGCGGCCTCGAGCCGGGTAGCGCAGAAGCCAACTATCTCCGCCCGCGCCGCCATGGCGAGAAGGGGCGGCAAATAGTGCCGATGAGCGACGTCGCCACACCCCACGACGCCGAGGCGGAGTCTCGTGCCCGAGACTGTCACCTCTGTTGGGCCATCAGGATTGGGCCGCGGCGGTGTAGATCTCGCCCACGGCCGTTCGATGATAGGCGCCTACGTCCGTGGCACCGCCGGCAATAAGAACTCGGCCATCGGGCAAAACTTCGGCCGCGGGCCACATCTTCGACTCCGTCAGCTTCCCGGTTGTCTGCCACGTCCCGACCGCGGGGTCGTATGTCTCGGAAGAGTCCAAAAGGTGGTAAGAGCGATCAACGCCGGCGAGCGCCAGCAGTCGACCATCGAGTAGTCGAACCAGGACGAACTCCGCCCGCGCATTGACCAGGTGCCCAGCCGGAGCCCATCGGTCGGCCTTCGGATCGTAGACCTCGGTCGAGGCCTTGCTGACGTCGGAGTTGGCAGTCGCCGACCAGCCGCCGGCGACGAGGACTCGCCCGTCGGCAAGTAGCGCCGCCTGATGGACGTAGCGCGGAATGGACATGGCGGCGGCCGCTCGCCATGACTTCGTACGCGGACTGTAGATCTCGGCGCTAGCGGTCACCGACCCACGCTCGCCGTGGAAAGTAGTAGCCCCACCGGCCACGAGCACGTCCCCGCCGGGTAGAAGGGTGGCCGTGTGTCTTGACCGCGGGACCGACATTGGCGGACCTATAGTCCACACGCCCTTCGTCGGATCGAAAAGCTCCACGGATGCGGTCGAACTCCAACCTGGTGAGCCCTCGATGCCGCCGCCGGTGGCCAGGGCGCGGCCATCCTGGAGCAGGATCAGGTTTCCCTGGGTTCGTGGCACGTTAAGGCGGCCGGCCGCAACCCATGTCCCGTTGTTGGGGTTGTAGCGCTCCGCGGTGTCCAGGGGCTGACCGTCACGGGAACCGCCCGCAACGAGAACTGAGCCGTCTACCAATCGAACGACCATCGGGTAGGCGCGTGGCTGGAGCATTTGTGTGGCTGCGCTCCATTGACCGCTCGCCGGGTCGTAGAGGTTGACCGTGGCCGTCGCCTCGGTGCTGGATGAGCCGGTGGCTCCACCGATCACCATGACTCGACCGTCGCTGAGAAGAGCGCTGCCGGCGCCCCATAGAGCCCGCGGTAGCGACTCGGCCCGGGACCATGAGCCTCCGCCCAAGACGGGCTTCAGCGATGGCCCGAACTGGTCGGTGGCGATCGGTCCTGCGCCGGACCGGCTGGGGCCGATCGCGACCGAAGCCGAGCCTTGAGGCGCATTCGATGGGCTGGCAGCCGCGACGACCGGGCCGGACCGCGACGAATCGACCCACAGCCAGGCCGCAGGCGCGGTGGCAATCACCAGCAAGAGCGCCAACGCATCGATCAACAGGATGGGCCAGGGTCCGCTCTCCGCCGGGCGTCTCAGCCGGGGCGCGGCGCTTGGACCGCCGACTCGGCCGGTCTCGCGCGGCGCGACGTCGTGTTGGGGCGTCATGCGATTGCCCTCACTCACGGCCGAGCAGCGCAACGATGCCGCCGGCCACCAGTGAGGAGCCACCCATCAGGCAGACCACCGCGGCGGCCAGGACGGTTCCGTCCACGGCATAGCCGACGCGCCCAATCGCGCCGCCGATGCAGACATCGATGGCCAGGCCCAGGACGATCAACTCGATCGAGGCGGCCCACGGATCCAGCCGTCGCCGCGCCAGCAGGACGGCTATGGCACCGGCCACCAGAGCCGCTAACGCTGCCGATAGAACGGGCGCCATCTGGCCGAAGCGCGCGATGACGTCGCCGGGCCCACTCAATGGCGCCAGGTCGCGAGCCACGCTCGGCACTCCGGTCAGGATCGAGGAGACTCCGACCAGGACGGCGGCCACGCCGGCCACGGCGAATAAGACGCCACTGCTCCGCGCCGCCCGTGCGTTCGGCGCTGCAACCTGTCGCTCTGTCGCCATTCGAACCCTCGATCGCGAACTGCCCGAACCGCGGGGTTTTCGGCCCCGTGAGGCCCCCGCGTGGCCGGTGGCTCGGGGCTGACTATACCGCCGCCGAAAGGTCGGAGCCGACCGATGCGGTGGACTCGACCGATGCGGTGGGACTCGACCGATGCGGTGGGATCAGCGCCCGCTCCGCAGCAGCTCCAGTGCGGCGGTCGCGGTGGGCTCGTCCGTGATGAGCAGGTGGAGCAGGCCCGTCCTCGCCCCTGCCACGATCGTCTCGACCTTGTTCGAACCGGCCGCGATGCCAACGACCCTCGGCACTCGCCGCAGCGTCGCGATCGGGATGGAGATCGTGCGGCGCTCCCACTCATCCTGGACGAACGATCCGTCGAGCCGAACAAGATGGCCGGCCACGTCACCGACCGCACCCTTGCCGGCAAGCCGGGTACGGCCCTCTTCATCCAGGCGGTCCATGACCGTGCCGTATCCGGGAAGGTATCGCGGTGCGCCGCTCATCCCGATGAGTGCCACCTTCAATTCGCTCCAGAAGCGCGTCGTGGCCGTCACGGCGCTATCGGACAGCAGGGCCGCCGTGGTGGCTTCGCTGTCGAGCAGGCCGGGAGCGTGGAGCAGCCGCACACCGGCCCCGATTCGTTCGGCCATGTGGCGGGCTATCTCGTTGCTGTTTAGGTGCGGGTTACTGGAGTCCCAACCGCCCACTAGCGGCACCACCACGGCCCCGGGCCGTGATCCTGCGGGCAACGATCCTGCGGGCAACGCGTTCACTAGGGACTCCACCGTGTAGCCGCCGGTCAGCCCGATGGCGCCTTCCCGCGGCAGCTCGTCCAGCAAACGAGGCGCGGCAGCCACGCCGCACAACCGAGCGGCGAGGGCCGGCGCGGTTTCGTGGCCTGGCGTTACCCAGACCTCGATGTGGAGGGCGTCGGCAAGCGCGCGAGCCAGAGGGGTCGGGACCGTGGGCACGCCCTCCACCGAGATGTGGACCACGCCCGATGCCCTGGCGGCTGCCAGCAGACGCGAGACCTTGGATACGGAGAATCCAGTCAGGCTGGCAATGTCGGGCTGCCCAAGCTCACGCACGTAGTAGAGCTGAGCCACCAGCCTCATCATCTCGCGCTGACTGGTTGGCTCGGCCGCGTCGAAGCCGCCGACCGGCGCAATCAGGTCGACCGCCTTTCCGGTGACGCCGTCCTCACCCAAAATGCGCTCCTTCCTTGACATGCTCGGTCCCAAACGCGACTATACCGCCACGCAGTGCGGTGCAAGCCATTGCGTGAGAATATTTGCAGTAACTCTTGGCAACGTCAAGCAGGCGTCGTCCGCCGGGACCCGGATGCCTGCCGACACGGAGAAATCGAGTGCGAACGTTCGGGATCGTCATGGCAGGACACGGGACGCTTCCGGCTGCGCTGCTCGCCTCGACGGAGCTGATCTGCGGCCCGGTCGCCGATATCTCGGCCGTTGGCCTTGAGCCGGGCGAGTCGCCCGACCACTACGCCGAGGCGCTTCGGACTGCGATCGGCCATGGCAATCGCGGGGTCCTGGTGCTTTGCGATCTGCTGGGCGGCACGCCATTCAACACAGCCTCGGCTATCGCCCGGCGGTCGCCGCGCGTCGTCTGCATCTCCGGCGTGAATTTGGTCATGGCTGTTGAGGCAGCACTCGCCAGCGGAGAGTTGGACGACGCACTCGTGGAGCGGCTGCTCGAAGTGGGGCGCGACGGTATCACCGAGACTGAGCGCCACCGCGCCAGCCGGGCCTCCTAGCGCCGGCCCACACAGCCCCATCTGAGCGACGACCCCCCGCATGAGCCTCCGACTTGTCCGCATCGACGACCGCCTGATCCACGGCCAGGTCGTGGCCGTGTGGCTCCGGGCGCTGGGCGCGAAGCGGATCGTGATCGTCGACGACGCCACGGCTGGCGACGAATTCTTGCGGGAAGTTTTAGCGCTGGCGGCGCCGCAGGGCGTGCCGGTTGAGGTGTGGGACGTGGCTGGGGGCGCGGCCCGCTGCCTCGAGCTGGTGGGGGATCCGGAGCCCGTCCTCGTCCTGGCGCGATCGCCACGCACAATCCTGGGCCTGCGTCAGGCCGGTGTACCCATCGAGGTAGTAGATCTGGGCGGCATGGGTGCCGGACCCGGGCGGCGGCGCCTGCACAAGACGATATCCGCCAGCGAGGATGAACTTCGGGAGTTGCGTGAACTCGAGCAGCTCGGTACGCGGGTCGAGATCCAGATCGTCGTCGACGATCGTCCGATCCCGTTCCGCTCACTGGATTCGGGCAACTGAGCCGAACCCGAGGTCCGGGCGGCATCGAGAGGAGCGCCATGTTCAGGAAGTCAGCGACAATTGGGGCAGGACTCGCTCTGATCGCCTTGCTCGCCGCGTTCGCACCGACCACCGTTTTCGGTGCGAGCTCCGACCCCACCGCGGTGCTCACGCCGCACACGATCAACGTGAGCATCTGGCAAGCCGCCCTCATTGCCCTCGGCTACTACCTGGCCAACAGTCCATGGCTCTTCGGGCTGGCCTTCTTCACGCTCTACCGACCGCTCGTTGCCGGCTTCTTCGTAGGCCTCATTCTGGGCGACCCCGCTCAGGGCACGCTGATCGGCGCCGCCATCAACATCCCCTACCTCGGCTTCATCTCAGCCGGTGGCACCCTCCCCGCCGATGCCGGCCTCGCCGGCTGGGTAGGCACGACTGTTGCCCTGGCCAGCGGTCTCGATCCCACCAAGGCCATCCCGATCGCCTTCGGCCTGGGCATGCTCGGCACCGTCATCTTCTACAGCCGCATGGCCCTGGACTCGGTCTTCGCCCATTGGGTAGACGCCCGAGCCGAGAAGGCCGACATCAGCGGCGTCGCGTTCATGAATGTGGTGCCCGGCCAGCTCTTCCTATTCGCCGTCAGCTTCGTGCCGGTCTTCCTGCTCGCCCTCAACGGCCCGGCCGCGGTCCAGGACGTCCTCAATCGGCTGCCGCTTTGGGCGGTCAACGGCCTGGTCATCGCCGGCGGAATCCTGCCTGCGATCGGCATCGCCCTCAACATGCGCTTCATCTTCCGCGGCGCGGCGATCCCCTACTTCTTCATCGGCTTCATCCTGATGACAGCGACACATCAGTCGATGTCGCTGGTCGTCATCGCGGCGCTCGGACTGGCGCTGGCCTACTTGCACCTCACCTTCGTGCGGCCGAGTGCGATCCCAGCGGCAGTCGGCACAGCCCTCGCGGCGGCCCCCGAGCCGGCAGCGGTCTCGGCCGGACCGGCACCGGAACTGCGCGTTCGCCTCACCCGCGGTGACCTGATCCGCTCGTGGGTCCTGTGGACCTTCTTCGCCCACGCCAACTACAGCTACGAACGGCTCCAGGGCACCGGCTTCGCCCACGCCATGACCCCGATAATTCGTCGCCTCTATACCACTCCGGACGAGATCCGGGCCGCCCTAAAGCGCCACCTGGTCTTCTTCAACACCGAGCCCAACTTCGGCAACGTGGTCCACGGCACCATCATCGCCATGGAGGAGCAGCGGGCCAACGGCGCTCCCATCGACGACGACGCGATCAACTCGGTCAAGTCCGGCCTGATGGGGCCGATGGCCGGCATCGGCGACACACTGAGCCAGAGCACGATCACTCCGATCCTACTGGCCCTGGGTATCGGCATCGCTGGCGGCAGCGCGAGTGGATCGGTGGTGCCTCAGCTGACCGGCACGACTGGCAACCCGCTGGGCGCAATCCTCTACATGGTCCTCGTCTCGATTGTGATCGTGGCGATTGGCTACACGGCTTGGATGCAGGGCTACGCGCGCGGCAAGTCGTTCGTTACCGACATCCTGCGGTCGGGCGCCATTGACCGCGTCCTGATAGGGGCCGGCGTCCTGGGCAACATGGTGCTCGGCGCCCTCGCCGCGAAATTCGTGGTCGTAAACCTCGCCCCCACCGTCACGATCGCCGGCGCTCAGCTGAATCTGCAGGCGGCCATCATCGACCCGCTCTTCCCCGGGGCCCTCGGCCTGGGCCTGGTCGTGATGACGTGGTGGCTACTCCGCCGGATCAGCCCTCTGGCGCTGCTGACGATATACCTCGTCTTCGCCATCCTGGCCGCCTACCCATTCTTCGGCCCCGGCCAGAAGGACTCGGGCGACTACTCATACGGGGCCTGCACTTCGTCGCTGCTGCACCAGTACTCGCCCTGCGGCGCGCCGCCCGCTTCGACTCCGACACCGGCCGCCACTCCGGCCGCCACGCCGTAGCTACGAGTCGAGTCCCGTCAGGGTGGCTAACCAGATGCCCAGGCGGCTGCCTGGCTCGCCGTAAGCAAGGATCTTCCTGTAGCTAGCCTGGTAGCTTTGGCCGATCTCGAGCAGCACCTTGCCACTCGGGCCGCCAACCCGGGGGTCGTAGACCTCGACCCATGTGACGCCGCCGTCGATCGACACGTATATGTGCTCGCCCACCTTGCCGGTCGACACGAAGACCATGTCGATGCGACCGCTGCCCGCAACGTAGCCAGAGAACGTCGCGACCTGCGTGTATCGACCTGCGAAGGGCATCGAGTCGTTAGGCTCCACGGTCCCCCAGGTCAGGCCGCCGTCCGGCGAGTAGACCAGCTTGTTGTTCGTCCCGTCGGGCGATCGGCTCACGGCGTAGAGGTGACTGGAACTGGTCACCGAGGCGCTGATCAGCGGACCCATCGCCTTAGCCGTCTTGTCGGTCGCCCTGGCGCGGTTCCACGTAGCTCCATCGGACGAGTACCACATCGGTGGCTCATCGATCGCACCGCTCGCCAGCGGCGTGCCGGAGAGCGCGAAGCCCGCTGCGGTTGGGACTATCAGCGCGGCTGTGCCCTGGATCGGCACGGTCACATGGGTCCATGTCTTGCCATCGAAGGAGCGCCACGCACCCACCTGGCGGCGCGAGTCGGCCGGCGTAAGGTCGTTCCAGCCGAGCGCGATGAACTGGCCGGAGCCGCGCACGACCAGCTGGACGGTGACGCCTCGGAAGATCGACTCGTCGGTCGTCCCCTTCCAGGTGGACCCACCATCGCTCGAGACCCAGACACGGCCGTCGATTGTCCCGTCGACGCCCTGGACGCTGCCCGTGGCGACAATCGTACCGACGCCGTCGTAGGCGATCGCCGTGACTTTCGAGGCCTTGGGGTCAACCTCGGTCGCCGGGCTCCAGGCCCAGTAGAGACCGTCGGTGGATCGAACTAGTCCGTCATGGTTGGTGGAGACGCCCACGTACTGGGCGCCCCAGGGCGAGACCACCTGGCCGGGCATTGCCATGTTCTCGGCGTCGATCGCGGTCACGCCAACCAGAGTGATGCGACTCAAGGGGCCGGCCTTGAACGAAGGGTTGGCCACGACCGGCGATGGCTCGGAGCCGATCGACCGCCGGGGCGTGACCCACGGGGTGGACGTGCCGTGGGTGCCGGAGGCAGCCGGGGGGGCGGGGTTCTGCCGGAGGGACAGAAGCACACCGGCACCCGCGACACCGAGCACGACCGCCATGACCATACCGAAGGCCAGCTGGGTCCGCCGGGGGGATGGCCCCGGATTCGCAAAGCCGGGCGCGCGATCGAAAGCGCCGCGCAATCGCCCAAGCGGTCCGCGACGCGGGGAGGTCTGAGCGCCCGGTAGATCGCGGAGGAAGCGGTGCAGCGAGGCAGGCGCCGAGGGCTGCGGCCCGTCGACGACGTTGCGCAGGCGCTGCTCGATCTCCGTCTCGTTCATCTTCTCGTTCATCGCCGCACCTCGGCCGATTGGCCGGTGGCTATGGTCGTTCGATCGGCTTCGTCGCGAAGGGCCCGAATGGCGTAGTGGAGCCGCGACTGGACAGTCCCAAGGGGCACACCGAGGAGGTCCGCGATCTGCTGGAGTGAGAGATCCCGCCAGAAACGCAGACCCACCACGATGCGCTGGTCGGGGTTCAGGACGTGTATCAGCCTGTCGACCTCGTTCCTGGCCAGGGAGGCCCGAAATGGGTCGTCCACGTAGACGGCCAGTTCGTCGTTGAGTTCCTCGATACGGATGCCGCGGCGCTTGCGCATCTTGTCGCGGCAAACGTTGACGAGGATCCGGTCGAACCACGGCTCGAACCGATCTTGATCGCGCAGTGTTGGGTAGGCCTGCCAGCTGCGAGTCAGAGCATCTTGCACGGCATCTTCGGCCTCCGTCGCGTCGCCCAGCAGGTAGCCAGCCAGACGATAGGCGCCGTCGAGCGCACGGTCGGCGAGATCCACGAACGTCACCGGACGAACATCGGCGAAAGCGATAGCCGCCTCCACCCCGAAGCGCCTCCTTGTCCTGATGTAACTTGCTGCCTACGGCAGCCGACCATCCAGACGAAGAATGCGACGCCTATGTTCATTGAACTTGTGCAGGCGACGGCTGCGGCGGCAAATTGGCTGCTCCGTGCGGCGCCGGGCCCCACAATAGGACGGCCACCATGCGCCGTCCTATTGTGGGGCCTGAAGGAACGGGCCGAATCGTCCGCAGGGCGGGAAACGGTGTACTGAGGCGGCCACGTGAACCGCGCCAGTTGGCGCATCGCGATCGCAAATGCGCCATATCGGCCACAAAATGGCCAGCACTCGCTCGGGACACCGCGGGCGTCAGCCGACGTTGTGGCCGCGCCGCGGGCGAGCCGGGAGTTTCGGGCGATGGGTCGTCGGAACCGGCGGCGTGTCCTTCGCGAACCGTCCGCTACCATTCGGGCGTGGCTGAGTTCTACGACTTCGACCGAGCCAACGCCAGAATCCCCGAACTGCGCGAGACGTTGTTGACGCTTCGCAGCCTCCGTGTGGAGGTCGTCGGGGCCCGCGACCGCATCGTCGAACTGAATGCCCCAGCTTTGGCCGGCGGAGCTGCAACCGCGCCGCGGCCCCCCGACGCCGACCAGGAAACGCAGCGACTGCGGCTGAGGATGCAGGGCCTGGTCGACCAGATGCAGGCCGCCGCCCTGCAGATCGACGGTTGGGGCATCCAACTCCGAGACATCGAAACAGGTCTGGTGGACTTCCCTGCCCTCGTGACTGGCCGACCCGTCTGGTTGTGTTGGCGGCTTGACGAGACCGATGTCGGCTGGTGGCACGAGGTTTCGGAAGGATTCGGAGCGCGGCGTCGGATCGAGGACCTCGTCTGACGGACGAGTCGATCGCACCCGCACGGAAGGGCGAGCCGACCGACCGAGATCGGTCGACCGTAATGCAGGGCGGCCGACTGAAGGCCTATCGACCGATTTCGCCCGACCTTCGCCGGGCCGCACTCGAGGCCGGCTTGCGGGCCTACGAGCGGGGCGACTACTTCGAGGCCCACGAGCTGCTCGAGCCGGCCTGGATGGGCACGTCGGTGCAGTCTGAGCGAGCCCTGTACCAGGGGCTGATCAAGGTCGCCGCCGGCTATGTCCATGCCGTCCGAGGCAATCCCATCGGCTTCGCGCGAAACCTGCGGGGCGCGCGCGGCTACCTGGAAACATCGCTCCAACTCGATCCCGAGATCGCCGCCGAGGCTGGCATCGACATCCCGAACTTGCTCGCGGGCATCGAGGCCAGGCTGACAGCGGTCGCGGCCATCGCGATCGTCGCCGATGAGCTGGCCGCTGGGCGCCGGCCCCTGATCGAGCTGCTCCCGGCGGCGCCGCCGGTCCGCTGAGGGCCCGATCGCGGGCCACGCCACTCGGCTCTACTCTGCCACGACCTCCACCCCCGCCGCGCCCCCAAGGCGCCGCGCCATCACCGCCACTGCCTCCGGATTGGAGTCCACGAGCAAGAAGCGCCGACGCAGCTCCAGCGCCGCGGCTCCAGTCGTGCCACTCCCCGCGAAGAAATCCGCCACTACTCCCCCCCCAGGACAAGACGCGGACACGACGCGCCGCAGCACCGCCACCGGTTTCTGGGTGGGATAGCCGGTCCGCTCCGAGCCGCCAGGCGGCACGATCGTCTGCCACCACGTATCCGTCGGAAGCTTGCCACGGGCCGCCTTCTCGGGCCCAACCAAACCCGGCGCCATGTACGGGATCCGCTCGACCGCCTCGGCGTCGAACCAATAGCGCTCCGGATCCTTCACGTAGAAGAGGATGTTGTCGTGTTTGGCCGGCCAGCGCCGCTTCGTCCGCGCCCCGTAGTCGTAGGCCCAGATGACCTCATTGAGGAAGCAGTTGCGCCCGAAGATCGCGTCGCACAGAACCTTGGCGTAGTGCACCTCTCGATAGTCGAGATGGAGGTACAGGCTGCCGCTCGGCCGGAGGACACGCCGAATTTCGACGAGCCGCGGTTCGAGGAAGTCGAGGTAGTCGTCGTGGACATCGGCGTAGCTCGTCGAACCCAGCTGGATCGTCCGGTAGCGTTGCCCGCCAAATCCGGTTCGGTCGCCCTCCTCGTCGTCCCGAACCGTCCGTAGGCGACGCAGTGTCTGGCGCTTGCCGGTGTTGAACGGCGGGTCGATATAGACGAGGTCGATCGAATCGTCGGGCAGAGCGCGGAGCACGGCCAGGTTGTCGCCCAGCACGATCCGTCCGGTCGCTCCTCCGAGGATGTCGACGCCGTCAGCCATGGCGCGAGGTTAACAGAGGCAAGCCAGTTCATTGTCGGGCCGCCATGCGACGGGCTCAGACGCGGCCTGGAAAGTGCCACGCCGCCGCCCGCGGATGCGGGGGCGGCGGCGTGGACGGAACAGGGCCGGGAAGCGGGGCCAATCGCGGCGGTTGGGGTAGACGACCGCAAGAGCCTCGCCGGGTCCCGGCGGCGCTGGGGTGCCGGCCCTCAGACCGGCGTTGCGGTTGGGGTTGCGACCGGCGTAGCAGTTGCGGCCGGCGTGGCAGTCGGCGTGGCGACCGGCGTCGACTTCGGCGTAGCCGTGGCCTCCTTGATCTCATTCTCGGCCCAGTGGCCCGCCCAGCGAGCGAGCTGGAAGTCCCACGCGGCGTGGAAGAGCGTGACCTTGGCCGCGGCCAAAACCGCGTCCGCCGAGCCGTCGGCCAGCTGTGCTGGCGTAATCGCCAGCAGCTTCGCCGGCAGGGGCGCAACGAGGCTCGTGCCGTCTGCAAGAGCAAGCTTCAGGTCGTTGAGGTATATCTGGGCGTCGGCGGTCTCGGGACCCGCAGGCGCCGCGGCGACTTCAGCCGCAACCTTGCTCTGGAGAGTCGCAAGGTCTGGCTCAGAGGCGATCAACTTCTCGGCCCCAACCAGGAGCTGGACCCACTGCGTGACCGAGCGGTAGAGATGAGACTTGGAGTTGAGCGTCTGGAAGTCGGCCTGCAGTGCGGCGAGCGTCGTCTCGGCATCGACCTTGGTCTTGAGAGCCTTGAGGTCGGCGATGAGCGAATTCAGCTCGCCGTCAACCGTGGCCTGATCCGAGGCGCCCAGTCCGGACTTACCGACCTTATCGATAAGCTCCTGGAGCGAAGAGATGCGCCCGGCGATTTGCTTGTCGAGGGCCGCTCGGAGCGGATCGATCTGGCAGAAGTTATTCAGCCACTCGGCATTGAAGCGGCCGCGCAGGTCGGTGGCCAGCTTGTCCCAGTCGCCCTTGAAGCCGGGGAGCTTGCCGTTCAGCAGGACTGCGGCCGTCCCCGAGACCGCCGAGGACGCCGCCGACGGAGCCGGGGTCGCGCTCGAGCCTGACGTTGGCGTGCAGCTCAGAATCGGCTTGTTGGTCTTGTCCGGATCGTGCTTCTCGGCCTTGTCCGGCTTGTCCGGCTTGTCAGGCTTCTCCGGCTTCTCAGTCTTCTGCGGATCGTGCGGCTTCTGGGTCTTGAGATCGGACGGCCAGGCCCAGCCGGACGGCAGCGGCTTGGCCGACGTACCGGGATTGCCAGGATGTCCGCCGTTGGGATCGCGTGCGGCCACGGTGCCGCTGAACCCGACGGCGGCGAGCAGGCACGAGGCCAGCACGGCCGTCAGGACATTCCTTGTGCGGTGTTGCATTTGGTGCTCCTTCGCGTTTCTCTTTCTTGGGTTGACGGGTCGGTCTTGGCCCCGGCGGTCTCCGGCCGGCGGGGGTGAGCCGTGGTTAGTTCAGCGGAGCTACGGCAATGACCCTGCTGCCATCCGTGCCTCGGCCGTTGACCGCCACCGCGCCCCCATCTGGGGCGAGTGACAGATCGTCGAGCGAGGCGATGCCTGGCAAGTTGAGCTGCTGGAGCGTCCCGTCGGACTTCAGCAAGAGTGGTGACCGGCCGTCGACGAAGTACTCGACCACGTCGCCGTGGCGCGAGGTCTCGACCGCACCGCCGGCCGCGAAACGAGCGTCCGCTGTGGAGTGGCCAGCCTGCCAGCGCAGGACGACCCCGCCGTTCGACGTCAGGAGTGTTCCGTCGGGCAGCCAGCCGCCCTCACCGACCTGCGTTGTCAACCCTCGCGAGAGGTCAACCAGCGTGCCGGAGACGAGGATGGAATTGCCGTCGGGGCTGAATGACGCGGCCGGCGCATAGCCAGGGCCATCGCCCTGACTCCCGACGTGGACGTTCGCGTGGGAGAGCGAGGCGATACTGCCCAAGCTCGGCGCCGTCACGATTTCGAGCCAGCCTTGGGCGGAGCCGCCGCCCGATCCTCCGGACGGGTGCAGGACAGCGAGTCTCTTACCATCGCCCGAGAAGGCGATGGGCATTCCGGCGTGCGAGGAGCTCAGTCCGTGACCGTCCCACAAGACGTAGGTCGACTGCGACGAACCCCAGCCGCCCTGGCTGGCGATGGCGAGATAGCCCGTGCCGCTGCCGAGCAGGATGGCTCCGGATGGAGATTGCCCGCCCTCGCTGTACTGGCCGGGAATGGTGGCTGTGACGTTGCCGTTGAGGTCGAGCAGGCGAACCGTGGCGGCCGATCCAGCCGGGCTCTTGCCGCCTCCGTGAGTGGCCACCGCGATCGTGCGCGAGTCGACCCACGTGGCATGATCGGCACTCAACGAGCCGCTGAGCCCACCGGCCGAATCCCGTATCTGGATCTGGCGTTGGCTCGTCCAGCCCGAGCCGCGGGCGACCAGCAGGTGCGAGCCGTCGGCGGCCCAGGTGATCGGCCAGCCCGATAGAGACGCGAGCTTGACCGGCGGCTGGGGCACGGGAGTCGCGACGGGGCCGCGAGTCGCCACGGATTCGGGCCCGGGTCCGGGCCCGGTGGCCGGAGAGCCGCCCAGGCCGGCGGCCGCGGATTGCCCCGGCCCCGCCGGCCCGGCCGACCCGGCGGGCGTGGCCCCGGCCGAAGCGCTGGCCGCGACGTCTGGAGTGGCTTCCAACTTGGAGCTCGGCACGGGCGACATCGCGGCCGCCTCGCTGCCACTCGCCGCCGGGCCGGGCGGCGGCAAAAACTGCGGCAGCAGCACACCGAAACCGATAAGCGCCGCAAGGCATGCCGTGACGGCCGCCGGGACGAGGAAGCGCAAGCCAGCGCGCAGGTTGAGGCCGTCCAGGAAGCCGAGGGCTCCGGTCCGGATCTGCTTCTGCCCCAGGACCGAGGCCGGCAGTTTCGTCTGGCGCCAGTCGGCCGCGAGGAGCCGGTCGGTCATCCGGTAGCCGGCGTAGAGACGCTTGCATTGGTCGCAGGCTTCAACATGCCGGTGCTCGGCCGAGCGCAGAGAATCCAGGCTCGCGTGCCGAGCAGCCTCACCCAGCCGGTCCGCTGAGACGTGGCCGAGGGGCATCGGGCTCACGGCAGGTCCCTATCCGGCGCATACCCGGCCAGCAACTCCGCGAGGTGCCGGCGGGCCCGGTGCAGCAGAGTGGCGACGGTGCCACGGGTGACGTTCATCACCTGGGCCGCCTCTTCCTGCTCGTAGCCGACACCGTAGACAAGAATGACTGCCACCCGCTCGCGCTCGGGCAGGCGAATGATGGCCGCCGAGACGTCGATCGAGATCGAAGGGTCGACTGGGATGAAGGCCCTGACTGGCTCTTCGGGCTGGTAACGCCTCTGACGGCGCAGGTGTTCGAAAGTGCGCCGAGCCGCAATGCGACGCAGCCACGATTCCAACTTGGCCTCGTCTCGAAGCTGGTCCCGATGCTCACGGCCATGGAGAAGCGCCTCCTGGGCGATGTCTTCGGAACTGTCGCCAGCGCCGAGCGCACGGCAGAGGACCGTGAGGTCGGCGAAGAGCTTGGTGTAGTCGGTGTCAAATCGATCCCTTACGCCAACCAGTACGCTGGCTCCCTTCACATACCTAAGAGGGCTCGAACTGCCTCTTATGTTGACAAGCGGCCCAAAACAAGCCGTATTTCCCTGGAGCAAACACTAAGTGAGCCGGCAAGCCGGCCAGGGGCGGGGCGGCGCTCAGGCCGGTGCAGGTGCTTACCGGGCCCGTTCAAGGTCAGTGGACGGCTTTGATCAGGCCCAGGCCGATGATCCCGGCCGCCACGAGAATCGACGTCCAGAGCATCACGCCCGCGAACATCCAGACCAGGAGACGTCGCTTCGGCGCGCCGAGCATCAGGGCGACGGCCGTGCCCATCGGCGGCGTCATGAAGAGCGGCGATACGAGCCCCCAGCCCGGGACGCCATAGCGGACCCAGATCCCGTAGATCCGGCCCGTCTTCGCCGGCCAGTCTGTGCCGCGTCGGCGGATCAGCCAGCCGCGGAGCGCATCACCGGCAAACGCGACGAGAGTGACGCTGGTCATGGACCCGGCGACGGTCATGATCCAGACGATTGGCGCGGGCAGGCCGAGGGCCAGGCCGGTCGGCACAGCGAACCAGATCTCGATAAACCCCACGCCGAAGACCGCCAGTAAGGGCACGTCTTTTCGCTTCTCCTCAGGCTGGCGGAGCGGACTGATGGCATCGGGGCGAGTGAAGGGGCGCCATTCCACTGCCCCCTTCAGGAGCAGGCGCCGCGACCCTCAGGGATTGTCGCCGACGCGGGATAGCCCGGAGTGCTCGAGGACCGGCTTCACCTCGGTCACGAGCCTGGTCATGGATTCCTCGTCATACGGCGCCGGATATCCGGCGATGAGGTGTCGGTATCCGAGCTCGACATACGGCGCCAGGTACCCGGCCACGTCGTCCGGCGTGCCAATCGGCTGGTCCTGCCACTTCGCGGCGACGCGGTTATTCTCGAATAGCCGGTCGAAGACACGCTCCGCCTCGGCCCGTGAATCGCGGATGACGACCACTCCCACCCCCGCCGTGCGCTCGATCTCGCGCTCGTCCCGGCCGATCCGTTCGCAGTGCTCGCGCAGGATCGCCTCCTTGCGTTTGACGGTCTCGAAGCCGCCGCCGAGGTTGTTCGCGTCCGCGTACTGGGCGACGAGCTTGAGGGTCACCTTCTCACCGCCGCCACCGACGAGGATCGGCAGCCTAGCCTGGACCGGGGGCGGGTCATTGCGCACGTGGCGGGCGGCGTAGTGCGGCCCTGTGGCGCTGGGCTCCTCGCCGCGCAGCATCCCCTGGATGATCGGCAGGGCCTCTCCAAGCCAGCGCAGCCGCTCGGGGAAACCCGAGCCAAACTCGAGGCCGAAGTCGAGATGCTCCTCCTCGAACCAGGCGGCACCGAGGCCGAGGATCGCTCGACCAGCGCTGATCTGGTCGAGAGTCGTGGCCATCTTTGCCACGAGGGCCGGGTTGCGCATCGGATTCGCCCCGACCATGAGTCCAATCCGGACGCGCTCGGTCGTGGCTGCCCAGGCCGTGATCGTCAGCCAGCCCTCGAAGATGGGGCCGTGCGGGTCACCGACGATCGGGTACAGGTGATCCCACGTCCAGAGGGTGTCGTAGCCAAGCCGGTCCGCCCGTTTCCCGGCCTCGAGCAGCGACGGCCATTTGGTGTACTGGTTCCAGCAGAGGGCTCCGAGCTTCACGTCGTTCATCCGACCAGTCTAGCTCGGCCCTTCGGGATGCCCAGGCCCACCGACCGTGGTTGTATCACCGGGCGTGCCCGGAGGCCGCCGGAGATTAGGGCGGATGCCCCCATTGCAGGCGGCCTATCCTTCATTCGACCATTACCCAGGAGGAAATCAAAGTGGAGTACCGAAGGCTCGGGAAGACCGAGCGCATGGTGAGCGCGATTGGCTTTGGCGCCTGGGCGATCGGCGGCGACTGGGGCACCGTGGACGATGCCGACAGCCTTCGTGCGCTCCACGCGGCCGCCGATGCGGGCGTGACGCTCTTTGATACCGCGGACGTCTACGGGGACGGCCGGAGCGAGCGGTTGATCGGACAGTTCCTCCGGGAGCGAAGCGGCGAGTCGCTCTTCGTCGCGACGAAGATGGGCCGCCGCGTACCTCTGGATCTGGCTCACTACACGCCGGAGACCTTCCGAGGCTGGATCGATCGGAGCCGCGACAACCTGCGCGTCGATCGCCTGGACCTCGTGCAGCTCCACTGCCTGCCGACGGCCGTTTACTACCACCCGGAGATCTTCGCGGCCCTCGATAACCTCGTGTCTGCGGGCGCGATAGCCAGCTACGGCGTCAGCGTGGAGCGCGTCGAGGAGGGGCTAAAGGCCATCGAGTTCCCGGGCGTCGCCTCGGTCCAGATCGTCTTCAACATCGTCCGGCAGCGGCCGGCGGAACGCTTCCTGGCCGAGGCGGCCCGTCGCGATGTCGGCGTCCTGGCCCGGGTTCCCCTCGCATCCGGCCTCCTGAGCGGCAAGCTGACGAAGGAGACCGTTTTCGACGAATCGGACCATCGCCGCTTCAACCGGCATGGCGAGGCCTTCGATATGGGCGAGACGTTCGCAGGAGTCGATTACGAGACCGGCCTTGCGGTCGTCGACGAGCTGCGCTCGCTCGTCCCGATGGGCGCCACGATGGCCCAGATGGCGCTGCGCTGGGTCCTCATGGCCGCCGCTGTTACGGCCGCCATTCCGGGCGCAAAGACGCCCGAGCAGGCCCGCGCGAATGCTGCCGCGGCGGACCTCGGCCCTCTGCCGCCTGCCGCGATGGAGAGGATCGCCCATCTCTATGAGGAGCGCGTCAAGCCGCTCGTCCACCAGCGCTGGTAGCCGCCGGACGAAGCTTGGCCGAAGGGCGTTCGACGTAGCGGGCCTCAGAGGAAGAGTCGGCCATCGCGCGGTCGTGGCAGGCGCGCCGCCAGCGCGGGGCTGGAAACCAACTGGCCGACGCAAGGTACTCTACGTACCGGGGTGAGAGAATCGCTATGCCAGTCGAAGAGCTAGACCTGGTTGACGAAATCCTGGGTGCGGCGGCGGCCGAGCTGGTGGCGCGACAGCCCAACGCATCCGAGTCGACCTCAGTCGTCGGCGCCCCCATCTCCATCGCCCCCGAACGCCGACTCCGGCTCCGCAACCCGTTCGCGGGGGCTAGATCCCGCACTTGGAATGGCCGGTGGGTGGTCGGGTTTGGGCTGGCTTTCGCTGCAGGAGCGATAGCGTGCCTGGCCGTGCTCGGGGGAGCGGCTGTGGCTGCCTTCAGCGCCAACTCGAATCGGGTGATCGCCGGGGTCGAGGTTGGTTCGGTCGATCTGTCCGGCATGAGCCGCGACCAGGTGATCGCCAGGCTTCACGTTGCCTATGCCTACCTCGGTCAGGGGGAGGTCACGGTTACTACGCCAACCGGCGCGGCCACGATCACGTACCAGCAACTTGGCCGCGCGCCCGACGTCGAATTCATGGCCGACGAAGCGATGCGGATCGGCCATTCGGGCAACCCGATCGGCGACGCCGCCACCATGCTCCGAACAATCATCAACGCCGATTCCCTCCCGATCGCCGTGCGGATCGACCCGACGGCGGTGGCGACCAGCCTCCGTCAGCTGGCTGGTGCCAACGTGGTGCCGCAGGATGCGCAGGCGTCGGTTCAATACGGCACATTCGCCTACTCGTCGTCGGCCAGCGGACGCGCCATCGACGAGGCCGCGATCTCTAGCGCGCTCATCAACCATCTTGCGGAGCCGAACGCACCGGCCAACTTCCAGGCGGGTGGCGCGTTCGTGGAACTCCGGCCGCGCGTCAGCGACAAGGATGCCCAAGCCGCGATCGCCGCAGCCCAGAAGATGGTCGTTGATGTGAGCCTGCTATTCGGCGGCGACGCTCCGACTCCGGCCGCGAGCGGGAGCCCGGTCTCCAGCCAAACGACGAAGCCGCCCAAGATCTCCCTCATCGAAGCCAAAACGGTTCTCGGCTGGATCGTCTTCGGTACGAACAGCGATGGCCGATACGGCCCCACTGCGGATCCCGCTCCGATCCGGGCGTATCTATCGGGCCTCTCCGCACAGATCCGGATCGCACCGGTTGAACCGACGATCGTCTTCGACAGTTCCGGTGCCCTCGTCAGCCTGAAGGGCGGCAGCGACGGCACAGAGATCGACGCGGTCGCAACTTCGCGGGCCATCTCGGCCTACCTGGACAGTCTGGCCTCGGGCGAGAAGCCGGTCTCCGCCGTCACCGCCATCACGGCGGCGGTCGCGCCGAATGTCACGGTCGATGGCCTGAGCCATCTGGTCGCAATCGGCAGCTGGACGACCACCTTCTTCCCGGACGTGAGCAACGGCAACGGCGCCAACATCCGCGTCCCGGCGAAACTCCTCAACGGTCAAGTCGTGGCCCCTGGCCAGCAGTTCGGCTTCCTTAGTGCCGTCAGCCCGGTAGACCAAGCCCACGGGTACACCTGGGGCGGCGTCATCGAGCAAGGCAAGAGCGACCACACGGGCGCGATGGGCGGCGGCATCTGCTCAGCATCCACGACGATGTTCAATGCGGCCGCGAGGGCCGGGCTCCAAATCGACGAGCGCCACCCCCACTTCTACTACATCGGCCGCTATCCGATCGGGCTCGACGCGACTGTGTACTCCAACGGCTATCAGGTGTGGGACCTGAAATGGACCAATGACACGCCCAACCCGATCGTGATCCTGGCCGGGTCGACCTACGGGTCCAAGAGCACGATCACGGTCCAGCTCTGGAGCCTGCCGCTCGCCCGGACGGTGGCCTTCAGCCCCGAGTTCAGGGCGAATGTGGTCAGGGCTGCCGACCGCAAGGTGTACGTGAGCACGCTGAAGCCGAACCAGCAGAACCGCACGGAATACCCGACGGACGGCTTCGACACATCCAGGACACGCACCGTGACCGACTCGACCGGCAAGGTGATCCATACCGAGACCTGGACCTCCCACTACACCAAGGTAGACGGGATATTGCAGATCGGCGGCTCGCCACCAGCCCCTCCGGTGCCGCCACCTGCGGCGCCATCAGCCGCGCCGGTGCTGCCACCAGCCGCGCCGGCGGTCGGCTTCGCAAAATCCAAGCCGTGAACAGGCCCTGATCGGGAAAGGAGAAGCATGCCGTCCTCAGAGAAGGTCCGCTGGGGAATCCTCGGCCCCGGGAGCATCGCGTCCAGGTTGTTGCAAGATGCCGATCGCGGGACCAACTTCAGCGTGGTCGCGGTCGGCAGCAGAAGCCGCGATCGAGCGGCGGAGTTCGGGTCGAGGTTCGGCATAGCCCGCGTCCATGGCTCATATGAGGCTCTTCTGGCCGATCCGGCAGTGGACGCGGTCTACATCGCCCTCCCGAATTCGCTGCACCACCCCATGACGATGCTGGCCCTGGCGGCCGGCAAACACGTCCTGTCGGAGAAGCCCTACTCGCGCCACCCGGAGCAGGTAGTCGAGGCCTTCGATGCCGCTGAGGCGGCCGGTCTGTCGCTGATGGAGGCGTTCATGTGGCGCCACTCGCCGCAGACGCGCCGCTTCATGGAACTGCTGCCCGAGGTGGGTGAGCTCCAATCGATCCGTTCCACCTTCGGCTTCGTGATGGCGTCCACCAGCGACGTCCGGCTCGAACCCGGCCTCGACGGCGGGGCCCTGATGGACCTGGGTTGCTACACGATCAGCGGCTCACGCATGGTCGCCGGAGCGGAGCCAGTGCGGGTCTTCGGCGAGCAGACCCTCGGGCCGACCGGTGTGGACGTGCGCTTCTCGGGCTTGCTGCGGTTCCCCTCGGGCGTGGTCGCCGAGATCGTTGCCGGCTTCACGTCTACCCAGCGCTCCCTCGAGGCGGTCGGCAGCAAGGGCACCCTCGTCTCGCGCGATCCATGGCAAGGCGAACTGGGCGGAATCGAGCTGAACGGCCGCGCTGAACCCGTCGGCGTCCCGGATGACGCCTACCGCCTGGAGATGGAGAGCCTCAGCGCCGCGATCCTCGGCCACGGGCAGCCGCTGTTGGGCAGGGCCGACGCGCTCGGTCAGGCCCGCACGATCGACGCGCTCTTCCGGTCGGCGGCATCGGGTAACCCGGTTTCTCTGGCAGGCTAACGCGCCACGGAGGCGGCGATCCTAACCATCCGGCTGGTTCGGAGTCATCGGTCGCCCTCCGGCCAAGCTTGGGCGTCGTCCGCCTCAGGGCCGGCTCCACACTGGCGATCCGGTTGCTCGTCGCCTTGATCTCCGCCGGCTGCTAGGCGCCGGCGAAGACCGAGCAGGCCGAGCCGCGTCCGGCTCTTAATCGTTCCGAGCGGTGTGCCCGTCAGCGAGGCGATCTCCTCCTGGGTTAACCCTTCGTAATATGCGAGCCAGAGCGCCTCACGCTGAGGCTCCGGCAGCCCGGCGAACGCCTCCCGAAGCGTCGTTGCGTCTAGACGCTCGGCGACCTCCACCCAGACGTCCTGCCTGGTCAACGGAGGTGGCGGGTCTTCGGGATCCGGGAAGCCCTCGGTCTCGCGGCGGCGCCGCACCTCGTCGACGGCGCGGTTGTGGACGATCGCAAGCAGCCACGTCTTCACGCTGCCCCGGACGGGATCGAACCGCGCGGCGTGGCGCCAGACCGAGATGAATGCGTCCTGGACCACGTCCTGGGCGAGCGCCTCGTCGAATGTGATTCTCAGCGCAACGCCATACGCGGGGGATCCATACAAGTCGTAGAGGGCCTCGAAGGCGGCGAGATCCGCGGACGCAATTCGCCGGAGGAGCTCTGGTTCGCTCTCGGCCGCTGTATCCGGCGGCGGGACCCGATCGTTGGGGCTCGTCAGTCAGGCCTGCGGCGCCACGGCGTTACAGGTTAGCGAGTGGGTTCGCCTGGCTGCCTCTGCCCCAAATCTAGCGCATGCCCCGATGGCGTCCCACTCGACGGAACCGTCGCCGGGTGGAGGGGCACATATCCACACGTGAATGATCCAGGCGTCGCCCGCCCCCGTAGGCCGGTCGGCAGCACATGCCTGGCTGCCTGCGAACGTGGAGGTGCCTCGCGTCAAACCTCTGGCTCGGCCGCCGCCGGGCGGCTCAACCGAGAACGTCCACTAAGGAGAATTCATGGCTGAATTGTCTCGTCGCACGCTATTGAAGACTGGCTCGCTCAGCCTTATTGCCGGGGTTGTCGCTATCAGCGGGATTGACAGGCTGGCTTCGATCCCGGGCTTGCGGACTTCCAGCGGCGCGCCCGACCTCTCCGCCCTCGGTCAAGACGTCGTTGCGCATGTCCGCGACGCGTCGACCGGCGATGTCGCGATCATGGTCGGCACGAGCGAAGTCATCCATCGAGATCCCCAGCTGGTCGGCCGCCTGCTCGCGGCTGCTCGCCAAGCCAATCTGGAGGGCTAACGATGTCGTCTCATCGCGAGGCTCCGTCCATCTCGCAGGATCCGGTCGCCGACAACACTGACCTGTACGCCTTCGTCAGCCCGGATCGCCCGGACACGGTCACGCTGATCGCCAACTACATCCCGCTCGAAAATCCCGCCGGCGGCCCGAACTTTTACGAGTTCGGCCACGACGTCCTGTACGAGATCCACGTCGACAACGACGGCGACAACGAGGACGAAGTCACCTACCAGTTCCGATTCCACACGACGGTTCACAACCCGAATACGTTCCTTTACAACACGGGGCCGATCACGTCGCTAACAAGCCCGAACTGGAACCGAGTCCAGACGTACTCGGTTACCCGCGTGAGCGAAGGGCACAAGCCCGAGATCCTCGGCTCCGGGCTTCTCTGCCCGCCCGTGAACATCGGGCCGCGCTCGACGCCGGGCTACAACGCCCTCGCAAAGGCTGCTGTGCACACGCTGCCCGGCGGCATAAAGGTGTTCGCCGGCCAGCGTCGCGAAGGCTTCTTCGTCGACCTCGGGTCGATCTTCGATCTCGGCGACCTGAGGCCGTTCCAGAACCTGCATCTCATTCCGACGGCTGCGGCTCCGGGCGTCGACGCGACCAAGGACCTGAGCATCCACACCATCGCGATCCAGGTCCCCAAGACACAGCTGACGCACGATGGGTCCCGGCCCACGAATGCGGCGGATGCGCGCTCGGTCATCGGCGTGTACGCGTCCGCGAGTCGCCGCAAGGCACGGATCAGAGCTCACGACGGCGAGTCCGAAACGGGCCCTTGGACTCAGGTGTCGCGGCTCGGCAACCCGCTCGTCAACGAAGTTCTGATTCCGATGGCCATGAAGGACAAGTGGAATTCGCTCCGGCCTTCGGAGGATGACGAGTTCCTTCATTTCGTCCAGCATCCCGAACTGGCCGGCCTTCTCCCGGTCCTCTATCCGGGCGTCTTCCCGCATCTCGCCGCCTACGCGAAGCCTCGGGCAGACCTGGCTGCGATCCTCATGACGGGGATCCCGACTGGTATCGTCCCCGGATTCCAGAACCTCACAAGCGCCAAACCTGCCGACCTGCTCCGTCTCAACATGGCGATCCCGCCCTCCACCTCGCCGAATCCCCTCGGCATCATCGGTGGCGACCTGGCGGGATACCCGAACGGCCGTCGAGTCTTCGATGACGCGGTAACGATCGAGATCCGGGCGATCGCCGGCGTGACAATTCCTCTTGTCGACCCGACGTTCACACCCGACGGGGCGGCAGCGGCGGTGACTGACGGAGTTGGGCCCGGCGCCGGCCGGTATATCTCCCAGTTCCCCTATCTCGCGGACCCGAAGTCCGGCTTCGACGTGCCGGCCATCTAGCGGCTCGATCCAGTCAGATCCGACGGGAACCTGGGCCCGGCGTAGGCATCTCGCCGGGCCCCGCCACAACTTCGTCGCCGCGGCTCCGCCTTCGCCCCTCAGCGTCCTACCGGCCGCGGCTCAGTCGCGGACGGCCCGCCAGTCCAACTCGGCCACCTCGCCGCCAACGATCGTGACCCGATCCGGGAGCGAAGGATCGTCGGTCCAGATCCGGTACGTGCCAGCTGACAACTCCGGATAGACGCCTGCGAACAGCACCCGCTCCCCCACCCGACGCTCGTGGATGGCCGTGTGAACCCGCCGCGACTCGTCGCCGAGCGGGCTTATCTCAACCTCCCGATCGAGGAATCGCGCGTCGGTGTAGAGGACGAGCGCGCCGACGTCGCCGCCGATGTCGAGCACGGACCCTAATCCGGGCATCCAGGTTCCATGCTCGTTTTCGCTCATTGCGGTCTCCTGCGGCGCACAGGCGATCGGCTCGCTGACTGGCCGCCGCGTTTCGCACGACGGTAGCGCCTCCACGCGACCACTGCGAGCCCCGTCGCATGGACCGAACCTCCCAGGGCTCCTGCGGACGACCGGCTAGTCGACCGCGGGCAGGCTCGCTCCAATGCTCAAGGCCGCTCGCTCCCGGTCGGTGGGTCCGCCATGGCCGCGCCTCGACAGTTCCGACCGCTGGGGCCCTTTCGGGCTAGGCCCGACCCGGCCCCCGCCCAAGACGACCGGGGCCCTCGGTACTATCGCGCAGTAGCAGGCGAGTCGGCAGCACTTCCTGGGTGGGCACGTATTTTTCCGACCCAAGTTGCTTGAGCAGAACCCTGACCGCCTGGCGTCCAATCTCCTCAATGTGCTGGTCGACGCTGGTGAGGCTCATGACCGGCGATGCCGCAACTTCCGTCCCGTCGAACCCTGCGAGCGCCATGTCTGTCGGCATGCGCAGCCCTCGCTGAATCAGCACTTCCATGGCACCGAGAGCAACTGCGTCGTTGATGGCGATGATCGCAGTAAGGCCGCGACTCTCATCTAGCCACTTGGTCACCGCCCGCTCTCCACTGTTCTTGGAGAACTCCCCCTGCGCTACGGCCCCCTCGGCATCCGCGACCTCACCCATGGCGTGCGTGAAGCCCCGCAGCCGCTCGGTTGCATTTCGCGCGTACGAAGGCCCGCAGATGAACCCGATTCTCCGGTGGCCGCTCGAAAGCAAGTGGCGGGTCAGCTCCGCGGCCCCACCGAAGTTGTCGGACACCACGTAGCTAACCGATGTGCTCATCGGCTGTCGGTTGGTGAATACGACACGTCGGTAGTCACCCAAGAGCGACAGCACGGCGGCCTCATCGAGCCCAACCGCGGCATGGATTACGCCATCGAGTCCCTGACCGAGAAGGCGCGTCAGATGCCGGGACGTCTCGGCGACCTGATCTCCCGTGTTGCAGATCACGACCGTGTGGCCGGTCCCGACTGCCTCATGCTCGATGCTCTTCGCAAGCTGGGGGTAGAAGGGGTTAGTGATATCGCTCACCAAGAGTGCGAGCAGGCGCGTCTCGCCGGAGACGAGCGCTCGGGCAATCGGAGAAGGCCGGTAGTCTAGCTCGTTGATCGCCGCCTGAACCCTGGCGCGGGTTTCCGCTTGAACATCCACGTGCTCACGGAGGACCCGGGACACCGTTGAGACGGAGACCCCTGCCGCGTGTGCGACATCGACGATGGTCACTCGCCAGGACGCTCGCCTGCCCATGCTCCCTCACTCTGCTGGCGCGTGCCAATGACTTGTTCCAACGGCGTCCTGCCCGGTTCGATTTGACCCGTGCACGGCCGCGGTGGACGCCCCAACGCGCTCTGTCCCGATCGGCGAACGTCCACTGGCTGTCATCGTGACGCAATCAGCGTGACTGGTCGATCGCGGAACACCGCATAGTCGTGGGACGGTAGCAACAGCGACGAACGGGCCCTCATTAAGTCGAGGGAGTCCATCGCCGCGTCGACATCAGTATGGTACCCGGGCGGGACATCTGACTCAATGTTGTCGTAGGTCATCATCGCGTCGCCGGTGATGCAGTACGGGCCAGATGCCGTTTGAACGATTACCGCTTGGGAGCCCGGAGTGTGGCCAGGTACAGGCACGACCGTAACCCCCGGGGCAACTTCGTACACCCCGCGCACGGTTGCTAGATTCGGCACGACGTACGACGGGGGTAGCGGCCAGCCGCTCTCTGGGCTCAGGTAGCCACGTCTGAAGAACCGCCCTGGGGCGATTGCGTAGCGCAGTTCAGCCTCCTGCACGACGATACGAGCCTCAGGGAAAAGGTCGCAGTTGCCGGCGTGATCCCAGTGCAGGTGCGTCAGGATGACCCACTCGACGTCCTTGGGAGCCACCCCGGCGGCCTTGAGGGCATTCTCCGGAATCTGGTCCTGGCTCCGCTCGAACGACTCTCCCATGAACTCGTTGGGCTTCCGGAGGGGGTTCACGCTGGTATCGACGACGATGGTGGTGGATCCCTCCAGGACCCAAATCACCCGTGGGATGCTCACCGGTTCGCCGCAATGCCGGAGGTAAGTGAGGACGGACCCCTCGACCACGGAAGTCCCCGTGTCGAGCGCCTTGATGCTCCAGGTATCGTCGTGGGTCATGTCAACTCACCCCGTCGCTAATGTGGCCGTTGCATGTGAGCGTGCCGCGGGTCGTTCAGGCATGGGCCCCTCCCATGTGACGCCCCCGGCTCTGGCGCTGCCGGAGAACGGTGTCGAGAGAGACGGCGAGCAGGACAATTATCCCCTGGACCATGTACTTGATCGGTTGATCGCTATTGGTCAGGTCGAGGCCGTTGGCCACGCCTGCCATGATGAGCGACCCAACGAGGGCGGACCATACGCTACCCCGGCCACCGAACAGGCTCGTGCCGCCGATAACCGCGGCTCCGATTGCCTCGAGCAGCAGAGTCCCGCCACCGGTGAGCGTGCCTGCCGACCCGTTGTAGGAAGCAGCGATGAGACCGCCGGTCGCCGCAAGAGTGCCCGAGAGGGCGAACGCGACCAGCCGAATTCGCCTGACTGGGATACCGGCTCGGCGGGCCGCCTCGGCGTTACCGCCGACGGCGAACAGGTGCCGACCCGGGCTGGTATGCATCGTGATCCACCAGCCGACGACCAGCAGCCCGATCAGAATCAGGAATGCGGTAGGGACGCCACGGGACGCGTTGAAGACCGCTATGGCGCCAACGATCACCACGGCAATCAAGACTGGCAAGCCGAGCGATTTGACGGCCCGCACGCGATGCTCGCCAAGGGCGCCGCTTGCGCCGCTTGCGCCGCGGGCGCCGCGTACAAGGACGGCGGCAACGACGAGGGCGGCCAGGATCCAGCCGACTAACGGGGGCAGCTCCGTGCCGGTCAGCGCTGCGATATTGGGATCGAAAATACTAAGCGTGCCCTGGGGCCCGAGAATCCACAGCTGCAGTCCGAGGAAGCCCAGCATACCCGCCAGCGTGACCACGAAGGACGGGATCCCCAGCCAGGAGATCCACCAGCCCTGAAAGGCCCCCATCGCCGCCCCGCAGGCGAGCATGATGAAGATGGCAAGAAACCAGGGCACGTGCCCGTTCGTGATCAAAACGCCCAGGATAGCCGCCGTCACTCCCGCCATCGAGCCGAGGGACAGGTCGATTTCCCCGAGGAGAAGGACGACGATTTCGCCGAGGGCAATTATCGCGACCAACGTGGCCTGCACCGCGAGGTTACTCAGGTTGGCCGGCGAGAGAAAGTACTGTGATTGCGACTGGAAGAAGACGGCGATGATGACCAGGCTGGCGATTGCGGGCATGGCAGTGCCTCGCGATAGAACTGCCGACAGCCATCGTCTCGCCAAGCCCACCAGGCGGTCTGCAGGACCGCCATGCTCGCGCGGTGGGAACTCATCCAATGGGTTCACCGCGGCGGCATTATGTTCGCTCATGGTTTCGCTCCCAGCGCCAGATTGAGTGCCTTCATGGTTTCGTCCGGACCGTCAATTCCGCCCTTCGCAAGCCTCACGACGCCTTCCCCATGATCGCCTTGACGACTTCCTGAGGGGTGGTGTCGGCCCGGCGGAAGACTGCGCCAACCTTGCCGAGGTGCAGGACCACGATCCGGTCCGCGACCTCGAAGACTTGCCGCATGTTGTGGCTGATGATCACCATTGCGGTCCCCTGTGCCCGCAGCCGGTGCACCAGCTCCAGGACGTGGCGCGCTTCTTTGAGCCCCAGCGAGGCGGTGGGTTCATCCAGCAGGAGGATGGCGCAGTTCTCCAGCGTGGCCCGAGCGACCGCAACCGTCTGCCGCTGGCCGCCCGACAGCTGCGCCACCGGGACTCCGATGTCGGAGATCGTGCCGATGCCGAGTTCCGCTAGAACCGCAGTCGTGCGCTGCCTCATTGCGGCGAAGTCCACCCTGCGCAGCGGCCAAACGCCGCGACATAGTTCTCGCCCCAGGAAGAGGTTCTCCACGACGTCCAGGTTGTCAGCGAGGGCCAGATCTTGGTGGATGGTTCGGATGCCGCGGTCGGCTGCGTCGTTCGGGGAGCGGATGGCTACACGTTCGCCGTTGACGTAGAGCTCGCCCTCGTCCGGAGTTATGACCCCGGAGATCACCTTGACCAGCGTGCTCTTGCCAGCCCCATTGTCCCCGACTAGGGCGACGACCTCCCCATGATTCACAGACAAGCTGACCCGGTCCAGCGCCTGCACCAGCCCGAATGACCTGGAGACGTCCGCCACTCGTAGCGCCTCGCCGCCGTTCACAGATCCGCCATCGTGCGGCATGGCGGAGAGCTGCTCGGCCGGGGCCGCCGCGAATGGGACCACCTGACGCCCGGGACCAGAGTGGCCAGTCCGCGCGTCTTCTAATTCACTAACCATCATGCCATCCCCATGACCGCGCCGAGGACCGCCTCGGGGGTGGTTTCGGCCCGGCGGAATACTGCCCCCACCTTGCCCAAGTGCAGCACCACGATCCGGTCGGCGACCTCGAAGATCTCCTCGATGTTCTGCGAAACAATGACGATCGCCGTCCCCTGTCCCTTAAGCCGCAGGACTAGCTCCATGACCCGCTGGCACTCCGCGACACCAAGGCCCGCCGTTGGCTCGTCGAGCAAAACGATGGGGTAGGTCTCCAGCGTGGCCCGAGCGACGGCAATTGTCTGGCGTTGACCGCCCGACATCATGGCCACCGAAGCCCTGACGTCGGAGATAGTGCTGATGCCAAGGTCCGACAGGGCCGCCCAAGTTCTCTTCTGCATGGCGGCGAAGTCCACGCGCCGCAGCGGCCCGACCCCGCGGTACATCTCCCGCCCCAGGAAGAGGTTTTCAACCACGTCCAGGTTGTCGGCGAGAGTGTGTTCCTGGTGGACGGTGCGGATTCCGTGCAACGCCGCGTCGTCCGTGGAGCGGATGGCCAGGCGTTCTCCTCGAACGTACAACTCACCCTCGTCCGGCGTGATAATGCCTGCGATGACGTTCACCAGGGTGCTCTTGCCCGCACCATTGTCCCCGACGAGAGCCACCACTTCCCCTGAGTCGACGGACATGCTCACTCGGTCCAGCGCCTGTACGCCGCCGTACCACTTAGTGACGTCCACCACCCTGAGGACCTCTCCTCCACCCAACGCAGCGTCGGGCGGAGGAGAGGCGGGCCGCCGCCTCACGAGGCGGCGGCCCGGACCTCCATTTAGCATGGCCCCGTCCCGGCGGCAATGCCCTGGCACAGAGCGGTCTTGTCGATTGCTTTGGCGTCGATCAAGTCCTGCAACTTGGTGATGTCGATAACCCTCGATGGGACCGACTTCATCGGGATGTCGCCGTAGCCATTGTTCACGGTAGTGGTGAAGAAGTCCGCCGCCGGCTTCTGATCGGTCAACAGGCCTACCACCAGCTGAGCGGTGTACTGGGCCTCGTCGTCGACGGACCGCCACACGCTCATGCTCTGCAATCCCTTGAGCATCAGTTGGTCAGCGGAGAGCGTAGCGTCGATTCCCGTAACAGGGATTTTGCCTGCAAGTCCGTGGGTCTTCAGCGAGGCGATGACGCCTTCTGCCGTGGAGTCGTTGGCGGCAAGAACGCCCTGCACGTTGTTCTGGTTACTGGTGAGAATGGCGTCCATCTCCGCGTGCGCCTTTACCGGATTCCACTCGGGAGTCCAGACGTCACCGACCATCTTGCGTGCGCCGGAATCGAACAACGGCTTGAGAATGCTCATAAATCCGTCGTGTTCAAGGTGAGCAAAGGAGTCGGTTGTCGAGCCGGCGATGATCGCGATCGTGTCACCTTGCTTGGTGTGGGCGGCCATCCACGTACCAAGAGCGACGCCGATCTCATGGGGATCGTCGCCGGTGATGTACTTGACCGGAGCGTTCTGGATCTGACGGGTGTAGGCGATGACGGGAACGTTGACCGCTTGGGCGGCCTCGACGATCTTGGCTGCCTGTGTCCCGTCAACCGCCGTCACGACGAGGACTTTGGCGCCCTGGGTCAGCGCGGCCTTGGCCTGCGACAGCTGAGTCTGAGGGTCTTCGTTGGCCACCTGCACGATGACCTTGACGTTCGGGGCAAGCTGGCTCATCCACTTCTGGAAAGCCGGCGCGTCCTGGCTCATCCAACGCGGCGTGGTGTTGTCCGGGAGCAGGAACGCAACGGTGCCTGCAGCGGTCGACGGGCCCGTGGCCGAGGAGGCCAGGCTCGAGGGAGCAACCGTCGCGACTACGGGAGCTGAAGCCGCGGTTGTGGGGGTGGCGGCCGGGGTTGTGGGGGTCGCGGCGGATGAGCTGCAGGCGCCGACGACGGCGCTGACCAGTAAGCCGATCCCGAGCACGGCGAGCGCTCTCGACCGTGGGCCTGTTCTGTGGATTCCGTTCATTTCAACCTCTAGCTAATGCGGGAGACGCTGGGCACATTCGCGGTATTTCTAGCCTCGCCCAGGGCTGCTTCCGTGGCTGGCCTGAATGTCTGGGTTGATGCAAGTCAAGCTCCCTGAACCTCCTTCTAGGAAAGCTGAGACCGACGCGGCTGGTATTGTCGAGTCGACGTCACCGCCGCGATGCCTGCTCGGCGAGGGCTCGTGTAAGCAGGCTCATCTGTTCCACCCTCTAGCGGACCCGTCCGAGTTGCGGCAGCGGCATCGAGTTGGACGCATGATCCGTGGTGACCCGCGCCTCGAGAAATGCCTGCACCTGGTCGGCGACTCTCGCCGCAGACAGGCCGTACAGCTCGAGCAACTCGCTGTTGGACGCCGACTCCCCGAACACATCCTGGAGCCCGATCCGTTTCACTACGGTCGGGCGATGCTCCGAGAGGGTTTCCGCGACCGCCCCGCCGAGACCGCCGATTACGGTACCTTCCTCGACGGTCACGACCACGCCGGTTCGATCCGCCGCGGCCACGATCCCTGGCACGTCGAGCGGCTTAAGGGTTGGGACGTGTAGAACGTAGGCCTGAATCCCCCGCGCCGCCAGCAGTTCTGCGGCGTCCACGACGCGTGGGGTTTGCGACCCGGTGCTGATGAGCGTGACATCACCGCCGTCGCGGACGATTGCGGCTCGACCGGGGGCGAATGAGTAGGTCTCGTCGAACAGGCGTTGAGTTGCGTCGCGGACTAGCCGGACGTAGACCGGGCCTTCGTAAGTGGCCGCCCAGCGGAGGGCCTGGCCAGTCTCGACGTCGTCGGCGGGAGCGACCGTCACCATGCCCGGCATCGCCCGCATGATCGCAAGGTCGTCCACGACGAGATGCGTCTTGCCCGTGGCGCCGATGAAGAGACCGGCATAGCCACCGCAGATCTTTACGTTGAGACCGGTCTGGGCGATGAGGACCCGGATCTGGTCGAGCGGGCGAACGACCGCGAAGGGGACGAACGTGCTGACAAACGGCATGAATCCCATCGTGGCCAGCCCGGCTGCCACACCGAGCATGTTCTGCTCGGCGATGCCCATCTGGAGGTAACGCTCCGGGTGGGCCTTCTGAAAGATATCGGCCTTGGTCGAGCTACCGGTGTCGGCGTCGAGCATGACGATGCGCGGGTTGCTCGTGGCCAGTTCCGAAACGGTCTGGCCGAACGCTTCTCGCATCGCTCGTCCCATCGGAAGAGTCATGCGGCGCCTCCTTCGGGGCTGGTGACGGGCTCGCCAAGCTCGGCCATGGCTGTTGCGAACTCGGCGGCGGTCAACGGCCGCGTGTGCCAGTAGTAGCGGCCCTCCATGAAGGAGACGCCACGTCCCTTTATCGTGCTGGCGATGATGGCGACCGGCCGGCCGTCACCAACGGTCGCCTCCTCGAGGGCGCCGACGACGGCCGTGATGTCGTTGCCGTCGACCTCCAGGACGCGCCAGCCAAAGGCCGACCATTTGGCCGCCAGTTCGCCGGGCCAAGCCGGCGGCAAGCGGTCGTCTGGACCCTCGCCCTGCCAGCCATACTGCTGCAGCTTGTTGTAGTCGACGATTGCGATGAGATTATCGAGGCGGTAGCGGGCAGCCACGAAGGCTGCCTCCCAGACCTCGCCTTCCTGGCACTCACCGTCGCCGAGCATGACGAAAGTCCGCGCGGCGAGACCGCTCAGGCGCGCCCCGATGGCCATGCCGACGCCCGCCGAGATGCCCATCCCGAGCGATCCCGTGGACATGTCGAGGCCGGGCAGGCGGGTCATGTCCGGGTGACCCTGCAACCTGGATCCGAACGTATCGAAGGTCAGGAGCTCCTCGACCGGGAAGTACCCGCGCAATGCGAGGGCCGCGTAGAGGCCGATCGACGAATGGCCCTTCGAGAGTACGAATCGATCACGATCGGGCCAGTCCGGCTCGTCGGGTCGGATTTGCATGACGTGGAAATAGAGGACTGCCAGAATGTCCGCCGCGGATAGCGGCCCGCCGAGGTGGCCTGCCTTGGCCTCATTCACCCCGCGGATGATGCCGACCCGGATGCCCCTGGCGACGTCCTCGAGAAGAGCGATATCCGCGGCATCGACAGCAACGCCCATGTCAGGCACCCTGCCCGCCGCCGCGCTCGTAGCCGCCGGGCACGATCGGCGGCGAAAAGACGCAGACCATCTCGAGCGGCTCCGGCCCGTCAGATTCGGTGGCGTGGTGAGTTCCGATCGGAATCCACACGGCAACGCCGGGCTCCAGCTCCGCGGTGTCGTCGGGGGTCACCAGTCGGCCGTGGCCGGAGATCACGTATACGGTCTCCTCCTCGGCCTCGTGCACGTGCCCGGACGGTTTGGAACCGGCTGGGAACACGGTTACGCTCACTGTGAGGTGTTTCGCCGGGCTGTTCTCTGGCCCGATCAACAGGGTCCAGTCCCGCCCGGGCAGGTGGTAGACCTTGGCCTCCGACCGCCGAACCGACTTCAACACAACGACCTCCCTTAAGTCACCGAACCGTCTTCCCTTTTGGGACGTGTCGGTCAATGCCATCCTAGTAATGGGAGTGATAACGGTACCGGTAACGGTACTATAAGGGCCGAATGTCACATTCCGCGTTTTACCTTCAGCCCTACCGAGCTCTCGGCATTCAGAGCTCACTTAGCGTCGACGGCCGAATTGGTCGAGCAGATCCGCCTGTAGCCCACCTGCTCAAGCCGTCTTCAGCCCCGATTGGGTCGTTGCCGATCGGGGGCAACAGGACCGAAGCGTTCCGGATGAACCAACGATCAAGCGCGTGCACGAGGTGAGTTGAGATGGCCTGGCCGGATGAAGTCGCGATCATTGGGGCCGGCTACATGGGGCGTGGCATCGCGGAGGTGCTTGCCTTGGCCGGTGCCCGCTGCGCCTTGGCCGACCTGTCAGCTGAGCAAGCCGCCGTCGGCGTCGAGCGTCTCCTTGCCGAGTCGGCAAGGCATGAGGCTGACGGGCTCACCCGCGCGGGAAGCACGGACGAGATTCGGTCGCGCGTCCGCAGCGCCACCTCCCTCGAGGAGGCAGTCAAGCGGGCCGACTACGTCGTCGAGGCCGTCTATGAGGACCGCGGCGTCAAGGCGGACGTGCTGCGACGCATCGAAGGCTCGGCCGGGAGGGAGGTGGTCATCAGCTCCAATACCTCGGCCATCTCCATCCAAACGCTCAGCCAGGGCTTCGAGAATCCCACACGGTTCCTCGGGACACACTGGTTCAACCCGCCCCAGTTCGTCCCCGGCGTGGAGCTGATCCCATGTCCCCAGACTGGCGCCGACGTCATTGACGCCGTCGAGGCTCTCCTGACCCGCGCCGGAAAAGTGCCGGCTCGGGTCGCCGACAGCCCCGGCTTTGTTGCCAATCGGCTCCAATACGCCCTGTTCCAGGAAGCCATCGCCGTGGTGGAAGAAGGCATCGCGACGGCTGAGGACGTGGACCGTATCGTGCGGACGACGTTCGGGTTCAGGCTGCCGATCTTCGGTCCCTTTGCGATCGCCGACATGGCCGGCCTGGACGTCTACCGGGGCGCCTATCAGGTCCTGGAAGATAGTTTCGGCGACCGGTTCGCCGTACCACAGTCCCTCAAAGAACTCGTCTCGCGGGGCGTCTATGGGGCCAAGACTGGATCCGGGTTCGTGATAAAGAGTCCGGCCCAGGCAGCGGCAATGGCCTCCCTCCGGGACCGAGCTTACGTCGCGCTCGGCCAGCTAGTTGACGGACTTGAACGCGACGAAGACGCCACCGACGGTTAGCGTCGGGCGCCATCGACGAGACGAGACAAATCATCGCCACTAACCACCTAGACGAGTTGCACGAAGGCTCGGGATCATCGGTAGCGGTCGGGACCAGGTCTACGAAGCGATCGCTGTTGAGCAGATACCAAGCCCGAAGGAGAGAACGATGACTGCGCCGACCACTCAGCCCCGCCGGCCTGCCGAGGCCGCCAATCAGCACCCCGCCCCGATCATGAGCCACTGGATCGATGGCCGCTCGGTCGAGGTCCTGCCCGAGCGCACCGGACCAGTCCACGATCCGTCAACCGGCGCCGTCATCGCTCGGGTTCCGCGCGGTGGAGCAGCCGAGGTCGACGCCGCGGTCGCCGCCGCCCGGCGGGCATTCCCGGGCTGGCGCGACATGCCGCTCATGGCCCGCAGCCACATCTTCTTCGCCTTCCGAGAACTCGTCTATCGCCACCGTGAGGAACTCGCCGCGCTCATTTCGCGGGACCACGGCAAGACGTTTCCCGACGCTCTCGGCGAGGTCATGCGGGGCCTCGAAACGGTCGAGTTTGCATGCGGGCTGCCCATCCACCTGGCCGGCCTGAACACACCCAATGTGTCGACCAAGGTCGACGCCCACACGCTCCGTCAGCCGCTCGGCGTGGCCGCGGGAATCACTCCGTTCAACTTCCCGGTGATGGTCCCGATGTGGATCTACCCGATCGCGCTGGCTTGCGGTAACACGTTCGTCTGGAAGCCCTCCTCGCACACACCGGGCGCCACGCAGCTCCAGGCGGAACTATGGAAGGAAGCCGGCCTCCCGGACGGCGTCTTCAACGTCGTCTATGGCGGCCGCGAGGCGGTTGCGGCAATCCTCGAGCACCCCGGCGTCGACGCCATCCAGTTCGTTGGCTCGACTGCGGTCGGCCGCTACGTCTACGAGACCGGCGTGAAAAACGGCAAGCGGGTCGGCGCGTATACGGGCGCCAAGAACGCCATGCTCGTGCTTCCCGACGCGGACATGGAACTCGCAGCGGACGCAGCGGTGGCGTCGGGCTATGGCTCGGCCGGCGAGCGCTGCATGGCCCAGACCCTGATCATCACCATCGGCGACGCCGCGGATCGCCTGCTGCCCCTCATGGACGAGCGGATCTCCAGGCTCAAGATCGGCGCCGGCATGGAGCCGGACGTCGACATGGGCCCGGTCTACTCGGCCGAGCACCGTGCCTCGATCATCGAATGGATCGACAAGGGCATCGCCGAGGGCGCTGAGCTGCTCCACGATGGTCGGCAGTTTCACGTCGCCGACCATCCGGACGGCTACTTCCTGGGCGTGTCCCTCTTCGACCACGTAACGCCCGAGATGGGGATCTACCGCGAGGAGATCTTTGGGCCGGTGCTCGGAATCGTCCGAGCCACGACTTACGACGAAGCGCTGGCGATGATCAATGGCCACCAGTACGGCAACGGTACCGCGATCTTCACCACCGACGGCGGAGCTGCTCGCCGCTTCGAGCTCGAGGTGGATGTCCCGATGATCGGGATCAACGTGCCCATTCCCGTGCCGGCGGGCTACCTCTCGTTCGGCGGCACGCGCGGCTCGGCTTTCGGCGACCTCAAGATGCGCGGTGAAGACGGCGTCCGCTTCTTTACCCAGGAGAAAATGGTCACCGTCCGCTGGCCGGAGCCCGGACGTCGGGAGGCCCTCAGCCTGGTCTTCCCGGGCAACCGCTAAGCGAGGCGCGCCAGCGGCGATCACGCAAGCGGGAGAGCCAATCACAGGAGGATCAGGATGTTCGATCTAGCGGGAAAACGCGCGGTGATCACTGGGATCTCCCGGGGGATCGGGCAGGCCGCGGCTATCGCTCTTGCTCAGGCAGGCGCGGACGTGGCAGGTCTGTACCAAACCGACACCGAGGGAGCTGAGACGACCCGGAAGGCGATCGAGGCGTGTGGAAGACGAGCTCTGATACTGCGCGGCGACACGAGAGACTCGGCGACCATCGACCGGTTGGCGGCCTCGGTTGTCGAGGCGTGGGGCGGGATCGACATCTGGATCAACAACGCGGCACGTCTTTTCGTGCGGCCGATGTTGTCAATGACCGATGCCGACTGGCATGACCTTCTGTCGTGCAACCTATTTGGGTACATCTACGGCTGTCGAGCCGCAGCACGTCAGATGGCGTCCCAGGGCGGAGGCCGCATCATAAACGTCACATCGGTCATTGACGTTCAGCCAATTGCCAACATGTCTGCCTACGCCACGGCGAAGGGTGGCATTGTCGCCCTGACCAAAGCGCTGGCCCTCGAGCTGGCTCCGCTTGGCATAACGGTGAACGCTATTGCTCCGGGTGCCACCGACACACCCCTAAACATCGAGGCCTATACGCCCGAAGTCAGGAAGGCATACAACCAGCGCATCGCCTTGGGCCGGATCGCGACCTCGGAAGAGATCGCCGACCCAATCGTCTTCCTCGCGTCAGATGCGGC
>JANYJI010000204.1 GCA_025358525.1 Chloroflexota bacterium | reverse complement strand
GCCGCCACCACCACGAGCTTGCGGGCGGCGACTCGGATCGTATCGCTAGGCGGCCGCCGGACCGTCATCGCGGGCATGGCGCGCAGGCGGGGGGCGCTGAGCAGGTCGGCGGGCGAGGCATCGGCGGCGAGGGCAGCGGCTTCTCTGGTGGCGACGTTGTTGGCCAGGGTCATGTTCATTGCCGAGACCTGGCGATGACGCAGGAAGGCAGCCTCGGGCATTGCCGCCGCCGCCTCGATCTTTGACACGAGCTCTTCTCCGACGCGGCCGATGTCGATCGAGAGCGAGCCGGAGGGCTTGGGCACGAAATCGATGGCCCCAAACTCGAGGGCGTCGAGGGTTTCCTGCGCGTTCAGCGTCGTGCGGCTCGAGAGCATAACAACGCGCGTAGGAATCTCGAGCATCAGGCGCTTGAGCATCCCAAGGCCGTCGAGGATTGGCATCTCGACGTCGAGAGTTATGACGTCGGGCCTCAGGGCACGGGCCAGTGCCAGTCCTTCTTCGCCTTGGGTCGCGGCCCCGACGACCTCAAGTGAGGGGACCTCGCCAAGGAGGCGGCAAAGCGCGTGGCGCATGAAGGCCGAGTCGTCGACGATCAGAACTCGGATCCGGGCCATGCTTAGCTCCGACTTTCGGGGGCCGTCGAGGCCGCCGTTCCAGGAAACCCAGGTGGTCCTGGCTGCGTTCAGGCGGCTGGTGACTTGTCAGGCAGCCAGGAGCTTGTTGACGGCCGCAAGGACTCGATCTGCTGCGAACGGCTTGACGACGAAGTCGCGAGCTCCACGTTTGATGGCATCCATCACGATCGCCTGCTGGCCCATAGCGGTCAGCATCGCCACTCGCGCATGGGGATCCTTCGCGCGGATCTCGGCAAGCGCTTCGAGGCCGTCCATCTCGGGCATCGTGATATCCATGAGGACGCAGTCTGGTCGCTCGCGCATATAGATCTCAACCGCCAGTCGCCCATTCTCCGCCTCGAGGACCTGGTGGCCAGCCTCGACGAGCAACTTCGAAGCCCGCAGACGCATAAAGGCCGCGTCGTCAACGACGAGGATCTTTGCCATCGCGGGTGCTCCCACTACTCGAACTACAATTCAGAAACAGAAGACAGGCTCTTGATTAGGAGTCGGCCGGTGGCCACGTCAAGTTGAACCGTTCGGCCGGCGTTTCCTCCCAACGCACAGGCCGCGAGCGAGAGTCCTCTGTCGGCGAGGGCAGACTGCATCGACTCTGCGTTGCGCTTGCCAATGGCGAGGCCTCCACCAATAGTCAGCATCGCGGCGGCGCCGGCCGCCTTGAGGAGGCTCCTGCTCAGGACGGCGCCCTTGGCCTCCATGGCCGTCAGAAAAGTGTCGAGGCCGGTGTCGATGAACTTGACCGGGCTGCAGTTGTTGGCGGGCCCGCTGGGAAGCATGAAATGGGCCAGCCCGCCGACCATCGCTCGGGGATCCCAGACCGCCAGGGCGATGCAAGAACCGAGGCCGTAGGCCACGAGATGGGCGTCAGGGCTGGAGCTCATGACCATCTCGCCAATGCCGGCCACCAGGAGGCTGGGGCTCTGAGTGAGCGTCATATTCCGATCGCTCCGAGAGCATCCAGGAGGACCCGGAGGCTATCGTCGCGTGGCAGGACAAACATGGTGCACTCGATCGCGCGGCCGCCTTCGCTGAAGGTTGTCTTGGCGGCCAGCACCTGGTCAGCGTCGCTCACCAGGTCGAGCAGCACAGCGTCGAGTACGGCTCCCGCCATCTCGACGATCACCTGCGGTGGCGTCGGTTGAACGGGCTCATGGAGGTGCATTCCGAGTTCGTTGAGGAAGGCTGAGATGGTGACGTTGCCGGCCTCTTGGAGGGCCGAGAGCTCAAGCTCGTCGTAGGCCAGGATGTCGGCCGTCTTGTCCATCGGCAACTCGCCCGGGCCCAGGAGGCCCGTCAGGAGGATTTGGGCGAGACGATGGGCGTCAGCCGGCGAGAACAGCAGCAGGGCATGACCCTGAAGCGAGCCAGTGATGCCGACGTAGACGGCGAGGACGATCGACTCGGGTCCGCCGGCCATGGTCAGAACGTCCGCCGCCGTGCAACGGCGCAGCAATGGCGCCTGGACTTCGATCACCTGGCCGGACATCGCGCCGAGGGCCTCGCCGGCGCGTTTCATCGCCCGCCCGAATGTCCCTGCGACGATGTTTTGACCGGCTTCAGAGAGGGTCAGGGCCATCGGAGGCCGATTCCTTGAGAGTTGGTGCTCAGAGCCACGGCCGGCGTCCTCATCGCCGCTTGCCGCGGCAGGCAGGACCGCTGCGATCCTGTCGGGGCATCGGCTTGAAGGGGCCCGGACTTGAACCGGTCGTCGGCCGATCTCCGGGTTGCAGCCTATAGTCGCCGGTATCGGCCCATCGACTGCATCATTTGGGAGACCGAGTGCGGTGGGATCACACGAAGAATCTGACCCTGCGCATCCACGACCATCACCTGGATCTGTTTGCTCTCAGGATCGATCTGGAAGACCGCGTACGCCTCAGTCATCCCGTCCGGCCCTTTGAAGGAGACGTCTGGACCGCCCTGCTTGGCGAAACGATCCTTATGCGGGCCCACCTGTTGGGGGGCTGCCTTCGAGATCGCCGCCGGAGCGGTTCCGGTGGTTACGAGGGTCGTTGGAAGCAGGTCGTTGGTAGTCATGTGAGTAATTGAGTGATCGGGCACCAACGGCCGAACTTGACCGTTTAGGGGCTAACCCTGATAGGGAAAACACCAAATCTGGTGCCAGCGGCCAACACCAACGGGAATTTTGTGCCTGCTGGTGTTGGAAACGCCGCCCACGCCATCAGGTGGGCGATTCCAGTAGGCCGAGTCTTAGGGCCATGATTGCAGCCTGAGTCCGGTCTGCCGCGCGAAGCTTCCAGATGATGTTCTGGACGTGTTTCTTGACAGTGTCTTCGGTGATCGAAAGGCGACCGCCGATCTCCTTGTTGGTCATCCCCTCGGCCACCAGGAGCAGAACGTCATGTTCCCGCGGTGTCAGGGCGTACTGCTCGGCGCGCTGGCGGGCGGAGTCGCCGGCGGGCGGCGCCTCATCGCGCGTGGCCAGCGCCTCTCGCAGGAGTTGCGGTTCCACTGCCAGCTGGCCGTTGGCGACATTGTGGAGCGTCTGAATAACTGCGGCGGTGCTCGCATCCTTGAGGAGGTAACCGGAAGCACCGCGGCGAATGGCCTCCAGCACGTATCGGCGGTCGTCGTAGAGGGTCACGATGACCACGGCGACGCGTGGGTACTTGGCCTTGATGCGCTCCAGACAGGCCAGGCCGTCGAGGCCAGGCATGCGAATGTCTAGCAGGACCATGTCAGGCTGGAGCTCTTCCACCAGCTTGAGTCCGCTCTCACAGGCGTCGCCCTCGCCGACGACTTCGATCCAATCGGCCGCCGAGAGCATCGCGCGGAGGCCGCGGCGAGCCATCTCGTGGTCGTCAATGAGCAGGACGCGCGCTCGCTCGTTCACGACTTCCCTTCTTCGTTCCGTCCTCCGTGAGCAGCATCGCTGCTCACGCCAGGGTAGCCCGCCCGAGTCCCCGCGTGGCGGGCAATCGGGATCGAAATCCTGACAAGGGTGCCAGAGCCGATCGAACTTCGCACTGAGGCGGCCCCGCCCAGCCATCTCGCCTGTCGCACGATGCCGAGGAGGCCCAGTCCGCCCCCCTGACGACGGCGCTCGGCCGCGGCCGGATCGAAGCCCTGGCCGTCATCGTGGACGGTGATGACTGCCCGGCCCTTGGTGACTCTCAGGTCCGTACGGACGGTATGAGCCTGGGAGTGGCGGACGGCGTTGGTCAGGGCCTCCGTCGTCATGCCGTACAGCGCCTGCTCAACCCAGTCATCGAGCCGGGGCAAATCGCCCTCGATCGTTGTCTCCATGCCGGACTCGGCGTCGAGCGACTTGGCGCGACTGCGGATGGCCTGGCCGAGACCCAACTCTTCCAGACCGGGCGGGAGCAGGTCGTTGAGCACGGCTCGAACCTCCTTGATGGCCGTGACCATCCGGTCCGAGGCAGATTCCAGGTACGAGTCGATCGACTCGTCTGGGTGTTGCTGCGCGTATGTCCGAGCTGCATCTAGAAATCGGAAGGCGCTAACCATCGACTGGGCCGCCGTGTCGTGGATCTGGTGGGCAATGCGTGCCCGCTCGAGATCGCTGGCTTGCAGGGTCTGGCGGGCCAGTAGGTCGAGACGTCGCTGGTTTCGCGCGAGTTCGCGGCGTTGCTTCTGCGAGGCGCGGTACAGCTCGTAGAACTCTTCGCTCGTTGCCACCATCTGGGCCAGCGCCGCCGTGGCGGTGCGGCGCCGGTTCGAGCCGCGGGTCCGCTGTTGGACCTGCCACTCGAAGAGGCGCGCCGGGTCTCGCAGGACTCGGGCCGCGGCCAGTGCCGCTCGGGCGTTGGGTGGTGGTGCTTGCCGGGCCGCGCGCCGGAGCGCGCCGGGAGTGACGCGGGTCTTGTCCGCGACAGAGGCCGCCTCGCGCTGGCTGGGCGGTCCCACTCGGAGAATCGCGGCGGTCGTCCGGGAGCCGCGCGGGGCGGGGAATCCAAGCAGGGCGCCTCCGGCGCGGCACTGGCCGTGGGCGGCCCGGCCAGTGGACAGGACGCGCGCGGCCAACTCCTCCGGGCAGCGGCGGCAGAACCGAAGGCCAACGTCGGTGGAGCAGACAGTGGCGCAGAACGGCTCGCCATCCTCCCAGCCCGACACAAGGGCCACCGCTGAATGTTCGGCCGCGGACCTGGCACCGGCTGCTTGCCCGGCGGGCTCTGCCGCGCAGGACTGGCCATTGCCGCCAGCGTCCGGGGACGCCGCAGCCGGGTGGTCCTCGGGCGACAGCAAACCAACCCAGCTGGCCGCGTTGTCCACGCGGGCCCAAAGCTCGGCTCCTGAGAGATGGCGGGCTAGGTTCCGCTCTTCCATCGAGGCGTCAAGTATGGCCTCGACATTGTCACGGTGCAGCGCCGCAACGGATGACGTCGCAGAGGTTGCCTGCTGGCCGAACGGGTGGCCGGTTTGGGTGACAAGTCAATGCCTGCCCGATAGAGGGGGCCGCTCGGAGGGTCTGCCCGGGGAGGTCCGCTCGCTCGCCCGAGGGCCGTACCAAAGGTCTGCCGGTCCGAGGGCAGACCCTGATACCGGCGGCCCTCCGGCCAGCCGAAGATGCTCGCGGTTTCGGTGAGTTGATGGACGTCGATAGACCCCGGAGAGAGTTCACCGAACAGCCGAAGGACGCGTTTCATGAGCGTATTCGACACGATCCGTATCGCCGCCTCGGGCCTCACTGCCCAACGCCTGCGAATGGATGTCGCGGCCAGCAATCTCGCAAACGCCCAGACGACCAGGACCGCCGGCGGTCAAAAAGGCCAACCCTACCAGGAGGAAGCGGTCGTCTTCCAGGCCCAGCAGATGGGTCCGATGGGAGCCGCCAAGGGCGTCGCGGCCGTGGCCATCGTGCAGCCGCCTAAGCCAAATACGCGCGTCTACGACCCCAGCAACCCCGACGCCGACCAGACCGGCTTCGTCAACTATCCAAACGTCGACGTAGCCTCGGAGATGACCGACATGATGGGTGCGGCTCGCTCCTACCAGATCAACGCCACGGTCGCCCAAGCCGCCAAGCAGCAGGCGCTCGACGCACTCGACCTTGGCAGGGCGTAGGCCATGAACCCGATCGGAGCCATCTCAGCAGTTTCCGGAGTGGCGGGCGTATCCGGCCTCTCTGGCTTGTCGGGCGTAAACGGCGTCTCCGGCGCCAGCACGCTCAACGGCGCGGGCACCGTAGACGGCAGTGCCGCCGGGGCCGAATCGTCGGGCAACTCGTTCCTCAACTCCCTGAGCGACGCCTTCGGCAGCATCAACACCCAGCTGACATCCGCGGATGCGTCGATGGCCAGCTTCGCCGGGGGTGGGTCGGCCGACCTGCACACCGTGATGCTCCAGATGGAAGAGGCCTCGGTGAGCCTGAAGGCTGCAGTCGCAGTTCGCGACAAGGTGCTCGAGGCTTATCAGGAAATCATGCGGACTCAGATCTAGGGGCGGCTGATCGATGAACGAGCAGGCCCAGGCAATTCTGAAGCAACTCTCGATCGCACAGCGGATCGGCATCGTTGGCGCGGCCCTCGCGGCGGTGGCCATGATCGGCGTCCTGGTCATGTTCGCCAGCAAGCCCAGCTACACGCCCGCCTTCACCAAGCTGTCCGCGGCGGACGCGGGCCTAATCGAGAACGCCCTGCGCACGGCCAACATCGCATACCAGCTGACCGACGCCGGGTCGACCATTGAGGTTCCGGTCGAGAAGATGGGCGACGCCAAGATCGCAGCCGCGAAGGCAGGCGTGCAGACCGACGGCAGCAGCAGCGCCCAGGGGTGGGAACTCTTCAACAAGCAGGGCTTCGGGCAGTCGCAGTTTGACCAGAGCGTGACTTACCAGCGGGCACTCGAGGGCGAGCTGACCAAGACCATCCAGGGAATGGAAGGCGTGGCCAGCGCCCGGGTCGCCATCGTTCTCGCTCAGACCGGCGCCCTCTCCTCGCAGGACACGCCAGCCAGCGCCGCGGTCGTCCTGACAATGGCGGGTGGAAAGACCCCGTCCAACGGCCTTGTGCAGGCCATCGTCAATACCGTGTCCCGGTCGGTCCAAGGGCTCATCACGGACAACATCGTCGTTACAGATGATCAGGGCCACGTTTTCGCCGGAGCGTCCGGCTCGGCAAGTACGGCCGCCGCGCAGGCCAAGGACCTCGTCGAGCAGCAGCTCAAGGCAAAGATCGAAGGTCTCATAGCCGCCGCCCTCGGCCCCGGGCGCTCGTCCGTGGCGGTCTCCGCCCAGGTCGACACGAGCAAGATCGAGCAGCAGATCACGACCTACGCCCCGGCCGGTAGCAACCCGCCGGTGAGCATCCACAACGTCACCGAGCAGTACGGCCCGTCGGCCAGTGGGGGCGCCTGCGGTATACCGGGCACCAATTCCAACATACCCGGCCTGCCGTCCTACCCAGGCCTGTGCGTGGCTGCTTCGACAACGGCCGCGCCGGCCGCCTCGGCCTCGGCCAACCCTTCGGGATCGCCGACCGCATCCGCCTCGCCCAGCTCCGGCTCAGGCTCAGGCACAGGAACTACCTCCGGCTCCGGATACCTGCATGAGGAGACGACCGTCAACTACAGCGTCTCCCAGACGGTCCAGCACGTCGTAACCGAGCCGGGCGTGGTCAAGAAGATCTCCGTCGCGGTCTTCGTCGACCAGGGCGCGCTGGGCACCCTCACGGCCGACACACTCAAGACCAGCATCGGAGCGGCGATCGGCCTCGACGCCACTCGGGGCGACGTGATCGCGGTCCAGGCGGTGTCGTTCGCCGCGCCGGCTTCCGCCTCGGCCGGGAACCCGTCTAGCGCAGCCACGTCCGATCTCATGAAGACCGTCAGCGGCATGAGCGGTACGATTATCGGCACTCTGTTCGCCGCGATCATGCTGCTGCTCCTATGGCTCAACCTCTCCGCCCTGCGCCGCAAGGCCGACGAGACGGTTTTCGACCTCGGTCCTATTGGCTCCGCGCCGGCCTTCGGTCCGACGCCCGGTCGCGTAGGGATCCCCGCCAGTACGGCCCCGGATGCCCCGGCGGCAGCTGACGTACCGAATGCGACGCCCCAGGGCCGCATCCAGGAGCGGCTGCGGATGGTCGCCGACGAGCGGCCTGAGGCCCTCGCCGGGCTGATGCACGGCTGGCTGCGCGAAGACGATCGCCACCGATGAGCCCTGAAGCGGCGACCCTGGCCCTGAGTGGTCCGCGCAAGGCCGCGGCGCTGCTCATCACGCTCGGCACCGAGGCATCGGCCAAGCTCCTGGCCCGCCTGCCGCCCGAGGCGCTCGACCGAGTCGCCCTCGAGCTTCTGCGCATGCCGGCCGTTGATTCCAACGTTCGGGACGCCATTCTCGAAGAGGCCTATGCAGGACTCTTCGCCCATGCCGGAGTCCTGCCCGGCGGCGAGAATTACGCCGTCGAGCTCTTCGCCCAGGCCTTCGGTGAGAGCAAGGCTCGCGAGCTGCTGGACCGCGTCCACCAAGCCCAGCAGATCATCCCATTCGACTTCCTGCGCGACATCGATCCAATGCAGGGTGCGGGGCTGCTGTCGGACGAGCACCCCCAGACGATCGCCATCGTCCTCGCTCACATCGACCCTCGAGCCGCAGCCCGGATCCTCACCCAGTTCGATCCGCCGGTGCAGGTCGAGGTCGCCAAGCGCATCGCCCTGACCGAGCAGATCACTCCGGAAGCCGTGTCGATCGTCGAGGACGGGCTTCGGCGCAAGCTGTCCTCGGTCGTGACCGAAGTCACATCCGTCGGTGGAACCCGACCGCTGGCCAGTGTCCTCAACCAGGTCGGCCGGACGAACGAGCGCCAGATCCTGGCTGCCCTCGCCGAACAGGACTCCCAGCTGGCCGATGAGGTCCGCCGCTTCATGTTCGTCTTCGACGACGTGGTCCTGCTCGATGACCGCGCCATGCAGCGGCTCGTCCGCGAATTGGATGCCAAGGACATGGCCCTGGCCCTGCGACCCGCGACCGAGGCGCTGCGGCTCAAGTTCTTCCAGAACATGTCCCAGCGCGCTTCCGAGATGCTGCGCGAGGAGATGAGCATGGCGGGCCAGGTCCGCATGAAGGCAGTCGAGGAAGCCCAGCAGCGGATCATCGACACCATCAAGAAGCTCGAAGACAGCGACGAGATCACGATCAACCGCGGAGGCACGGAAGATGCCTTCGTCTAGCTGGCGACTCATTCACGACGATGGCGGCCCGGCCGGGGCGAGTGCGTCGCAGTCAGCCGCCGCGTCCCCAGGAACCGTGGCGTCGTCCGTGGTGCCCGCTTCGCCAGCAGTTCGGGCAGGGGAGCGGACTGGCACGACCTCGGTCCTGCGTGGCCGTAACTGGGGCGGCGCGCACGGCGGCGCTCGAGGTGGCGTTCCGTCGGAGGCCGGCAGCCCGCAGTCAGTCGCGCTCAGTGCCGATCAGGCCGCCCTGGCCGAAGAGATTCGGCTCATCGAGCGAGCCGCGGAAGATCGTGGCTACGAGATCGGACGCAACCGTGCCGAGGCTGAGCTTCGAGCCGCAGTCGAGGGCGCTTCCGCCCTGGCCGAGCGACTCCAGGCCGTGGCCCCTGACAGGACCTCCGAGATTGCCCACTCGATCGCGGAGCTGGCTCTGGCGGTGGCCAAACGGATCATCCAGCACGAGGTTCGCATCGAGCCGAGTCTGCTGTGCGCCGCTCTCGAAGCAGCCGTGAGCACGATCAACGGCTCGCCCGACGCCCATGTCCTCCTGAACCCCGCGGCCGTGGAGCCGGTTGCCCAGGCCTGGGAAGCGCTGCACGGCCGAGCGTACCTGGGCAAGAAGTGGCTATTCGAGGGCGACCCCACGTTGCCTGCAGGCGGCTGCACTCTTCGCTATGAGCACGGCTTCGTCGAGGCGGGCCTGGAAGCCCAGCTCGAGGAGATCGGCATCGCCCTCGATCGAGCCATTCCGAATCTCGCCCACGGCACGATCGAGGAGGAGGTCGCATGAGTGGCCTTCTCGGCGGCAGCCAGGCCGTGATGACCAAGCGGCACGCACGCAGCCACCTGGGCCCCGACGACGGGAGCACATCGCCGTTGCTGCGTCACCTCATCGAGGCAGCCGAGGCAGCCTCGCGATTCCAGGCCACCGGTGAGGTGGTCCGGGTGATCGGCACCACTGTCGAAGCTGCCGGACTCATCCTTCAGCTTGGCTCTATCTGCTGGATCGACCTCGAGCCCGAAGGCATGGTCAGTGCCGAGGTGGTCGGCTTCAAGGATGGGCTCATTACTCTCGTCCCCTTCGGCGATCTCTCAGGCGTCCGGCCCGGCTCCGCGGTGCGCCTGCGCGAGCAGCAGTTCCGCGTCCCGATCGGTCCGGCTGTCCTGGGCCGCGTGCTCGACGGCTTCGGACGACCGTTGGACGGCCTGGGTCCGCTCCGCGCCAAGTATCGAGTCGTCACCGGCGCGGCGCCTCATCCACTGGGACGGGCGCGTATCTCCACTCCGATCTCCACCGGCGTGCGCGCTTTGGACGGGCTGCTGGCGGCGGGCAAGGGCCAGCGGCTTGGCATCTTCGCCGGCTCGGGCGTCGGCAAGTCGACGCTCCTGGCGATGATCGCCCGCCACGCCTCGTCCAACGTAAATGTGATCGCCCTGATCGGCGAGCGAGGCCGCGAGGTGCAGGAATTCATCGACGAACAGCTCGGCCCGGAGGGACTCGCTCGGTCCTGCGTCGTCGTCGCCACGTCCGACCAGCCGGCGCTCCTGCGGCTCAAGGCGGCGGAGATCGCCACGGCCATCGCCGAGTCTTTCCGCGACGAGGGCAAGGACGTCCTCTTCATGATGGACTCGGTCACGCGGCTGGCCATGGCCCAGCGCGAAATCGGTCTGGGGGCGGGGGAGCCCCCGGCGTTGCGCGGCTACCCACCGTCCGTCTTCTCGTTCCTGCCGCGCCTCCTCGAGCGGGCCGGCAATACCGAGTTCGGAACAATCACCGGTTTCTTCACCGTCCTTGTCGAGGGCGACGACATGACCGAGCCGGTCGCGGACACCGTGCGGTCGATCCTCGACGGCCACATCGTCCTGTCTCGTTCGCTGGCCGAGCGCAACCACTACCCGGCCATCGACGTGCTCGCCTCCGTTTCGCGGGCCATGCCGGCCGTGGTGGACAAAAGCCATATGCGGATCGCCGGCGCCGTCCGAGCCGCCCTGGCCGAGTACGAGGGCGCGCGTGACCTGATCGAGGTCGGCGCCTACGCCCACGGCTCCAACCCGGCCATTGATGAGGCTATCGCGCTGCGGCCGGCCCTCGAGGCCTTCCTCTGCCAGGAACTGGAGGAGTCATCCGACATCGTCACCGCTCGCCGAGACATGGAGGCCACCGGCGTGCTGCAGGCCGCGGCGCTCATGGGCACTGGGATCTCTGTCGCTCGTCCGACTGCCGCGCCCGGTGGCGTCGTGACTCAGCCGCAGCCCGTCCCGGTCGGCATGGTTTTACCGCCAATGTTGCGGGGTGAGCCTCGATGAGCGGTCGTTTCCGCCTCGGTATCGTCCTGCGCCTACGCGAGATGGCAGAGGAGACGGCTCGCATCGAACTGAGCCGCTCCATCGATGTTCACCAGCGCGCCGTGGCTGTCGTGGAAGCCGCGCAGGGGCGGGCGGGTGAGGAGCTGCGCTGGCTCGCAGGCCTCCAGACAAAACGGGCTGAGGCTGGACAACTCCAGTCGGCCGTCTTCGCTGTGGCCGCCGCGCAGCGGGCGATCGTCGCTACGCAGGAGCAGTTGGGCCGGGCGACAAACGCTCTCTTTGAAGCCCGTCGAGTCCTGGCGGATGCCAACCGGCAGCGCGAGGTCGTGGAGCGGTTGAGGGACCGATTCCAGGTCGCGGAGAGGCGCCAACGAGAGCATCTCGATGTCCTGGCCATGGCCGAGATAGCCACGACGCAGTTCGCCAGTCGCCGGACGAGGCAGAACCGATGAGCTACACCGACTGCATCTCGCGGATCTCGCAGCTCGACTCGCTCATCAACAGCATGGATCCCAGCTGGGCCCCGGGCGGTCGTTCTATTCTGGACACGGCTGGGCAAGGGCTGGTCAGTGGATCGCCCTTCTCGGGCGTTCTCCAGAGCTACGCCTCGTCGCCCGCCGGCTCCGCCGACTCCGCCGCGAGCGGCGTGTCCGCGTCGAACGGTAGGTCGTACGCACGCTTCACTTCGCCGCTTCCCGGAGCGCCCCTGACCCAGTCTTTCGGGCCTTCCAGCGAGACCCTCGAGCCGTCGGCGACGGTAGGCGGTGTGACATACGCCCATTACCACAACGGCATCGACCTGGCCGCGCCACTCGGCGCCGCCGTTGGTGCAGCCGCGTCGGGCACGGTCACCTACGCCGGACGCCAGTCCGACGGTGCTGTCGTGGTCAAAATCCGCCACGATAACGGCTACAGCACTCTGTACGCACACCTCGATCCGTCTTTGGCGGTAACCGTTGGCCAGCGCGTCGCCGCGGGTCAGTCGGTCGGCCGCGTGGGCGTGACAGGCGTAACTACCGGCCCACACCTCCACTTCGGGCTGTACACGAGCGCCGGTGCGGCGGTGGACCCGTCCAGCTGGTTGGCCGCCGGCAATATGCCCGATCCCACGACACTACTCGGCCCCAACCCGCGCGACCCGTCGTCGCTCACGGAGGTATCCGGCAGTTCCGCGCTGGCCCGCTTCGATGCGGCATCTTCGCTCATCCCGTACGCGGCCGAGATCCGTTCGGCGGCAATCGCAAATGGCATTGACCCGTCGCTGCTGGCCTCGCTCGTCGCCGCCGAGTCGAGCTTCAATCCCAAGGCCGTTTCCAGCTGTGGAGCCCAGGGCCTGACTCAGCTGATGCCCAGAACGGGCGCTTCGCTCGGCGTCACCGTCCCGTTCGATGCGCAGCAGAACCTCAACGGCGGGGCCAAGTACCTCGCCACGCAACTCAAGAGCTTCGGTCGAGTCGACCTGGCCCTGGCCGCCTACAACGCGGGACCGGGAACCGTTGGTCGTCTTGGGGCAGTCCCCGCAAGCACTCGGGGCTACATCGCGCGGATCCTAGGTAAGTGGAACAGCTATCAGGAGGCTGCCGCATGAGCGGCCTGATCGATCGCACTACGTCCATTCTGAGCCAGGCCCTCGATGGCCTGACGGCTCAGCAGTCGATCATCTCTTCCAACCTCGCCAACATCGATACGCCCGGTTATGCACCCCAGGCGGTCGACTTCCAGACGGCCCTCAAGCGTGAGATCGCCGCTTGGTCGACCGAACCTGGGAACGCCCTCCTGGCATCGGCCGGCCCGTCCGCGGACGTGGCCATGAAGACGACCGATTCACGCCACTACTCCGCCACGGGCACCGCCGGTAACGGCTCGTCAGCCGACGTCTCGACCGTCAACGAGAACACCCGCAACGATGGCAACAGGGTCGATCTCGAGACCGAGATGACCGCTCTTACGCAGACCCAGATCAAGTACTCGGCGAACGCGCGGCTGATCGCCGGCAAGTTCGCACAGCTCAACACCGTGCTCGGAGGGCGCTAGCCATGGCCGGTCTAAACGCCAACGTCACGCTCGGTCCAGGCGTCGGTCCGATTCCTGGCCCGCTCAACGTTCCTGTGGCAGCGGACGAGATGACCTTCAGCGATGCATTCGCCCAGGCTCAGGCTGTACGTCTTGACGCCAGGGACGAAGCAGCGCGGGAGGCGGCTGTCCGTGGTGTAGCGACGGTGGCAAGTGGGTTCGGCCGAATTGACACCCCAGCGGGCCCGCAAGAAGGGCTTACCAAGGCGGGCGAAACGCCCGTGTGGCACGCCGCATCGGCCCGGCACGCTCCCGTACGCCCGACCGCCTATGGTTCCGCGGGCCAACTGGCCTACAGAGCCGCCGAAAGCACCGGCCTGACCTCCCGGCCGAACAGGCCCGTCTCCAAGCTGACGACGCGGACCACCAAACTCAACACCGCTTCCGCCAGCTCCGCGCGGCGCTCGAGTGCGGCCGCCGCCGCGCCCGACCGGGCCGAGGGTCAGGCAGCGTCGACGTTCAGTGCGGCCATGGTCGCGGCTTCGATCGTGCCCGAGGCCGGCGGCGCCAGCGCAGGGTCTTCCGCCTCGTCGGCGGCCGGTTCCGCGGCCGCGGCCGTTGGCGCTATTGAGGCCGCTGGCCGAGCCTCGGCGCCGGCCCAGTCCATCGGAGTGGCTACATCAGCCTCCGGGACCCGGGAATCGACCGTGGGTCGCCAGGGCATGGCGGCGGGAGCAGACGCCGCGACGCAGGACCCGACTTCATCTGTGCCGGCATCCTCCCAGACTGCCTCGGCCGGTATGCCAGTCACCTCAGCTGTGGTGGCCTCGGCCACGGCCGTGGATGCGGCCCCGTCCGTTCGGACGGTTGCCTCTGCGGCTCAGACTCTTGCGACGGCCGCCTCGTCGGTCAGTGCGACTCAAGTGGCGACGGCAACAGCCGCGGTTACGCCGCCCGCAACGGCCGTTACGGCAGCTACGCCGGCTGGCGTGGCCGTGCCGGCCGCGCCAACGGCGGCCGATGGCCGCGCCACCGGCCCGGAGGCCTCTGCCGTGCCGCGTCCAGTTCCAACTGCGGCAGCGCCTGCGCAGGTCGGATCCACGGCCGCCGGGCCCGCCGCGACGCCGACCTCTGTCGAGCCCGCTCTGGTCGCCCCGACGGACGCCGTCGCGAACGCCCCTTCGACTCGGCCGTCGCAGGTTGTGGAGTTGGCTCCTGTGGCGGCTCTGAACGCAGACCCCTCCGGACCATCCGCGACGTCAACGACTCGCCCGGCCGCCAATGTTGGGTCGGCCCAGACTCAGCGGCTCGTCGATCAACCGCCGGCCGGGACCCAGTCCGGCGCCCAGGCCCGGGCCACGGCACCCGCACCGGTGGTCGCGTCCACTGCGCACCCCACGAGCCCTAATGCGCATATCCCGATGACGTCCACGGCCCTGTCCGCGGCGCCGGCCTCTCCGACCGGCCCTGTCTCCGGACCTCCGGGCATCGCCTCAATGCCGTCTGCCCCAGCTCTCGTCCGGCCCACTGCCCCGGCTGGCAGTGAGGCGGCCACGCTGGCGTCGGCGGTCAATCAGGACCAGGCGGGTCAGCCCGTACCGCCCGAAATCCAGGCCTCGGCCGCGATTGCCGACTCGGCTGTGGTCGCCGACGTGGCTCGTATCGGGCCGCGCGTGGTCCGACGAAACGGCCCATCGTCCTTCGCGACGTCCGCCTCGGTGACCGACACGGCGACCTCCCCAGCCACGGCCGGGCCGCGCGTCATCGGCGTCGCTGCCCAGCAAGGTGGGGCCGCCGTCGGAACCGCCACGGACCAGACTGCAAACTCCGACTCGACCGACTCCGCCACTCGCGCGAGCGATCCCGCCCCGGCATCCGCCCCCGGCGCCTTAGCCTCTGCGGCCGATTCAGCGGCCTCATTCGCCGCGGCCGCGGCCTCAGTCACCGGTGCCGCTCCGAAAACACTGTCGGCCGAGGCGGTCGTCGGCAACACGGGACCGGCCGCGCTTGGGGACTCGGCTGAGAAACTGATGAACCAAGTCGTTCAGACTATCCATACCTACCAGACCTCGGCCGGCCCATCCCTCGAGGCCCGGCTCAGCGACCCTGTCCTGGGCGACGTGCGACTTGTCGTGACCGGCCGGGCAGGGGAAGTCGTCCAGGCCCAGCTTGTCGTGCGTGACCGCGTCGCGGCCGACGCTCTGGCCGAGGCTGCGGCCCACATCCGCGCCACTAGCGACGCTCTGGCAGGCGTCAGCGTCACAGTCCGCAGCGAGAGCGGCGGCAGTGCCACAACCGGCGGCCGCACCGGCGGCAACGCCTTCGATGCTGCCAGCTGGACAGCCAATGGTGGCTACGGCGCCGGCGCTGGCCAGGGCGGCCACGGCGAACAAGGTCAAGGTCTCGGCAGTCAGAACTCGGGCGCGGCCGGGGGCGGTTCCGGGCACAACTCCGGTCAGGGCGCCGGGTCGGGCGGTCCCTCGAGTAGCACGTCCCCTGCCACGCCGGTGCTCCGGCCAGAAACCACGAGAGCCACCCGGCCAATTCAACGTGGGCCGCTCCCGGGCGGCCCGTCCCTCGATATCAGAGCCTGAGAGGAGCCGTCTGATGAGCATCAGCCCAACCACCTTCACGCCCTTCACTCCCTTCGTCAGTGGCCACAGGGCGGCCGCCAACGCGACCGCGACTCCGGCTGCCGCCACGAACGCCAGCTCGGGCTCGGGAGGCGCCGCCCAGGTCAGCAAGAGCGGGTCGTCGAGCATGTACGGCCTGACGACCGACGACTTCATGAAGCTCTTCCTGGCGCAACTCCAGAACCAGGATCCGACTAAGCCGGTCGACGACCAGCAGATGCTTTCGCAGCTGTCTCAGATGTCGCAGATCCAGACACTGCAGCAGGTTGAGAAGGCATTAACGGGTTCGCAGCTGGCCCAGAGTTCAGCCCTGATCGGCAAACGAGTGACCGGCGTGGACGTCAACGGGAAGGCCGTGGACGGCGTCGTGACCTCGGTTACGCAGTCCAACGACGCGGGCCTCGTACTGCAAATTGGCAGCCAATATATCAAGCCCGATGCTGTCACGAACGTGACGAACCCCAGCATCTAGAACCGCGGCCAGGACCGCACCAGCCAACAGGAGGTGATTGTCACGATCGATCGCATCGCGCCCGAACTGGCGTTGCAGGGCGGAGGTCTCGTCAGAGATCCGAGCCAGGCGCCTAGCTCGAGCCCGCTCGACCAGCCCACATCGGGGGCGCCGCCGCCATCGGGCGGCAGCTCGGCCTTCCGGGATGCGCTGTTCGCGGCAGCCGATGAGCGCTCGCTCCACGTTTCGGAGCATGCCCTCAGACGCGTCGAGCAGCGTCAGATCCCCCTCGCCGGGGAGCAACTGGATCGCCTCAGCAAGGCCATGGATACCCTCAGCCAGCGCGGCAGCCGGCAGTCCCTGGTGATGCTCGACCAGTACGCCTTCGTCGTCCACGTACCCAGCCACACCGTGGTAACGGCCGTTGAGCCGAACAAGAGCAAGGAGCGTGTTTTCACGCAGATAGACGCCGTAGTAATTGCGTAGCTGAAGCTCCGCAATTACACATGCGGTTTGGCGGAAGCCAAACGCGCAATCGCAAAACCACAGTCCGCCGTGTGTGTCAGGTCGATAGCCGGACCTCTCTGAGGAAGCTGGCCTGCCCGCGGACGCCACATCGCGTCGCGCCATGAGGCGTGAACGCCAGCCTTAGGAGGCACTCGAATGCTGCGCTCAATGTTCTCGGCGATTTCCGGTTTGCGCGGCCATCAGATCATGATGGACGTCATCGGCAACAACATCGCCAACGTAAACACGGTCGGCTTCAAGTCCGGCCGCGTCAACTTCCAGGACATCCTCTCGCAGACTCTCCACGGCGCCACTGCCCCGCAGGGCGGCCTCGGCAGCATTAACCCAGCTCAGATTGGCCTCGGCATGACAGTCGCCGGCATCGACGTTCTGCAGACTCAGGGCAACCTGCAGTCGACCGGCAAGACGACGGACATGGCAATCCAGGGTGACGGCTTCTTCATCGAGTCGGATGGATCGCAGACCGTTTACACCCGCGACGGCGCCTTCGACATCGCCCTCGACGGCTCACTGGCCAACCCGGCCAGCGGCCTGAAGGTCCAGGGCTGGCAGGCCGACGCTGCCGGCAAGATCGACATCACCCAGCCGATCACTAACCTCGTAATCCCGATCGGCCAGCGCACTACCGCTCTCGCAACCTCGACCGTGAATCTCAACGGAAACCTCGACGCCGGCGTGGCGGTTGGGGCCACGGTCCCAACGACGATGACGGTCTTCGACAGCCTGGGTATTGCCCACTCCGTGAAGATCACCTTCACCAAGACCGCGGCAAATGACTGGAGCTGGATCGCCACTAAGGATGCGGCCGATGCCGGCATCGCCATCGCCCAGACGCCCGCTCCGCCCACCAACAACGGCACCCTGACCTACTCCACGGCAGGCATTGAGACGGCGTCCACTGGAAGCCTGAGCTTCACCTTCCCAGACGGCGCAACTGCCACGATGCCTGCCATCAACTTCACCCAGATGACCCAGTTCAGCGGCACGAGCCAGCCCGCCGGCCAGACCGACGGCTTTACCTCGGGCACCCTGGTCACCTTCGCCGTCGGCAACGCCGGTCAGCTCTCGGGCGTCTACAGCAACGGCCAGACGCAGGTCCTGGGCCAGATCGCCCTCGCCGGCTTCCTGAACTCGGCCGGCCTCCTGCGAGCCGGCCAGAACAACTTCGCCGCTACGTCTGCCTCCGGAGCGGCCAACATCGGCACCGCCGGCACCGGCGGCCGCGGCACGGTCATGACCGGCGCGCTCGAGATGTCGAACGTGGACCTGGCCACCCAATTCACAGGCATGATTACGGCCGAACGAGGCTTCCAGGCCAACGGCCGCGTCATCACCACTTCCGATGAGATGCTTCAGGATCTCGTGAACCTCAAGCGTTAGTAGTCAATCCGCCTCGGCGGAGCGTTTGACAAGGGGCGGCCGGACCGACTCATAGCCGGTCCGGCCGCCTCCCATCCCACTCGTTCCGGCCGATACCTCTCGAGGCATGACTAATGAGCCAGGTATTTGCGTGAAAATCGGGAAGGCACTCGCAGCGAGCGGCGTGGTCGCGTTGCTGCTGACGCTGACGTTATCCGGCCCTGTTCTGGCGAATGGGGTGGGGGACCTCTACGTGGCCAGTTCCGCCGGGGTGCTCGAAATCCACGTCAAGACGTCGACGGTCGTGAGCACGATTCCGATCGTTCCGGCCCCGCAGTCGCTGGCCTTCAGCCCCGATGGCCACACTCTCTACGCCAGCGGCGCCAGCGCCAAAGTGGTTCCAATCGACATCGCCACCCTGGATGCCCAGGCCTCGATTACGATGCCCGGCCAGGTTTCGGCGCTGGCATTTCCAGCCGGCCAGGTTCTCGTGGCCACGATGCCAACTCGACGTACTCTGGCCTTCGCCGTGGTTCATGGCGGGGCAGTGACCGAAAGTTCTCAACTGCCCGGATCCGGGAACCTGCTCGCCGGCGATCGCCGCGATCCGCGTGTAGTCGTGGCCGAAGCCGGCAAGAGCTGGCTCGAGGTTGTTGATCCGGCCACGTCAACCATGAAGAAGGCGACCGTTTCGGGCGGGATCGTGGCTATGACGATCGACCGCGACCGGGGTGGCGTCCTGGTCGTCACCCAGACCCCCAACGCTCTGATGCGGGTCGACCTGACGTCGCTGGCCACTACCTGGACGGTAGCCCTGTCCGCCCCCCCGATCGCCGTGGCGTCGATGGCGTCGACGGACATCGTGGCTTCTGGTACGAGCCTCTGGACGGTCGACGGGAAGACGGCCATCGCGTTCGCGACCACTCGCGAGGCGGCGATATCCATGACGCCCAGCGACGAGGGTTCGGTCCTTCATGTAGCCGAGTCCAGGGGCGTGCAAGTCTTCGACTCGAAGGGCTCGCTGCAGCGGACACTCGAACTCAAGGATGACCGGGCCGCGGTCGCCATGGCCGCGGTCCCCAGCGGCTCATCGCTCTTCCTGGGTCAAGGCGGGCCGACGTCGGCTGGGCCCACGGGCACGACTGCATCGGCTCTGACCACGCCCCAGCCGCCAACGACATCCACTATCGTCGACACGGCTACGAGCATCGCGGGCTATCCGCCCGTCCAGGGCGCCGCTCTGGTGGCCGCGGTCATCCTCCTGGCGTGCTGGTTCGTGATCCGCTGGTACGATCGCCGGACTAACCCGGGCGCCAAGCGCGGCCGCTGACGGCGTTGCGCCACTGCGATTAGCTGCTGTCCCGGGAGTTCTGTCCGCCGTCGCGTCTGGGCATCCCTCGCCCGCCGTCGCCTGCCATGTAGCAAGCGTGAGGGGTTAGGCCGTGTGAGCTGGGGCTCGCGCGACCGAGGGTCAGGCAGCCTGCACGTCGAAGATCGAGAGTAGCTCAGCGAAGGCCTCCCGCACGGACGAGGTCAGCTCCTCCCAGCGCTCACGAGCGATGTTCAGGGCCGACAGCGCGCTGTCGCCTTCAAGCTGCCGGTCGGCGGCATCTACCATCGCGGGGTAGCTCAGTTCACGAACGAGAATGTCGGCGGCGGCGATCAGCGCGCCCAGCGACTCGGGGCTCGGTACGTGGTGGTCCCACAGGACTCGGGCGATGACCGGAGGTAGGTTCCACTCGTAGGCAAAGACGGCGCCTACGTCCTGATGGGTCGTACCCGACAGCTCGATCTCCATCTCCAGTTGCCCGGCGGCATTGCGCGCGTCGTGGGCGTGCGGATCGAGGAGGTAGCCGGCGTAGCGCTCGCCGACGTCGTCGAGCAGATATACGTGGCCGAGGTCGTGCAGCAGGCCGGCGGCGAAGGCCGTATCCGGATCCGCAGACCGCGACATCTGGGCGAGCGTCTTGCCGACGACCGCGCTACGGACGGCGTCGCCGGTCAAGCGGGCAGCGGCCAGGGCTTCGCGCGGGCTGCGGTTGCCGGCCCGGCGAGAAACTATCAGAGAGGTCAGCACCAGCTGGCGCAGAACCGTGTCTCCCAGCAGCGCCACCGCCCGCGACAGCGTGGTCACGGGTTCGGCCGGGGCGTAGAAGGCGGAGTTGGCCATCCGCAAAACCCGGGCGGCCAGGGCGGGGGAGCCGTGGATCAGCTTGGCCAGCTGTCGCGCGTTCGAGTCACCCTGTCGCAGTTGCTGCTCCAGTCGGAGGAGGCTGGCGGACGGGCTGATGGCATGCGCGTGCTGGACGATCTGCCGCGCTCGGTCGAGAGTGGTGCTAGTCAAGACTTCCACGCAAAAGGTGTCGGTGCCTGCGCCTGCGGCTTGAACCCGGCGAGGGTTCACTTTACGATTCCGTCCCGGTCAGGCCAACTATCAGGGGGTCGGCGAGTCTCAGCTTGAGGGACCAGTACGATTTCGGTCGGACGACGGATCGACGGATCGGCCGTTATCATGACGCCTCGGCGAAGCGAGGAGTTCAAGATGTGGCAATGGCGCTTATAGAGACCTCGGGCCTTAGCAAGCACTTCGGACAGGTCAAGGCTCTCGAGAGGCTCGACCTGGCAGTTGAGCCGGGCATCATCGGGCTCGTTGGAGCAAATGGTGCCGGTAAGAGTACCCTCCTCAAGATCCTGCTTGGCCTTCTGACCCCAACCAGCGGCAGGGCCTCGGTCCTGGGCATGGACAGCGTCCGCGAGACGCGTGGAATCCGCCAGGTTGTGGGCTATATGCCCGAGCACGACTGCCTGCCGCCAGACGTCGGCGCGACCGAGTTCGTGACCCACATGGCCCGCATTTCCGGGCTGCCCCGGACCGCCGCTCGCGAGAGAACGGCCGAAGTGCTCCGTCACGTTGGGCTGTACGAGGAGCGCTACCGCCAGATTGGTGGCTACTCCACAGGCATGAAGCAACGAGTCAAGCTGGCCCAGGCCCTCGTCCACGACCCCAAGGTTCTGCTCCTCGACGAGCCGACGAACGGCCTAGACCCCAGCGGCCGCGAGGAGATGCTCGATCTGATCAAGCGGACCGGCACCGAATTTGGGATCACGGTGGTGGTTGCGAGCCACCTCCTCGGCGAGATCGAGCAGGTCTGCACGTACCTCCTGGCGATCGACGCCGGCCACCTCTTGAGCGCCGCTCCGATTTCACATTTCACCCAGCGGACACCGGTTCTCGCGGTCGAGGTGGAGGAGGGCGCCGATCGGCTCGTCGCCGCCCTCGCCGCTAAGGGCGTACGGGCCCGGCAGGACGGCAGTCGCGTCCTCGTCGCGATCGAAAGTGACGCTCTATACGACATGGTGCGCGACTCCGTCGCCGACCTGGCCCTGCCCCTGGTCCGGATGCAACAGGAGCGCGGCCGCCTCGAGGACCTCTTCCGCGATGCCTCTGCCACGGCATCGCCAGGTGCCGCGATGGTGACGGGGAGCCCGCAATGACCGCCCAGAACCTGCAGCAAATGGGCACTACTGCCCCCCTGGCTGCCAGTTCGCCTGGCGGCAGCATCTACGACCTCGGCTATCGGCACTATGACGGTCCTCGCCGTGGCCGTAGCTGGGCCATGTGGTCCCTTTTCGTGGAGAGCTTCCGGAGCGTCTGGGGCTTCGGTCGGCCGATGACGGCCAAGGCCGCACCCTTCATCCTGACCGGTTTGTACGCCCTGCCGGCGCTGTTCCAGCTGGCCTTTTCGTCCGTGATCTCTCAGGAGATGACCAATGGCTCCGGACCACAGCCGGAGCTATTGGCCTACCACTCCTACTTCAGCATGTTCTACTTCCTGGTCTTCTTCTTCTGCGTCGCCCAGGCCCCAGAGCTGGTCTGCCGCGATCAGCGCTACCGCGTCCTGCCGCTCTATTTCACAAGGTCGTTGGGTCGTCTCGAGTACGCCCTGGCCCGGCTGGCTTCGCTGGCCGCGGCCCTCTTCCTGGTGCTGATGGTTCCTTGCGTGGCGCTCTTCATCGGCGACATCCTTATGAAGCCGGACACTTTCAAGGCTATTGGTGACGAGCTGCCGAAGGCCTTGCCGGCATTCCCGGCCAACGGGTTGATTGCCCTGGGGTTGGCGGCGATCTCGCTGACGGTGTCCTCGTTCTCGCCCCGGCGGGCCTACTCCGCGATCGCGCTCGTGGCCTATGTCTTGCTGGCCGAGGCTGTCCCGGCGGCCGTATTTGCCATCGGCCAGAGTAGCGACTGGTCGTGGACGGACAAGCTCTTCCTTGTGATGCCGATCTCGTCACTCGACGGCGCGACCAACTGGTTCTTCGGCAAGGCCCTGCAACCCGGCCGGTTCACCGGCTCGCTCACAGCCGAGGAGTATGCAATTGCGGCCCTGATCAGCGTCGTCCTGTTCACCACGGTTCTCCTATTCCGATACCGAAGGGTACCGGCGTGACGATGCAAGCCACTCCGCTGACAGGGCCCGCAGCAGCGCCGATCGAGGCGGGCCCTCTCGCTATCGAACTTCGAAACGTCGCCCGCTGGTACGGGAACGTGGTGGCCGTCAACGACGTTTCGTTCGGCCTCGGGCCCGGCGTCACCGGTCTTCTCGGGCCTAACGGCGCCGGCAAGACGACCCTGCTGCACATGCTGGCCGGCTTCCTGGCGCCCTCCGCCGGGGAGGTTCTGGTCCTGGGTCGCAGCCCCCACCGCGATCCGGGGGTGTATCGGCAGATCGGTCTTGTTCCAGAACGAGAGGCTGTCTACGCATTCCTGACGGGCCTGGAATACGTCCGTTTCAACGCTCGACTGCAGGGCCTGCGCGATGCGGATGGGGCCGCCCTTGACGCGATCCGACGCGTCGGACTCGAGGACGCCATGGACCGCCCGATCGGGACGTACTCGAAGGGCATGCGTCAGCGGGCGAAGGTGGCCGGCGCACTGGTCCATGACCCCCAGGTGCTGCTCCTCGATGAGCCGTTCAACGGCATGGACCCACGTCAGCGCATCGCGATGATGGACCTGCTCGGCCAGATGGCCGAGGCGGGCCGGACCATCCTCTTCTCCTCGCACATTCTCGAGGAGGTCGAGCGGGTCGGCACGCAGATCCTGGTCATGGTTGCCGGTCGCCTGGCGGCATCGGGGGACTTCCATGCCATCCGCGCCCTGATGACCGATCGGCCGCACATGATCACGATCCGTTCGAGCGATGACCGAAAGCTGGCCGCGGCCCTGATGACGAACCCGGCCGTCTTCGCGGTGGAGCTCACGCCAGATGGGTGTTCCGTGCAGACCGCGCAGCTCGGGGCTTTTCGCCGCTTGATCGCCGGGGCAAGTCGTACCGCCGGGGTGCGAATCACGGAGGTCTTCTCCGAGGACGAGTCCCTGGAGAAGGTTTTCGAATACCTGGTTCGACGGTGAGGGGGAGGAGCCAAGTGGCATCATTCGTCGCCTTTTCGGAGATAGTCGGGATCACTCTGCGCCAGCTCATGGGCCGTCGCCGAACGGTCTGGCTGCTCCTGCTGGCGGCCCTGCCGGTGCTTCTCGCGGTGCTGTTCCGGGCTGCCGGGCGGACCGAGATCGATTCCTATTCGCGGATCGTCTTCGACACAATCGCCATCACGATCCTCATGCCGCTCGTTGCCATCCTCTTCGGCTCAGGTGCGTTCGGGGCGGAAATCGACGACGGCACGATCGTCTATCTGCTGGCCAAGCCTGTCCCTCGATGGCTGGTGGTTCTGGCCAAGGCGATCAGCGTGATGGCGGTCTCGATCGCGCTGGCGGGTGGTTCGACGGCCCTGGCTGGAGCGATCGAGCTTGGCCCGATAGGTGAGGACGGCCTGAAGGCCGCTGCTGCGCAGGTCCTGGGAGTCGTAGTCGGATCCGTCTGTTACGCGTCGCTATTCCTGGCGGTAAGCCTCTTCACGCGGCGGGCTCTCGTCATCGGCGTCGGCTACATGCTCGTCTGGGAAGGCGCGCTCTCGTTCATGCTGCCGGGCATCGCCAACCTGTCGATCCGGCAGTACGCGCTGGGCGCGGCCAACGCCATCTACCCGCTGCCGGTCCAGGAGTCGCGTCTGTCGTCCGACACGGCCTTCATCTTGGCCGCCGTTCTGGTCGCGGTCACGCTCGCCCTGGCGGTTTGGCGGTTGATGCGCTTCGAATTGCCCGGCGGTTCAGACTGACTTGCCCGACCACGCGGTGACGCCAGCAGATCCGGCCGCACGGCCCCGGACCCCGATGCGACCCGGGCCCGTTCTGGCGTGGCTCGCCGTCGCCATTTGGGCGGCCGTCATTTTCGTCCTCTCGGCTACGCCGAACCTGCGGGTCGCCGAAGCGGCCGACCTGGATTTCGTCCTCCGCAAGGCCGGCCACATGGCTGCGTTCGGTATCCTGGCCGTGCTGGTCTGGCAGGCGCTCATCTCCACGCCGCGACGGGGAAGGCTCATCTCCACGCCACGATGGGGGAGCCTCATCCTCATGTCGCCCTGGCGCGCGGTCGTCCTCAGCTGGGTGCTGACGCTTGCCTACGCGGCGTCGGATGAGTTTCACCAGTCGTTTACGGCCGGTCGTCACGCGTCAGGCGTGGATGTCGGCATCGACTCCGCGGGGGCGGCGATTGCCCTCGTGGCTGTGGTCGTGTGGCTGCACTGGCGGGTGCGCCGGCGCGCCTGACTGCGGTCCCGAGCTGCTCGTCGGCTACCGGCGGGCGCGGGCCTGCGATGGCGGGCCAACGGCGGGCGTGGGCGCGTGTCGCGGGCGCGGGTCGCGGGAGCATGGCGCGGGCGCGTAGGCGGGCCAGCCGCAGCCGCGGGCGCGTAGGCGGGCCAGCCGCAGCCGCAGGCGCGTAGGGGGCGCATGGCTCGTGTGGCGGCCGCGGGCGCGTAGGCGGGCCAACGGCAGGAGCGGGCGCGTAGGCGGGCCAGCCGCAGCCGCGGGCGCGGGTCGCGGGCGCATGGCGCGGGGCGCGGGCGCTCGCCGCCGCTCGCGAGGTCTCGTCTAGCCAAGGCGTGACTCGTACAAGCCCGCGGCGGCCGCGGAGGTCTCGTCTAGCCACGGCGTGACTACTATCCAAATTCGCGGCGCACTTTGGGATCAGACTTGGGCACGTACGAGCTCGACGTGTCTCATGTCACGCTTGCGCGACCTCTCGAGCTGCTGTCCGGGGCCGCGATTCGGGCCCGCCGGACCCTCCGCCGCTTGATAGCAGTCATCAGGTGGCTGTCTGTGAGGAACCAGAGCGCGGCCGGGTTCGGGCCGACGGGTTCCGCCAGCCAGCGGCGCAGGGCACGCCCTTCCTGCGGCAGGACCGCCGTCAACGTGGCCCCAAACCGCCTCGCCCTGGCGCGGTTCGCGGCCGTTCCCGTCAGGACGATCGCTTTGGCCACTCCGGTCGCGCGCCAGCCGCGCACGGCGGCTATCTCGCGCGCGAGTCGGACCTTTCGATCCAGAGAGCCAAGCATTTTCTGCAGGTCTGGCACGACTGACTTGTTCTCAATGACGAGCAGCCGGCCGGACGGCCGATGCCAGGCCAGCACGTCAACCGTTCCCTTCTCGCCTCTGATCGCGAACGTCACCTCAACCGCGCACTCCCAGCCGAGATCCGTGAGGAGCCGGACCAGCGCTTCGCCGATCGCCGCATGTGTCGCATCAAGCAGCCGATCGAGTTCCTCGCCGCGCCACCAGATCCGAACGTCCAGTTCGCCGCCGAGGGCAGCGGTCATACGTCCGACGTCCCCGAACGAGGCGCCGGCCACCAGCCCGCGTTCCACCCGAGACACGGCCGACTGAGACATCCCACAGCGACGCGCCAGATCCGCCTGGCGCCACCCGAGCCTGTGCCGCAGCGCCCGAACTGATCGCCCGAACCGCTGCTCGTTCACGGACCGGAGCTTGCACCGGACCCATCACCCACGGCTTATCTGGCAGCCAGAAGGCGGCGCTTACACCGCACCACATGACTCCCTCAGCCAGAAGTCCGGCGCCTACACCGCACCACATGACTTCGCTCAGGCGAGGGCGTCGCCTGGGCTAGAGCTGCTCGTCGGCCACTGGAAGCCCGAGGATGTTGAAGCCGCCATCGACATAGATGACCTCGCCCGTCGTCTTGCCCGAGAGCGAACTGGCCAGGTAGACGGCCGTGCCGGCCACGTCCTCGATCGAGATGTTAGAGCGGAGCGGCGTGACGTCCTTGAAGCCGCCGTACATCAGCTTGAAGCCGGCGATGCCGTGGGCGGAAAGCGTCCGGATCGGGCCGGCGCTGATCGCGTTGACGCGGATGCCAGACGGCCCTAGGTCGGCGGCCAGATAGCGCGTCGAAGCCTCGAGCGCGGCCTTGGCCACGCCCATGACGTTGTAGTGGGGCACGACCTTCTCGGCGCCGTAGTAGGTCATCGTCATGATCGATGAGCCGGGCGGCATGTATGGCCGGGCCTCGCGGACCATGGCGATGAGCGAATAGACGCTGATATCGAAGGCCGTGTGAAAGCCGTCGCGGCTGGTCGCGGAGAAGTTGCCGGCCAGGTCTTCCTTCTCGGCATATGCGACCGCGTGGACCAGGATGTCGAGATTGCCCTCTTTGGCGTGCCAGCGCTGAAAGACCTTCTTGATCTCGTCATCGTCACGGACGTCGCAGCCTTCCACGAAGGTCGACCCGATCGATGCGGCGAGCGGGCGGACGCGGCGCTTGATCAGCGACGCCATCGAACTGAAGCCGACTTCGGCGCCCTGGTCGTAGAGTCCCTTGGCGATTCCCCAGGCGATCGAATGGTCGTTTGCGACGCCGAACACGAGCGCCTTCTTGCCCTTGAGCAGCCCTTCCCGAACGCAGTCGTCGGCCGGCCTCGACAGGCGGCGGCTGACACGCGGCTTTGCCACTGCAGCAGTGGCGGTGGGGACCTCAACAGCTGCGGCCACTGACTGGGCGCGAGCCGACTCCGGCGTGGACGCCGATTCCTGCTTAGCGGCGGGCGCCACTGATGACTTCGTTAGTTTCATGAGATCTGTCGGTCCTCCGTTGTCTGCCGCGCCGGGACGCTGGCGAGTCGGGGTCAGCGTTGCCACGACTCCGAACGCTTGCATCATGCTCTAACCCCGCCGGGGCCCGATCGTTACGCCGACGGGAGTGGGGCCAGACAGGCGTGGAGCGAGAGCCGCCATCGGCAGGCGCGGAGAATAGCCCCAACCCTTGGGCTGCACAATCTGACGGGCCCGGAGTTGCGATTTCGGGAGATCGTGGTCGGCGCGCTGCGGCAGCCGGTCGCCCCGATGGCGTGCGCACCTGCCAGCCGGCTCCCCGTGCGGATGAGAGTCCAGTCCACCTTGGTCCGGATGGCCCTACTGCGCAGACTCAGCGAAGCCTAGGCTCGCCGCCATCGCCGTACGTCATGCAGGCCGTTCACTGCGCCGGCCAGCGGAGCACGGCCTCCCTTTGGAGAGTTCGATGACCACCGGATCGGTGTCTCCGCCGCCGCATCACGAGGACCAGGACCTGATCGACCGGATCATCGGCGATCAGGTCGGCCGCCCAGGCGCGCTGCTCGGCATCCTGGAGAAGCTGCAGGACCGCAACCGCAACAAGTACCTCCCGATGGAGACGCTCGAGTACGTGGCTGCACGCACGGGCGTCCCGCAGTCGCAGGTCTATGCCGTCGCGACGTTCTTTGCACTCTTCAACCTTGATCCGCAGGGCACGCACACCGTGGCCATCTGCCGTGGCACGGCCTGTCACACTCGCGGCTCCCGGGCGCTGCTCGAGCGCGTGAAGCTCCAGCTGGGCCTGCGGGAGGCCAGTGACGACGCCGACAAGCTCACGCTGACGACGCCGGACCGGCGCCTCACCATCCGCACCGTCGCCTGCTTCGGCCAGTGCGCGCTCGCCCCGGTGGTCGAGATTGACCACGCGATCCGCGGGCACGTCAAGGAGCAGGCGCTGATGCGCGAGGTCGACGCGCTGCGTAAGGAGAGCGCACGGTGATGATTCACGACTTCGCCGCATTCTCCGCCGTGCGCGAGGCCGGGCTTGCGAAGCTGCTGCCCAGCAGGCCGCGCATCGCAGTCGGTATGGGCACTTGCGGCTCCGGCAACGGCGCCGAGGCCGTCTACAGCGCCTTCGCGTCCAAGATCGACGCCAGCGGCCTCGCCGTGCAACTGGCGCCGGTCGGCTGCTTCGGCTTCTGCGCCGAGGAGCCGCTTGTCAATGTGTGGGTGCCCGGCCGCCCGCTGCTGATGCTGCACCAAGTGCAGCCGAACCACGTTGACAACATCTTGAACGGCCTCGGTCAACTGCCGCCGGCCGAGATCGTGCTGTGCAAGATCGAGGAGTGGGACCATCTCACCGGCCACGTGAAGTACGGCTCCGGCTACCCGGACGTGCCGAACTGGAACGAGATCCCGTTCTTCAATGGGCAGGTCAAGATCGTCTTGCGCAACTGTGGCCTGATCAACCCAGACGACATCGAGGAGTACATCGCGGTCGGTGGGTATCAGGCCCTGTACAAGGTCCTGATCGACCAGAACCCAGCCGGCGTCATCGAGCAGATCAAGGCCTCGAAGCTGCGTGGTCGCGGCGGCGCCGGGTATCTGACCGGCAATAAGTGGGAGTTCCTGGCGAAGGCGGCCGGGCCCGAGAAGTACCTCGTGTGCAACGCCGACGAGGGCGACCCCGGCGCGTACATGAACCGTAACGAGATCGAGTCCGACCCCCACGCTCTCCTCGAGGGCATGATGATCGCTGGCTACGTCACCGGCGCGGCCAAGGGGATCATCTACGTGCGCGCCGAGTACCCGCTGGCGGTGCTGCGCCTCGAGCGCGCGATTGAGCAGGCGCGGGCCTACGGTGTCCTTGGCCACAACGTGCTCGGGCGCGGCTTCGATTTTGACATCGAGATGGTCGAGGGTGCCGGCGCCTTTGTGTGCGGCGAGGAGACAGCCCTGATCGCGTCGCTCGAGGACGAGTGCGGCCGGCCACGGCCGCGGCCGCCGTTCCCGGCGCAGAAGGGCCTCTACGGTAAGCCGACCAACATCAACAACGTCGAGACCTGGTACAACGTGGCCCCGATCGTTTCCAAGGGGCCGGCCTGGTTCACCGAGATCGGCAGCGCCAAGAGCGCAGGCACAAAGGTGTTCTCGCTGGTCGGCAAGGTGCACAGCACCGGCCTGGTCGAGATGCCGCTCGGCACGCCGCTCGCGAAGTTCATCTACGACATCGGTGAGGGCGGCACCAACGGCCGCGACATCAAGGCCGTGCAGACGGGCGGCCCCTCGGGCGGCTGCATCCCGGTGGAGATGTTCGACACGCCTGTCGACTACGAGACGCTCGCGCAGCTCGGCTCGATCATGGGCTCGGGCGGCATGGTTGTGATGGACGAAGACAACTGCATGGTTGACGTCGCCCGCTACTTCATCGAGTTCACGCACTCGGAGAGCTGCGGCAAGTGCGTCCCGTGCCGCGTGGGCCTTGACAAGGCGCTGCGCATGCTCAACGGCTTCACCCTTGGCAAGGCCACGCACGAGGACATCGAGGCGCTCGACGAGCTGTGCCGCATGGTCCGTGACACCTCGCTCTGCGGGCTCGGCCAGAGCGCGCCCAACCCCGTTCTCACGAGCCTGCGCCACTTCCGGCACGAGTTCGAAGACCACATCGTGGCGAAGCGCTGCCGCGCCGGCGTGTGCGAGGATCTGGCGCTCTCGCCATGCGAGAACTCCTGCCCGCTCCACATGAACATCCCGCGCTTCCTGCAGCTGTACAAGGAGGAGCGGCTCGAGGACGCGTTCCTCTCAGTGATCCTCGACAACCCACTGCCGGCCTCGACGGGGCGCGTCTGCCAGCACCCCTGCGACAACCGCTGCCGCCGAGCCGCCGTGGACGAGTCCGTGAACATGCGCGATGTCCACCGCCAGATCGCCGACGAGGTGTTGCTCACCGACAAGTTCGACCCGATGGTCGAGAAGGTGCTCGCGCGCAGGCTGGAGCCGACCGGGCACGAGATCGCGGTCGTGGGCGCCGGCCCGACCGGCCTCGCCTGTGCTTACTACCTGGCGCTCCTCGGCCACTCCGTCACGGTCTACGAGTCGCGGCCGCAGGCCGGCGGCATGCTGCGCTACGCGCTGCCGGAGTACCGCCTGCCGAAGAAGGTCCTCGACAAGGAGATTGAGCTGATCGAGCGGCTGGGCGTGAAGTTCCAGTTCAACGTGACCGTGGGCGAGGGCCCCGGCCTCAACGAGCTAGCCAACCAGCACGACGCCGTGTTCCTCGCGATCGGCACATGGAAGGAAGGCTGGGTATATCTGCCCGGAACCGAACTCACGGGCGTGATCCCGGCGCTGCCGTTCCTGGAGGCCGTGTCGCGTAACGAGCAGGTCCCGGTCGGGAAGAACGTTGTGGTGATCGGAGGAGGCAACGCCGCGATCGACTCCGCGCGCACCGCGCGTCGTCTGGGCGCCGACGTCACGATCGTCTACCGCCGCGAGCGCAAGGACATGCCGGCGATTCCGGAAGAGATCCTGGCCGCCGAGCACGAGGGCGCCAAGCTCCTCTATCTCGCGGCTCCGCACCGGATCACGGGCGACAAGAACGGCCAGGTGCGCGCGATTGAGGCAGTCAGAACGAAGCCCGGCGAGTTCGACACCTCGGGACGCCGCCGGCCAGTGCCGACGGACGAGGTGATCCGCATCGAGTGCGACACCGTGATCCTGGCCGTCGGCGAGAAGGTCGACCCCGACTTCTGCAAGGCCTCAGGCCTGAAGGTGAAAGAGGCCGGCACGATCGAGGTCGACCGCTACACGCTCGAAACGAGCCGTGACAGCTTCTATGCGGGCGGCGACCTCATCACCGGCGCCTCGAACGTGTCGAACGCAATGGGGATCGGCAAGAAGGCCGCCCGCAACATCGACAAGCGGTTGATGGGGCAGGACCGCTTCGCGAGCTTGATCCCCGACTTCGAGTACCAGATGGAGCCGCCCGAGACGCCGAGCGACTTCGGCCGCCACGTGCCTGGCGAGATGCCGGCCGCCCAGCGAGTGCAGTCGTATGCCGAGGTGTCGCTCGGCCTCACGGCTCTGGCGGCGATGGAAGAAACGACCCGTTGCCTGCGCTGCGACGTTCGCGGCAGCGAAAGATAGGGAGGATCGTTTTGACCGATAAGGTGAAGGTCCGCATCGACGGCGAGGTGATCGCGGCAACCGCGGGCCAGACGATCCTCGAGGTTGCCCGAGCCCACGACAAGTACATCCCGGCTCTCTGCTATATGGAAGGCCTCAGCGCGGTCGGCGCGTGCCGGCTGTGCATGGTCGAGGTGTCCGGCGTCGCCCGCCTGCTGCCCGCCTGCACTACGCCCGTGCAAGAGGGCCTGGCGGTTGCCACCACCTCGCCCCAGATCCAGTCCTATCGGAAGATGGTCATTGAGCTGCTGCTCGTCGAGCGCAATCACGTCTGTGCCGTGTGTGTTTCCTCGGGCCACTGCGAGCTGCAGACCCTGGCGCAGGACCACGGCGTCACGCACGTTCGCTACCCGTACAACTACCCGCGACTCAGCGTCGACACCACGCACCCGCGCTACGTCCTCGACCACAATCGCTGCGTGCTGTGCTCGCGCTGCGTGCGCACCTGCGCCGAGATCGAGGGCGCGCACGTGTGGGACATCGCCGGCCGCGGCATCCACTCGCGGCTCGTCTCCGAGTTGCAACGGCCGTGGGGCGAAGCCACGAGCTGCACCAGCTGCGGCAAGTGCGTGCAGGCCTGCCCCACGGGCGCCATGGCCGAGAAGGGTTGGGGGGTCGAGGAAATGACTAAGCAGCGGGCCGGCGTGAGCCGCCTGACCTCGATGCGCGAGGGCCAGTGATGGACAAGGCGAAGATCGGCACCTGCTGGCTTGACGGCTGTTCGGGCTGCCATATGTCGCTGCTCGACCTTGACGAGGGCATCGTCGCCGTGCTTGAGAAGGCCGACATCGTGTTCGGCCCGCTGGTCGACGCGCAGGAGTGGCCCGAGGGTGTCGACGTGGCCGTGATCGAGGGCGCGGTCAGCAGCCAGGACGACCTCAAGCTCGCGAAGATCGCGCGGGTGCGCAGCAAGGTCGTGGTGGCGCTCGGCGACTGCGCAGTGACAGGCAACGTGCCGTCGATGCGCAACGGCATCCCTACGCGCAAGCTGCTCGAGCGCGTATACGTCGAGGGCGCAACCGAGCGACCAGGCACCGAGCGACCAGGCGTGCCGACGGACGGCGTGCCCGCCCTGCTCAAGCAAGCGCAGCCGCTGCACTCGGCGATCAAGGTCGACGTCCACGTCCCCGGCTGCCCTCCGAAACCCAGCGCGATCCTGTTTGTGCTGAGTGAGCTGCTCGAAGGCCGCGAGCCGGACCTCGGCTCCAAGCTGCGGTTCGGGTAGGGCAGGGCATGGCGACCAGGAAGGCAACATCGCGCGCCCCGCTGGGTCGGGAGGTCGTGGCATATGCGCCCGCGCCGCAGCCGGCCGAGGCCAGGAGACCAGCCATGAGGAAGATCACGATCGACCACGTGTCGCGCATCGAGGGCCACGCCAGGATCACGATCAAACTCGACGATGCTGGGCAAGTGACCGACACGCAGTTCCACGTGACCCAGATCCGCGGGTTCGAGAAGTTCGTCGAGGGACGGCCGTACTACGAAATGCCGTCGATCACATCGCGCATCTGCGGCATCTGCCCGGTGAGCCATCTGCTCGCCTCGTCAAAGGCGTGCGACGAGATCATGGCCGTGCGCATCCCGGCCGCCGCGGGGAAGCTGCGGGAGCTGATCCACTGCGCCCAGTTCGTGCAGTCGCATGCGCTGTCCTTTTTCCACCTCTCGGCGCCCGACCTGCTGCTCGGCATGGACTCGGATCCTGCCAAGCGCAACATCGCGGGGCTGCTCGAGGCACACCCCGACGCACTGCGCGACGGGATCGCTCTGCGCAAGTTCGGCCAGCAGGTGATCGAGCGGCTCGCCAAGGAGCGCATCCACCCCTCGTGGATCGTGCCTGGCGGCGTCAACGCCCAGTTCGACCAGCAGGCGCAAGAGATGACGCTGGCCGAGTTGCCCGCGGCCATGGCGATCGTGAAGCGCACGCTCGCGCTCTGGAAGAAGACGCTCGACAGTTTCCCGAACGAGATCGAGTCCTTCTCAAACTTCCCCACGATGTACTGCGGCCTCGTCGGACCGGACGGCTCGCTGCGGCTCTACGACGGAAACCTGCGTTTCATCGGCCCTGACGGCAGCATCATCGCCGACCAGGTGAATCCCGACGACTACGCGACCTATATCGGGGAGGCAACACTCCCGGATTCCTACCTGAAGGCGCCGTACTACAAGCCCGTCGGCTACCCCGACGGCATCTACCGCGTCGGCCCGCTCGCGCGCCTGAACGTCGCCGACCACTGCGGCACGCCGGAGGCCGACGCGGAGCTCGAGGAGTACCGCGGGCGTCTCGGCCGCATCGTCCAGAGCGGCTTCCACTACCACTACGCGCGACTCATCGAGACTTTGTACGCCCTCGAGCGCATGCGGGAGTTGCTCGACGACTCGGCCATCCTCGGGACCAAAGTCCGCGCCCACGCGGGTGTCAACAACCTCGAGGGTATCGGCATCATCGAGGCCCCGCGCGGCACGCTCATCCACCATTACAAGGTGGACGACAACGGCGCCATGACCTGGGCCAACCTGATTGTCGCCACCGGCCACAACAACCTCGCCATCGGCCGCGGAATCCTGCAGGTGGCCAGGAGGTTCGTCGACGGCAACAAGATCCAAGAAGGTGCCCTCAACCGCGTCTCCGCCCTGGTCCGTGCCTACGACCCCTGCCTCAGCTGCTCCACTCACGCCCTGGGTATGGTCCCGTTGCTCCTGCAGCTCCAAGGGCCGGATGGTCAGTTGCTGGACGAGGCAAGAACGGAGTAGCCCCGGCCTCTGGCGTGTGCCCTGACGCGCTGCGGCTGTCTTCGGATCCCTCCGGGAACGCCCGCCTTCCCGATCCGTACCGCCCGGCGCGAGCGGCTAAGAGGCCACCAGCTCGGGCAGCGTGATCGCCCCGGCCTTCGTGAAGTAGTGGCCGTGGGTCTTCCGGATCGTGTCCAGGGAGTCGGCGCCGACCAGGACTATCTCGCAGTCTCTGTCTCCGAGATGTTCGAGCTCGGCCTGTCCATAGGCATCCGTGGCCTCGGTCGCGTCAGTGAACTCGCGCACGTCTACTAGCAGTTGCTGGCGCAGGTCGTATACGAGGAGAAAATGGAACAGGCTCATCGGTTATCTCCGGTGATGAGGCGGCGCTGGGCGCTGAGCAGTGCGGTCACCGTGCGGTGGCGCGTTTGCTCTTCGGCGGCTCTTCTCGGGGCGGGCCAGATCCCCGAACCACCGAGGCACGTCAAGTGTGAATGGGATTCCGGCCGATCTCGAACCCGGAGGCCTCCATCAGTTCCTCCTCCGAAACGCCCAGCAGCGTCCAGAGACCGACATGCTCGTCAATCGACGGCCACTCGACGTACGTCCCGAAGCCACCGAGGCGCCAGTTGGCGCGCTGCCTTTCTGTGGCGTCCGTCAATAGCCGCGACCAGGACGTGGGCGCAGAAACCTCGCGATCGTCCGTGAGGATGAAGGTGATCTGGTGGTCGTCCACGCGGACATCCCGGACAAGCGCGGCATTCACGTTGTTTCGCCTTCGCAGATTTCGTGCCATCGCCCGATGAGTGAACCACGATGGTCGCGGATCTCCCGATCGATACGTGCGAGTTCGCGGCCAGTGTAGCCCCGAGTGGCAGCCTGCTCCACCAATGGATCCAGCCAGTACTTGGCCTCACCCCGGCCCCCACCGCGGACGTGGACATGTCTCCGTTCGGCACAGTCGTGGAGGACGATAAAGAACGTGTACGGACCGGTCCGGAGGAGCGTCGGCATGGCGCCGATGATGCCCGTGGCCGCTTATCTCTCGATTACCTGACGCGGTCGTTGCCTCGAATGCACGACCGAAACGCGTCAGTCCGTCGCGTCGATGACCGTGGAGGCGAAGCCCCTCGGCGCCTGGATCGGGAAGTCGCCCGCCAAGGCGAGGAGGTGGCCGTCCCCAGAAACTAGGACGGCGTGCTGGTCGGCCGCGAGCGAGATCAGGTAGTCGTCCCCGGGATCAGCGCAGCGTATCGGCGTCGCCGAGGGCGGGGTCTCTCG
>JANYJI010000154.1 GCA_025358525.1 Chloroflexota bacterium | reverse complement strand
AGCCGCTGCCCTCGCCGCCGATGCCTCGCCCGCCGACCTGCTCAGCGCCCCCCGCCTGCGCGCCATGCCCGCGATGACGGTCCGGCGGCCGCCTAGCGATACGATCCGAGTCGCCGCCCGCAAGCTCGTGGTGGTGGCGGCATCCACCGGCGGCCCCAGCGCCCTGCACACATTCGTCAAGGGTTTGCCGGCCCAGCTTGGCGCGGCCATGGCCATCGTCCAGCACATGCCGCCGGGCTTCACTGCCTCATTGGCCGCGCGCCTCGACTCCGTCGGGGAGCTGCGCTGCTCCGAGGCCGCTTCGGAGGACATCCTCGTCGAGGACGAGATCCTCGTTGCGCCGGGTGACCGCCACATGATCTGCTCCACGAGCGGCCGCATCCAGCTCGTCAATCTGGCGCCCGTCAACGGCGTCCGGCCCGCGGCCGATGTCACCCTCCAGGCCGTCGCCACGATCTGGAGAGAACGGCTCCTGTGCGTCGTGCTGACAGGCATGGGCGTGGATGCCCGCGAGGGGGCCCGAACCGTAAAACAGCACGGCGGCACCGTATTTTCCCAGGACGCCGCCACAGCCACGATCTACGGCATGCCAGCAGCCGTCGCCGAAGCCGGCCTGTCCGACCAGGTTTTGCCGCTCCACCAGATGGCCGCAGCCGTGGCTCGCTGGTGTGAGTCCGACGCCTGGGCCGACCGAGATCCAGCCGCCGAACAGTTTTCTCAGACTCGCGATCGTTCTGCTCTCGCCTCATGACGGGAATCGCGGGCTGGGAGTTGGCCCCGACTCACGCGGTCCAGGAATGAGCCGATAACTAGTACGAGAGTTCGAGGCCGGACCGCGTCCGGCGCATGACCTGTAAGGAGAGACGTGCCGTGGCCGAGAAGCCTGTATCCGGCGGCAGCGGTCGGTCCGGGGAGCTGCAGATCGTCATCTGCGAGCTTGCGGATGAGCACTACGGCCTGGATATCGCAAGGGTCTTCGAGATAATCCGACACCAGCCCATCACGGCCGTCCCGCGGGCGCCGAGCTTCGTGAAGGGCGTCATCAACCTTCGCGGCCGGATCATCCCCGTCGTGGACCTGCGAGACCGCTTTGGGATGGCCACGGCTGAACCGACCAAGGAGACGCGTATCGTGGTTGCCGAGAGCTCCGCCACCCGCGTGGGGCTGATCGTGGACAGCGTCTCGGAAGTCCTGATGCTGCCCCTCGACGCAGTGGAGCCCACGCCCGAGGTCGCGGCCGGTGCCGATGCGGAGTACCTGCGAGGCATCGCAAAACTGGGCGACCGGCTCGTCCTGCTCCTAGAGCTGGACGGTCTGTTCGCCCTCGAAGAGCAGAGCGCCCTGGCCGGAGCCGCATAAGCCATGAGAGTCCAGATCGTCAACCGATACGTTCAGTCTGCGCTGGACGTGATCAGCAAGGAGACCGGGCTACCCGTCCACCGTGGCGGCCTGCTCCTCGAAGGCAACCCGTACACGACTGAAGACGTGACCGCGGTCATCGGAGTCAGCGGCAAACTCTCCGGCTCGCTGTATCTCTCGATGTCCGAAACCGTGGCTCTGAAGCTCATCAGCGCCATCATCGGTCAGGAGACCAGTGAGTTGGACGATCTTGGCCAGAGCGGCATTGCCGAGATGGCCAACGTCATCGCCGGCACCGCAGGCATCGAGCTCGCCGAAGAGGGTATCGAGACCACCGTAAATCCACCCCTGGTGCTGGTCGGCAGAGGGGCTCGACTGTCGACGGTGGAAATCCAGCGTCTGGTAGTGCCTCTGACCACCGCCTACGGCGAAGTCAGGCTCCACGTCGCACTCCGAGAGGCTGCGTGAAATGCGTTTGACTTTCGATCTGCAGCCGGGCGATGACCGTCTTTTCACGGACGAGTCGCTCGAACAGATCGAGCGGATCGAGCAAGGCCTGCTCGAACTCGAGCATGGCGTCGATACCGGCGTGGTCAACGAAGTCTTCCGGGCAGCTCACACCCTCAAGGGCTCGGCAGCCACGATCGGCCACCGCCGTATGACGGATCTGACCCACGCCATGGAGGACCTCTTCGGGGCATTCCGAAGCGGGACTCTGTACGAGGTGAAGCCGTTCGCCGATGTGCTGTTGGCCACGATCGACGTGCTGCGGGCACTGGTTGCGGAGGTCCAGGAGGGTGAAATCCTGACCGATGCCCCGGAGACGCTGACCAAGGAGCTCCGCGACCTGCTCTCAAGCGCCACTGCTTCAGCCATGGCAGGCTCGTCGGCACCAGCGCCTACCGCGAGGTCGAGCCCGGTCTCGGGGCCCGCACGCGCAGCTGGGCCCCGTTCGAGCGCCGATTCGGCCGCTGACCGCAGGGCCGAGGAGGCCGATGAGGCCGCGGCAGCGGTAGCAGAGGAAACCGCCGAAGGTGGCATCATCAATCTAGCCATCGCCCCGCTGATCCACCGTCTCCTGGTCGAAGCGCCGGGCGGATACGAACCGCGCTCTATCTTCGTCTGCCGCGTCGACCCGATCAGCGAATGGCAGTCCGTCCGACTCCTCCAGCTGGCGCTCGAAGCCGAGGAGACGGGCGGTCTCATCGCCTCCGCTCCGACCCGGGACGAGATCGAATCCGGCCTGGGCACCACCCTCCTGGTCATGCTCTTGCGTGGCCCCCCGGCCGAGCTTCTCGAGCTCCGCAAACGGCTGGCCGCCATCGACGAGGTGGTCAGCGTGGATGGTGTGGCAGCTCCGCTCAGCATTGGCGAAATCGGCGTAGCTGAGGTCCCGCTCAGCGTCGATGTCTACGGCCCGGGCGAGCCCGTGGCCCCGCTCGGTTCCGCGCGCACGGACGACCAGCTCGCCGCCGGTCCTGCGGCATCGGAGCGGCGCCAGGCCGACCTAGGCGCCGAGGCACGCGGCCTGCCAACCCGAGAGCGGTTGACGGTCGCGGGCGACCGCCTCAAGGCCGCCCAGCAGACCATCCGAATCGATGTCACGCGCCTCGACGAGTTGATGGACCTCGTCGGCGAACTGGTCGTCCACAAGACGCGGCTCCAGCAGAGTGCCCAGCTCCTCGCAACCCGGCTCGGCGATGACCCACTCGCCCGCCAGGCCGACGAGGACTCGCAGCAATTCGCCCGGATCGCCGGTCAGCTGCAGGACCAGGTCACGGGCCTGCGGATGCTGCCGATCGAAACGGTCTTCAACCGCTTCCCGCGTGTCGTGCGCGACATAGCTGCCCGCCTCAATAAGGAAGTCCAGCTGGTGATCGAGGGCAAGGAGACCGAACTCGACCGGTCCGTCCTCGAAGAGGTTGGCGACCCGCTAGGCCACCTCGTCCGCAATGCCCTCGACCACGGCCTGGAGACGCCGGACGAGCGGCGCGCTCTGGGCAAGCCACTGCCTGCGACGGTCCGCCTGACGGCACGTCACGCCGATGGTCGCATTCTGATTACGGTCGAGGACGACGGCCGCGGCATGGATCCGAACGCCCTGCGCCGGGCCGTCGTAGAAAAGGGCCTGATGACCCGCGACCAGGCCGAAATGACGAGCGACGCCGACATGCTGCGGGTCATCTTCATGCCGGGCTTCTCCACCGCCAAGGTCGTGACCGAGGTCTCCGGCCGCGGCGTCGGCATGGACGTCGTTCGCAGCAACATCGAGCGCCTGGGAGGCTGGGTCGATGTAACCAGTACACCGGGTCAGGGCACGTGCGTCTCGCTCTCCCTGCCACTGACCCTGGCCATCATTGGCGCCCTGCTCGTCAAATGCGGCACCCGCGTCTGTGCCTTGCCGCTCACCGGCGTCGTCGAGACGCTCCGAATCGAGCCGAAGTCGCTCGGCCGCGTCCGTGGCCACAACGTTCTCACTTTACGCAATCGGGTCATCCCGGTGGAGCAGCTCGACAGCGCCCTGGGCGATCCGCCACGGCCGCTGGTCACCAACGACCGCGGCTTCGTGAACCTGGTCGTGGTCAGGTCACGCGGCGCCGAGATGGCCCTGGCGGTGGACGCGTTCGTGGGCCAACACGAGATCGTCTTGAAGGCGCTCAGCGAAGTCACCGGCCAGCGCGCCGGTCTGGCCGGGGCAACGGTCATGGCCGATGGCGCCGTTGGCCTGGTCGTCGATATCGCCGCCCTCCTCGAGCACTCATCCTCGCGCGCCGCAGCGGCGGCCGCCGAAGCCGCAGCGGCCAAGCTCAAGCGCAGAGTCGCGTAGCAGCCGAAGCCACGTTGGTCACGCCGCGCGGGGCCAGGCTCAGCCAGCGCTGAGCCGATCGCCAGGCTCAGCCAGTGCTGAGCCGATCGCCAGGCTCAGCCAGCGACTTGCATGACGCCCGCCAAGTCACCGCCCTCGATGCCGCCGGACAGGGCGTTGAAGCCGCCGAGCAGCTTTATGAACTCTCGCAGGATCTCGTCGTTGAATTGGCCGCGCATGGCAACGCGCATCACGTGGAGAGCATCGAAGGCGGTCACAGGAGACCGGTAGGGACGTCGCGACGTCAATGCATCGAAGGCGTCAACGATGCCAACGAGCTGGGCGTCCAGGGCGATACCAGAAGCCGTCCGGCCTGCCGGGTAGCCCGAGCCGTCGCAACGCTCATGATGCTCGCCGATGATGTGGACGTAGGAGGGCGGGTAGCCCAGGGCCCGAACGATCATGTCGTGACCGGCCTTGACGTGGCTCCGCATGACCTGCCACTCGGACGCATCGAGGGCGGCGGGCTTGTCCAAGACCACCCTGGGGATGCGGTTCTTGCCGATGTCATGGAGGAGACTGCCACGGGCTACGTCCCGGATCACCTCGGGCGGTCCGAACTGCATGAAGCGAGCCAGGACCGTAGCGTAGACCGCCGTATTGATGGCGTGGGTATGCGTGGCCATATGCTTCTGCATTGTCGCCAACATGGCCCAGACCATGTCCTCGTCCTGGAGGAGGTGGGCCGTGATAGCGTCGATGGCCTGGTGGGTGAGGAGTAGGCCGTCGCGATCGAGTGGATTCTCGCGAGCGAAGATTGGCGCCAGCACCTTCGCCACTATCGAATAAGCCGTCTTGCTGCGTTCGATCGGGGTCAGGCGCCGGTTGGCCAGAACCCTCGGTAGTGAGGCCGCGAGGGCGCCGCGCAACAGGTCGGAGTCGATTTCTCGGACCAGGAACGACATGCCCCGCTGGGCGCGCGCGACGACCTTGCGCAGGTCGCCGCCTTTCGTGGCGTAGAGAATCGGCCGTGGGCCTCGCCAGATGTAGAGGTCACACGGCAGCGTTTCGATGCCGGTCAAGACCCGGGCCGGTACTGGCTCGTAGCCCGGTGGGGCCGGAGCGAACAGCGGTTGGGCCGTCATAGGTACTCTCACACCATGGGGTTGACTCACTTGAGGTGTCGGTCCACCGCAAACCTCCCTTGAGGCTGCTCGGGGCGGTCAATTGCACCGCACAACTGCCGATACCTACTGCGATGGAGACACAACCTCGACCCGAACGGCCGCTGACCGTACCTGCATTTGCCCCCGTGCCGGAGCTGGACGTGGTCGCGTACGAGCGCATGGCCCGGGCCGTCAAGAGCCTGCTCGGAATCGACTTGAGCCAGTACAAGCCGGCCCAGGTGTGGCGACGAGTGAACGGCTTCGCCACCGCGCGCGGGCTGCCCGATCCCGATGGCCTCGTGGCCAAAGTCCGCCAGGACGCCGCGCTCAAGCAGGCCTTCCTGGACATGCTGACCATCAACGTAAGCGAGTTCTTCAGGAACCCAGAGGCCTGGAGCGCTCTCGTCGGCCAGTTCCTCAAGCCGATGCTGACGAGCCAGCTCTCAGTTCGGATCTGGAGCGCCGGCTGCTCATTGGGCTATGAGCCGTTCACGATCGCCATGCTGGCGCGCGAGATCGCCCCGGCCACACCGGTCTACATCTTGGCCTCCGACCTCGATGAGACGATCCTGTCCCGGGCGCGCAAGGCCACCTACACCGAGCAGCAGATGGCCGGCGTTTCGCCGGCCCGTCGCGCCCGCTTCTTCCGCAAGATGGACAGCGGTTGGGAAGTCAAGCCCGAGATCCAGGCCCTGGTCACATGGCGGCGCCACGACCTCCTCAAGGACCCGTACGAGAAGCCCTTCGACCTGATTTGCTGCCGGAACGTGGTGATCTACTTCACGGAGGCGGCCAAGACCGCGCTTTACAAGCGCTTCGCCGACTCCCTGCGACCGAACGGACTCCTCTTCCTCGGAGCAACCGAGTCGATCCCAAACGCCCGGACGGTCGGGCTTCAGCCAAATGGACTGACCTTCTACCGGCGTCCCTGAACTCCGCGCAGAAATTATGAGGCCGGGTTGGACCCAGCCTCTCGGCCGTGCTTCGGGGCTGTGGACAATCCACCTCGATCGTGGACAACTTCCGGTCTGGGTGGGGTCCTACCCGATACCATCCAAACGTCGCATGTCGGGGTACCTGGCTGTGGGCTAGCCTCACTAGTGCATGACCGCCCCAACCCCGCTCCACTCAGTCTCTTCGAGGTCGGCATTTGTGCTGATCGTCGATGATGACGAGTATGTGCACGGAGCCTTGGAGGCCGCGTTACGCGGTCTGAGGGTCAATCTGCTGATGGCCCACACAGCGGCTGAGGGTGAAGCCCTGGCCCTCCAGCACCACCCGCTGCTGGCGATCGTGGATGTCGGCCTCCCGGACCGAGACGGCTACAGGCTCACGGCGGACCTGCGCCGGGCGTCCTCGCTGGGGTCGATGCGGATCCTGATCCTGACCGGCGGATCGCCGGATGAAGCCGCGGCCCACCGCGCCGGCGCCAATGGCCTGATCCAGAAGCCCTTCCGGCTGCACCACTTCCTCGACCTCGTCCGCGAGCAGCTCGGCCATCGGGGCCAGGAAGAGGCCCGCCTGCCGGCTGTCCTGGCCAGGGGCGCCTGACGCGCCGCTCGCTGAGTTTCGCCCCAGGGCCGTCCTCTACCACTTAGGGGTACTGGCTTCGCCATGCACTGCCGAGGACACTCTTCCAAAGAGGTCGTCCACGAGGCTGGCCAGGCATCTATATGAGTTCGGCAATGACTAAGCGCATGAACCCAGCCCGCCAGAACAGCCGCCGGGCCCAGCCCAGCAGGGGTGTCGCCGGTTTGGAGCGGGTTCTCAACATCGGCTGTGGACCGACGTCTCGATGGATCCCCGGCACGGAGGGGGTGGACATGATCGACTTCGGCCAGAAGTACGTCGGTGATTTCCTTCAGATCCCGATAGACGGCCAGTACGACGTCGTGATCTGCCACCACATGGTGGAACACATCCACGACACAGTCGCCCTTTTCGACAAGATTGGGGACGTCCTGAAGTCCGGCGGGCTTCTGGATATCCGGGTTCCGACGTACCCGTTCCCAGAGGCGTTCCAGGACCCAACCCACGTGAAGTTCGTCCCCAACGAGACGTTCTTCGCCTACTTCACTGACGCCAGTCCGGCCGGACACTGTTACTCCCGCTCCACGTTCTCGATACTGGGATTCAACCGCGATCGATTCCCTTGGGAACTTCACGTCCTGATGGAGAAGTCGAAGCCGGAAACGCAATCCGCTGGCCGGACTGACCTCTCCGCAACTCCAATCACGAATGAGGGCAGGCCCTTCGGCGCCGGAGCAAGCCCCGCCGAGTCGGTTTTCGGTTCCGAAGATTTCGTGCGCTGACGGTCTAGCGGCATCCTGACCTGACGCCAACACTCGGCCCCTTCCCTGACTCCTGGGTCATGCCCAGCCACCATCGGATGGCCCACCCCAGCCGGGCCATTGTCCGCAAACCGTTTCAGCCGCGACCATCCAGAGCATGACCACGGATCAACCTGGCCGGCCCAGGCCATCCTCCAAGAGCAGCATCCGGCCATGACCGACGAACTGCATGTTCTGGTCTACGGTGGGACCGAAGTGGGCACGTGCGCCTTCTATCGGTTCGAGATGTATCGCGAAGCGCTTGCTCGCCTAGGCGTCATCGTGCGGCCCTTCGTCAAGGCACACATGGCCTTCGACGCAAAGTTCGGCGATCGGTCCGATCTGGCCCTTGCCCAAGGCGAGGTTGTCCTGGATCGCGAGCAGCTGGATTGGGCTGATGTAGTCGTCTTCGCG
>JANYJI010000117.1 GCA_025358525.1 Chloroflexota bacterium | reverse complement strand
GGAGTGGCGGCCGTGGCGTATGCCCGCCATCCAGGTCACGCTCCCGGCCGTGGCCGCGTTCGCGATAGCCGGCATAGCCCGCATCGTGAGTCCGGTCCCGTGGCTGGCCCTGGTTCTGGTGGCGGGCTGGGCGGCGATGGTCTGGGTCGTCCGCCTCGAAACGTCGCCTGACGCGCTCACACCGCGCCCTGAGCCGGCGCTCGCCCTGGCCGGCGCCAAGGCGGTGGGGCTGGACGTGGAACCACCCACCTTCCGAACCAAACCCAAGCGAAGGGCCGAATTCGATCTGGCCCAGATCGTGACCGAGCGCGTAGTTGTGAGGACGCGGGAGGTGCCGCGGCATCCACGGCCGTTGGCCGTTTACTCCGCTGCCCTTGGCCTTGCGTTCGCGGCCTTTGTCGCGGTTGGCGGTCTTGTGCCGGGCGGTCTTGTGGTCGCCACCTCCAGCGAGGGAGGGAGCCTGGGCAGCCAGGGCCTGGCTGCCTTTGTGGCGCTGAACGCCGCAATCGCCGGCGTGATCGGCTATCGGCTGGCCGGGCTGCTGTCGCCCCACTGGTTCGATCGGATCGTTCGGGTGGTCGCTTTTGTCCAGTACGCGGTCGTGGTTGGCCTGGCTGCAGGAATTCTGCGATCGATGGCCCTGCCTCGGCTCTTCATTCCGGCGTTGCTGACGCTGGTCGTTTACGTGGTCACGGCCGTGCGGGAATCGCCGGAGCGGGTGACGCTCAACCGGCGGCTTCTGCAGGAGCTGGCGGTGCTTGCACTGGCGGCGCTGGCCGCGATAGCCTGGGGGCTGCTGGCGAAGTAGAGGTGTGCCGGAACCGCCGGGGGCGGCGGGCGGCGGGCGGCGGTGGGCGGAGGCCGCGGCGCGGAGGGCGGCGTCGCGGCTGAGAGCGCAGGCCTGACCTCAAGGGCGTGGATCGTCGTATGCTTCTCGATGCTAGCCCCTGTGGGTCACGGTTCGGTGGGGCGGCCCCAGGCTCGCTGCGGTGCTCCCGATCCAGCGCGCGTTGACATCGTCGCGCCGTGATGCTAGAAACCATCGGCTGAGTAGGCGTTTTCCGACGATAATCTTAGGGCCCCTGCCACGCGGCTCGGCGCTGTTGACGAAAGGAATCAACTTCTTGGCCTTCCCTAAAATCGAAAAGAGCACCGGCGGCAACACCGTCCGGATCAAGCGTCAGCTGTCGGAACAGGCGATCGCCAATGCCGCGGCCGGAAGCTGGGCCGAGGCAGCCGACACGAATCGAAAGATCCTCGAGTTCGGGCCTGACGCCGAGGCGGAGAATCGCCTGGCAAAGTCCCTCTGGGAGCAGGGCGAGCTCGGCCAGGCACGCGAGCATTACCAGGTAGCGCTGGCCCTCGACCCCACCAACCGCATCGCCGAGCGCAACATCGAGCGTCTGCGCGCCCTCATGACTGAGGCCGGTGAGAAGACCGTGGCCGCGGAAGGGGCCGAGAAGGCACCCGTAGCTATCTTTGTCGAGGAGACCGGCAAGACCGGCTTCGCGATGCTGACGGACCTGGCCGCGCCGCGGATCCTGGCCCATGTCAACCCGGGCGACGCAGTCGAGCTCCTGCCAGAAGGCAACCGCCTGTATGCGGAGGCCAACGGGACGCGCATCGGGATCGTGGAGCCGCGCGTTGCCGCGCGTTTGCTCAAGCTGCTCGCCGACGGTAACAAGTACTCGGCTGGCATCACTTCACTGGGTGACCGCGACGTCCGGATCGTCATTCGGGAGATCTTCCAGGACCCGCGCAACTACGGCAAGGTCAGCTTCCCGACCGCGGCCCGCTCCTCCGACCTCCGCCCGTACACGAAGGGCACGCTCCTCCGCGAGGAAGAACTGATGGAAGAGGACCTCGACGACGACGACGAGGACGACGAGATCCAGGATCTCGATCGCGTCCTGCCTGCCGAGGTCACCGGTGAGGAAGCCTTCGAAGTGGAGACGGACGAGCTCGAGGAGCCGTAGAGCGACGTCGCCATACGTTCGATCGTCGCTATGACGCCGAGCAATCCTCGGTTAGGTCCGATTTCGACACTGGCCAGTCCGTCAGCGGTCGCAGCCGCCTCCGCTGCCGAGTCGGGCTCCCATTCCACGTACCGCCCGTTCCTCGACGGCCTGCGCGCGGTCGCTGTTCTGGGCGTCCTGATCTACCACTTGAACCGGGCCTGGCTGCCGGGCGGCTTCCTGGGAGTGGACATCTTCTTCGTGCTGAGCGGCTACCTCATCACGATGTTGCTCCTGACCGAGCACCGCGAAACCGGCCGGATCCACCTCCCGACCTTCTGGTCGCGCCGGATCAGGCGCCTCCTGCCGGCGCTGCTGGTGTTGCTCGTGGTGATGGCCGTCCTCATCGATGTCGGCGGCGATCCGCTGGCCATGGGTCAGGCTCGAGGCGACCTGCTGTCGACGCTCTTCTACTTCGCCAACTGGCACTTCATCACCTCCGGCCAGTCGTACTTCGCTCAGTTCCTGGCGGTTTCCCCCGACCGGCACACCTGGTCCCTGGCGATCGAGGAGCAGTTCTACCTCTTCTGGCCGATCGTCGTGGCCGCCGTTCTGACGCGCTTCCGGATGCGGACGCTGACCACGGTGGCAGCGACGGTGGCGATCATCTCGGCGCTCTGGATGGTGCGAGTCTTCGATCCAGCCGATCCATCGCGGGCCTACTACGGCACGGACGCGCGGGTATTCGAGATTCTGATCGGGGCGTTGCTGGCAATCGGCCTGGCCAGTCGGTTGCGGGGGCAGCTGGCCCTTCTCGGCCGCTGGCTAGCGCCCGTGGGTCTGCTGATCCTGCTCGGTGCGTTCGCCCTTCTGACCGACGACAACAGCTTCTACTACCACGGCGGGGCCGTTCTCATCTCCCTGGCTGCAGCCGCGCTGATCGCCGGGCTCGAGGCAGGCAGTGCCGTCGACAAGCTGCTCGCTCGTCGTCCCCTGGTGGCGGTCGGGCTCGTCTCCTATGGGCTGTACCTGTGGCACTTCCCGATCATCATCTTCGTCAACGAGCGGCTAGGGCCGACATCGGGCTGGCCCCTGGCGCTTCTGGCCACGGCCCTGACATTCGGCGCCACTGTCATCTCCTACTTCGTGGTCGAGAAGCCGATCAGGCGTGGCGGTCTGCTCCTGCGTTATAAGCTCACTCCGGCTCGGCTCGCCCGGGTCGTGCCCGTGGCTTCCGCGGCGGTCGCACTCGTGATCGTCGCGACGACGGTCAGAGGGATCGACAACCCCGACTGGGCCAACGTGGTCCCGCCCGCGCCGGGAAGGGCGCTCATCGGCGCATCGCCCTCGACCGCCGGTCCGCCCGCGCCCGGAACAGCGCTCATCGGCGGCTCCGGCTGGACAGTCGGCCTGGTCGGCGACTCGGTCATGGTCTCCGCCCTGCCAGGGCTCCAGAAGGAGGCGGACGCACGAAGCTGGCGGCTGATCTCGGCCGCCCAGAGGTCGTGCCCGGTCGGCTACAAGCAGCTTTACAGCATGACTGGGACCAAGCTGGTGGATTGCACCAACGTCCGCTCGCTCCACGACCAGCTGATCGCGGCCAGACCCGACGTCATCATCTGGCACGACCTCCAATCGGCCGTGGCGCGGCGGTCCGGCAGCGGGGCCCTGCTCGAGCCTGGTACGGCAGCCTGGAAGGCCGACCTCTTGGCCGAATGGACGGTCGTGCTCGACCGGTTCCTCCTTTCCGGTGCCCAGGTCGTCATCGAACTTCCGCCCCTGCGGAGCCAGCAGGCGACCGGCTGCCAGGGGGTAGTGGGTCAGACGCGCTGCCTGGAGATCCAAAAACAGGACACCGACATCCGCGCGGCGACGAGGGAGTTCTTTGCCAGCCTGAACGGCCGAGCCGGCGTCTACCTGATCGAGGTCGACTCGCTGCTATGTCCCCGCGGCTACCCGTGCCCCGCCACCGTCGACGGAATGGCCGTCCGTCTGCCTGGCTCCGACCAGACCCACTTCTCCAACGAGGGCTCGATTTGGTTCGCGCCCCGCTTCTTTGACACCGTGATGGCTGGCCTTAGGACCGTGGCGGCCGCGAGTACCTCGCCGAGCGCGATGCCGTAGGGGTCCGTCTGTCACAATTGGGGCATGGTCGCGAGTCCCGCCACCAACCCTGAGCCACGGCTCGCGGATGTTCCGTGCCTGCCCTTTTTCGAGAGGCTTGCCCAGCCTGGGCCGGCCGGCGACTACGTGGCCGAAATCGAGGCCTGGACCAAGCCCGGTGAGGTGGTCCTCGACCTGAACGGCCGAGGCGGATGGGTCGCCCGGGCCGCCATCGCGGAACAGCGCCGGGCCGCCGACTTTGAGGCCTGGCCACTAACACGGCTACTCGCGGACGTGGTGCTGCGCCCGCCAGACCTGCGCCAGATCGACTCTGCGGCCATGGCCATCGCCAATGCCCCGTTCTCCGGCTCCACGATCAAGAGCGCCATCGATGCCCTGTACGCCAGCTCGTGCCCGCGCTGCGGTCGTCCCGTAATCCTCGAGGCGATGATCTGGCAGCCCCTCGCGACGCCTGCCAATCTGGACGGCGCCACGGCCAAATCCAGGCGGAAGGGTGGCCCACCTAAGGGCGGCCGCTCTGAGGGAGGGGCTTCCTTCGGCGCCACACCCGCCGGCCGCGCCTCCGCCCTGTCTCCGGCCGCGGCGGCGCTCATGCCGTACGCCTTCTCCGCGGGGGAGTCCCTCCAGGCCGTGGCTCGCGAGTACCGCTGCGCCCTGTGCCATGAGCAGATCGGCGGGGCCGAGCTGCGTCAGGCCGATCCCACGCAGGGCGACTTGCGGCTGGCCGAATCCGTCTCCCCCAGCAGTGAGATCCGAGAGGCGATCCGGCGTCGCTTCCCGGCGCCACGGCCGACGCACCCGCTCGTGGATCAGTTGATCGACCTCCATACGGCGCGCCAGCTCCTGGGTCTCAACGCCATCCTGAACCGCATCGACAACGAGGATCGCGTCGGGTCGATCAGCGCTGCCCTGCGTCTCGCCTTCCTCCACTCCGTGATCCTGGCCAGCCGTCTCAACCTTGGGCACGGTCGTCCGGCACCCCTCCGGATCAGCAACGGTGTGCTCAAGCCGCCAACGGCCCATGAGTGGCGCGAACTCAACCCATGGCAGGCATTCGAGGCCGGGCTAAAGCTCGTGAGGACGTTCGTCCAGCGTCTTGAGGCCGGGACGCCTCGCGGCGCCGTGGCGCGGCTGGGAGCCGATGTGGCTGCCCTGGAGGGCGGCACCGCCAACGTGACGGTCATAGAGACCACCCCGGCCTCACTGCGCCGTCTCGGGCTTCATGGCGATCGCATGGCTCACTCGGGCTCGCCGTCACGGGTCCGACTTCTGCTCGGCCAGTCGCCACTGCGCCTGACGCCGGAACGGCTCGCTGCCTCGTACCACGGCACCGGCTGGGTCTTTGGCGCAGCCGCCGTCGCGATGCTGCCGTATGAGGACCTGTTCCGACCCGCCGTAAAGCTCACTCCCAGCGAGGAGGCAACGGATCTAGCCGGTTCGATCGGACGGTTGCTGGCCCTCGCCACGCCGGCTCTGGCCCAGAACGGCCGGGCCGTAATCCTGCTCGACGATGCCGAGCCTGCCACGCTGGTGGCGGCGGCACTCGGGGGAGCGGCGTCGGGCTGCCGGCTGGTGGACGCCCGGCTTCGACGTGGCGGAGAGAACTCGGCGGGTGTCGTCCACTACGTCCTACCGACCGGGGTCATGGCGCCGGGGCCTCGAACCCGTGCCAACAGACCGTTGCCGCCGGTTGCGGGCGGGGCCGGCGATCCGGGCACAATCCTTGGCCGGGGCGTCTTCGCTCCGCCGGAGAAGCTTGACGACGGACCGTTCCGGGCCGGGGCAGCGGCCCAGACCGTCAGCGAGACGGCCGTGGAGCTGCTCAAGGCCCGCGGCGAGCCTGCCTCGTTCGAGAATCTACTGGGTGACCTGCTGATCGGCCTCGACATGTCCGGTCAGCTGGCCAGACTGGCCCGAGTCTTGCGCCCGTCTCATGCCGACGATGGTTGGTCGGCCTGGGTCGAAGGTGGCGCCCCTTCTCAACGAGGGCTCCGACGCGGAACCTCGCCGCGCGACCGGGCGTCTGGCGCGGACTCAGCCACGGCCGCGGACTCCGTTTCGGCCGCGCAGCGGGCCACGGCCGCCGACGCCGAGCCCGAGGTCAGTCCCGTGGACCAATTGCTGGAGCTGATCCGTGGCGAACTGGACCGGCCCAACCACCGCCGCATCCGCCAGATCGAGCCCGGGCAGTACTGGCTTGCCTCGGAGGAAGATCGAAACGGGGCGGCCCAGCCCCTTGTCGACCGCGTTGAGTGGGCAGTCTTCTCGCTGCTCTCGTCGGCAGGCCACCTCACCCAACGAGCCGCGATCGACCGGACCGCGGCCTTGTTCAAGGGCCACGAAGCCCCCGACGGGGCGCTGATCGAAGCCTGCCTCAACAGCTATCTGTCGCCGGCAAGCACGCCGGAGGCTGTGATCGCCCTGGACAGGCTCGAGGCTCGTTCAACCGATCATGATGCCGTCATCGCCAGCCTGACCGAGATAGGGCATCGGCTTGGGATGAGGGTCTGGATCGGTCAGCGCCAGCAGACTCGACGCGTGGGCGGCCGGCCGCTGTCGGCCTGGCTCGATGCCGCCGAGCGCGAAGTGCACCTGCCCCTGATCACCTGGGCTCCTGAGGGTGCGCTTGAGCGAGTCGACTGCGCCTGGTACGTTCGCCGCAAGGCGTCATTCCTCTTCGAGGTCGAATGGACGGCCATGCTGGGCGAGCCCGTCCTGGTTCGCCACGCCCGCTATCCCGCCGACGACAAGGTGGTCCGATTCCTGGTAATCCCGCCGGAACGGGCGGAGTTGGTGAAGTTCAAGCTGGCTCGCTCGCCGCTGCTGCGCAAGGCCATCGCCGATCGGAACTGGCATTTCATCAAGTGGAACCACCTGGCTGAGTACGCCGCCAGGCCAGAAGTCAGCCTGGCCGACCTGGAGCCCTACCTCGGCCTGGATGCCGCCGCCGACGCGGCGGGGGAGCAGCTGCCGCTCTTCGGCTCCTGAGGTAGTTCGGGGTAACCTTGAGGTCACGGCCTCGCCCGCGCGGAATGCTGCGTCCGGCTGCTGCCGAATTGCTGGAGATTCCTGTGGGTGAGGTTGTCAGCGCTGCGAACGCCGTCAATTCCCTGTCCGATCGATTTTGGAACGGCATTCTCGATCTATCGCCGATCACGGCGACGGTGCTCGGTTACGAGCAGGGGATCGACCGCCTGGACGATCCAGGTCCGGACGGGCGCGAGAAGGCTCGGGCTCTTTACACCGAAACACTGGCCGCCGCGGATGCCATTGAAGCCGGGGCTGCCATAACGGCTGGCCTGCCCGCCGAGGAGCGCATAACGCTCGACATCCTGCGTGTCGTTTGCCAGACCGAGCTGGAGCAGCACAGCCAGCGGTTCGACCGGCTCAAGGTGGTCGACCAGATGGGCGGTCCGCAGACGATGCTGCCGCTGCTGGCAGCCTTTCAGCCGACCGCGACGCCGCAGCAGTTCGAGGCTTTCCTGGCCCGACTGGCCGACTACCCGCGCTACATGGCGGCCAACGCCGAGATCGTCCGCGAGGGCCTTGCTAGCGGGATGACCGCCGCGCGCATCGTGACCGAGCGGGTCATCGCCCAGGTCGAGCGGCTGCTGGCTATCCCCGATGAACTGTCGCCGGTGCTTTCTGTCGTGCAGCTGCCCACGCCGGCCGACCGCGAGCGGCTCGTGGATGCGCTGGGCAGGTGCGTCCGTCCCGCCGATCGGGCCTTCTTGGAGGTGCTGCTGGGCAAGTACCGTTATTCCTCGCGCCAGGAGCCGGGCCTGTGGTCGGCGCCCCGCGGCGATGACCTGTATCGGACGCAGATTCGGGCCTGGACATCACTCGACCTTGATGCGGCAGAACTGCATCGGAGCGGCCTCGAGGAGCTGGCGGAGATCGAGGAGGAGCGGCGCGCGATAGCCCGCGAGCTGGGATTCGGCGATGACACCAAGGCGGCGCGAGCTGCTCTTAAGTCGAGTCCCGGAGCGATACCGTCCTCGTCCGAGGAGCTCCTGGACCGCGCCCGTGGCCAGATCGAGAGGGCCCTCGCCATGGCGCCCGGCTATTTCGGAACTCTGCCTCGGGCCGGCTGCGAGGTGAGGGCAGTGGAGCCGTTCAAGGACGCGGACGCGCCTGCCGCCTACTACTACCCGCCCGCCGTGGATGGCAGCCGCCCCGGCGTCTACTACGTCAACACCTACGACCTGAAGAGTCGCAGCTATATTGGTCTGGCCAGCACCAGTTTCCACGAAGCGGTGCCAGGCCATCACTTCCAGATTGCCCTGCAGACCGAACACCCGAGCCTGAATGCCTTCCGTCGTCTCGGGGCCCGCGTGGCAGGCATGGCCTATGTCGAGGGCTGGGGGCTGTACTCGGAACGCCTGGCCGATGAGATGGGGCTCTATCTGGACGCCGGAGAGCGGTTCGGGATGCTCGACGGTCAGGCGTGGCGGGCGGCGCGCTTGGTGGTCGACACTGGCATCCATGCCTTCCGATGGTCGCGCCAGAAGTCGGTGGCCCATTTGCTGGAGACGGGCCTGTCCGAGACGGACGCCACGATAGAGACGGATCGCTACATCTGCCTGCCGGCCCAGGCCCTTACGTACAAGGTGGGCCAGCGCGAGATCCAGCGGCTCCGGGCTGAGGCGGCCGCCGCACTCGGGACGGCCTTCGACATCCGGGCTTTCCACGACGCGCTCCTCGGCCATGGGACGCTGCCCTTGGCGACACTCGCCAGGGAGCTGCCGGGCTGGCTCGGCGTCGAGAGCCGCTGAGTGGATTCGCCGGCGGGATCGGCGGACACACGCCTTGCTTCGCCCTCCTCATTGTGCCTTCGCGCGCCCGCCGCGCCCGCCGGCCACTTGCCTCGGCTCGCCCCCACTTCCCAGTGATGAATTGAAGTGGCCTAGCGCTTAGCCGCGGCCAGGCGCATGACACTGGCCAGCGCCCCGAAACCGTTCTGTTCGGCGAGGTCGATGGCAGTGTGACCGTCGTTGCTGGCGCGAGTTGGGTCGGCACCGCGCAGGAGCAGCATGTCGACGATCGCCTCGTCGCCGTTGCGAGCGGCCGCGTGAAGAGGCGTCCAGCCACCCTTCTGGACCGAATTCGGCGATGCTCCGAGAGCGAGCAACAAGGCGGTCGTGTCGCGATGCTTGGTCGTCACGGCGCCATGCAGAGGCGTGACTCGGTCATCGGTGAGGGATACGGCATTCGGATCCGCGCCGCGGCCAAGGAGCAGCCGCGCCACTTCCATTTGCCCAAAGCGGACCGCCAGATGCAGCGCGGTGCAGCCATCTGGACCGCGATCGTCCACGTCGGCGAGGTCCGCTGTGAGCAGGTTGCGCATGGCCGATACGTTGCCGACCGCCGCGGCATCGAAGAAGCCGAGGCCGTCGACCGACTTCATCAACCGGGCGGCGAGCCGTTCGGCGAGCCTGGTTTGGCTGGCGTTGGCGGCCGCGACGACCGGCGAGAGCCCCGCCTCATCGTGCGTCCTCAGGAGCCCCTCGTTGACGGCCACCGCCGTGTCTACGGCCAGGTCGTTGCCCTTGCGGATGGCCTCGAACAGGGCTGCGGTCGCGGCGGGGTTGACGATCATGCTCCCTCCCTCCCTCACGAACGAGTCGGCGCCTGCGCCGCGGTCGACTCAGATATCTCCGAGAGCGCCTGGGCAAGGCGTTCGATCTCGTCGGGCTCGTTGTAGTGCACGAAACCGACCCGAACCATCCCGCCTGACTCCGCAAGCTCAAGGGTCCGCATCAGTTCGTAGGCATAGTAGTCGCCATCCCAGGCCGCGATTCCCCGTTTGCCCAACTCCAGGGCGACATGACGGGGACTTGAGCCGGCCAAAGTGAAGGCGAAGGTCGGGACGCGCTCGTCGATCCGGGCCGGATCGAGAATGCCGCGCAATTCGAGTCCCGGGACCATGCTGAGGGTCCGCAGGACGTGCAGTGCCAGCCCGCGTTCCGTGGCCCGGATGGCGGTTAAGGCGGCGATCAGGGCCGACCGCCGCGTGGCATCTGCAGTGGCCCCGCCCGCCGCAGGCTCGCCGCCCGCCGCAGGCTCGCTGCCCGCCGCAGGCTCGCTGCCAGTTCGGACGGCGCCATTGCCGAATTCTCGACCCAGCCACTCCAGGTACGCGAACGTGCCCAACAGGCCGGCAATCGATTCACCCGGTAGCGTGCCTGTTTCCCATTTGCCCGGCGCAGTGTTCGGGGCGGGCCGAACCTTGTAGGCGGCCACCTGCTCGAGCCGTTCGCGCTTGCCAAAGAGCAAGCCGAGGTGCGGCCCAAAGAACTTATAGGGCGAGCAGACCAGGAAGTCCGTGTCGAGCGAGGCCACGTCGATCGCCATGTGCGGCGCGGCGTGGACAGCATCCACATAGGTCCACGCGCCAACACCGTGGGCCATCTCCACGATGCGGCGGATCGGATTGATCGTACCGACGGCGTTGGAGGCCAGGCCCACCGCGACCAGTCGAGTCCGAGGTCCAAGGGTGCGCTCCAGCTCGGCCAGATCCAGCGTGCAGTCCTCTCTTCGGATGCCGATCCAGCGGATGACGATGCCGCGCTCTTCCTCAAGAGCCAGCCACGGTGCCACGTTGGCGTCGTGGTCCAGCCGCGTCACCACAATCTCGTCACCGGCCCGCAGTGTCCGGCCGATGGCCCGGCTGATGGCGAAGGTCAGTGTCGTCATGTTCTGGCCAAAGACGACCTCGTCAGCACTGCGGGCGCCCAGGAAGTCAGCCGCAGCGGCGTGCGTCTCGGCCAAGAGGGCGTCGCTCTCCTCGCTCGTCGCGAAAGCTCCCTCGTGGTTGGCGTTCGAGCGCTCGAGGTATGCCGCCATCGCGTCAATCGCCTGCCGCGGAACCTGCGTGCCGCCAGGTCCATCCAGGTAGCTATAGGGCAGGCCGCCGTGCTGCCGGGCCAGGGCAGGGAACTGGGCCCGGACCTGTGGCAGGTTTGCGGCGATGCCCCAAGTGTTGATGCCGCGGGCGACGGTGGCACGGCTCTGAAACAACGAGCGGTCGTCTGACACGGGATTCTCCAGGGCGACTTGGGCGCGACAGACTCGATGGTACGCCGCAAGGCAGAGCACGGTTGGTGAAACGCGACGCCGGGCCTGGGCACGTGGGGCAAACTAAAGCGCGCTTGTCGGGTTGGCAGACCCTTCCTCGACCCTCCGAGAATCATTTCTATCTGTAAGAAAGTTGACACGTGCGGGATTGCAAAGACGGCTCCAAAGGTCTTGACTAATCCCGAGTAACTATGTAAACATTCCCTTGGACGTTGCACCGCACGGGACAGAAAGGCCGTTCCAGAGGGAATGGCTACTCGGGCGGGGAGGCTCAAGGTTGCAAGTGACGCCAGGCGGCTCGGCTGCCGCAACAGGACGAGATCGCGTCATTCCGGTTCGGGCGCGGAACGACGAGCAGCTTGGAAGCTGCCGGGAAGCCAAGTTGGCGTCCCTGTAGGGGAACCTGCCCGCTAGGAGAAACACGATGCTCGACGGAAATGCGGTACGGTCAGTCGACCGCGCTGCGTCACTCCTGATCGCTCTGGGAGAAACTCAGGGAGAGGCAGGAGTTACCGAGCTCGCGCGCCGCCTCGGACTTCACAAGTCGACCGCGTCGCGGTTGCTCGCCACGCTCCAGAAGCGCGGGCTAGTTGAACAGGACGACGATTCGGGCAAGTACCGGCTCGGTCTGGCAGTCGTCCGTCTTGGCGGCCATGCCGAGAAGTCTCTCGATCTGCGTGCCATCGGCATGTCGGAACTCGAGTCGCTGGCCCGGTCCGTCAAGGAGACGACCACGCTCGAGATCCTCGAAGGGGACAGCGTCCTGACGATCGCCTACTCGGACGCCTCCGGGATGGGTCGAGACCGGACGGGACGCAACGCGCCGCTCCATGCCACGGGGCCCGGCAAGGTACTGCTGGCCAGCCAGCCCGAGCGAGAGGTCATTCGGCTTTCGAAGATCGGCTTCACGCCTTACACCTCTCACACCATTGTCCGGGTCGACCTGCTTCTTGAAGAGCTGGCCCGCGTCCGCAAGCGTGGCTTCGCCACTGCCTTCGGCGAGCACGAACCAACTGTGAACGCCATCGCCGTGCCGGTCTTCGATCAGCGTTCTTCGGTCGTGGCCGCGCTCGAGGTGCGAGCCTCGGGCAACAGGATCACGCCGAGTCGAGTTCCTGAACTCGTCGACCGCGCCCGTGAAGCGGCAGCAGTCATCACCGACCGTATCGGCGGTGTGGTGGCCTCCCTCTAGGGCACAGCCCGCGGGACGGGCGACAACTACATCAGTGACCTTTCGCGGCCCCTCGGTCCCCCTCCCGAGGGGCCGCCCTATTTGTTCTCGTGGCCTGCCCGGGCTCGGGCTTGGCACGGTAGGCTATTGGCATGCGCAATTCGCCCATCTTCTCTACCGACCTGACCCTGCACCTGCCCAACGGCGCGGATTGGACGTTCGACGTCGGCGCCGTCGCCGGAACCATCGGCGCCATCGTTGCAATCCTCGTCGTGGCTGCGATCGTCATACGTCTCGCTCACGTCTTCGTCGGCGGGATGGCGCAGGCGTTGCTCAACCGTGAGAACCTCGAGGGCACGGCCCTGGAGCTCAGCGCCCCGGAACTCAAGAAGCGCCAGGACACGATCGAGTCCTTGGGCGTCAACGTCATTCGCTTTTTTGTAGTCGTCATCGCCGGCCTGATGATGCTCGAGACGGCCTTTCGACTGGACATCGGCCCCGCCGTTGCCGGGCTCGGCGTCGCCGGCATCGCTGTGGGCCTCGGCACGCAGCATCTCGTCCGCGACTACCTGAACGGCGCGCTGATCCTGGTGGAGAACCAGTATGCGAAGGGGGACGTGGTCCGGATCGCCGGGGTCTCCGGGGTGGTCGAGGACTTCACGCTCCGTCGTACGACACTACGCGATCAGGACGGAACGGTCCACACGGTTCCCAATGGCGAAGTCACTGTCGCCTCGAACCTGACCCGTGTCTTCGCTCGTGTCAACCAGGACGTCCAGGTCGTCTACGGCACGAACATCGAGAAGGCCACCGACGTGGTGGATGGCATCGGCCGTGATCTGGCGGGCGATCCTGGATGGGGTCCGCGAATCCTCGAGGCGCCACACGTCGATAGGGTTTCGGCGTTGGGCGAGCTTGGAGTGACCCTCAAGATCCTTGGCACAGTCCGCGCGTCGGAGCAGTGGGCAGTCGGCGGTGAGTTGCGCAAGCGGCTTCTAGTTGGCTTCACCGAGGCAGGTATCGAGATCCCGCAACCGCAGCGCGTGGTCCTGGCCCAGGTAATCGTGCCGCCGATGCCAGCCCCGCCCGTACCCGCGCCGAAAGCAAGGCTCTAGGAGGCGCGCATCGAGGGGTTGGTGTTCCGTCCGCCGCTGAAGATTCCAAGGAAGCCCTGGCCCGACTTGGTGGCGCCAGATTCGCGCGTGGCCAGCATGCGCTCGCACAAGGTCTCGATGTCATCGATGACCTTTTCCTTGGGGAAGCGCTCCACCGCCGAGCGACCCTCGTTGGCCGCTCGAACGAAGATCATGCCAGCCGATCGAACCTCGGCCAGAGCCGGCATGCCCACGGTTCGTTCCATGTCCGCGACGGAAACGCCGCTATTGGCGCGGTTCACGACCATGGCCAGGCGCTCGCGGATGTCGAGTTCGACGGCGACCTCGCGGAACTGGACCGCTGCCCGGATTGCCGGAACGTCCGGCGTAACGGGAACGATGATCTTGTCGGCCCGCTCGAAGATGACCTGATTGAGAGGTCCGTAGTCCGGGTGCATGTCGACGATGACCCAGTCGTAGACCAGGCAGGCGCTCGTGATGGCCTCGGCGACGCGCTTGGGCTCGAGGATCTCGGTGTGGAGCGGTGACTCGGCCATCACCAGGACCGAGACGCCGTTCTGATGTGGCACGGCGATCTCGGAGAAGGACTCGACCACGCCCGTGTTCATGTCTTCGGTCCAGGCGTCCGCCACGGTCCGGACGTTCTCCAGTCCCAGTGACGAGGCAACGTGGCCGGTCACGGTATCGCAATCGACGAGCAGAACCCGCTGGCCTTTACGGATCTGGAGCAGTGATGCCACGTTGACGGCAATCGTGGTCTTGCCGACGCCGCCCTTGGGGTTGAAGACGATCACGATCTGGCCGCGGCGGGTGTCGGCGTCGGGCTCATCCGGGGTGTTGGTCTCGATGATCCCGCCCTGGGAATCGTTGACTGGGATCTCTGCCCGGATAATCATGGCCTCGACCCGCCAGCGGAGCGACTCGGCCGAGTAGGGGCGAGTGAAGTACTCGTCGTTGACTCGTGCTCGTCCCGCCAGGCTCATTCGATCGAGAGCGCGAGCAGCCACGACCATCAGCGCCGGGATGTTGCGGTCGTCGTCGTGGAGTAACGCATACATCTCGAGCGTGCGGTCGAAGTCGTATTCGCCATCGAGGATGGCGACGCCAATATCATTGCGTTGATTGAGAAGCGCCTCGAGATCGTCTGCCGTCTTGACCTCGATAGGCTCGTAACCGGCCTCCTCCAGCTGCGCGCTTACAGCCGCAAACTCAGCGGGCGGTAGAGCGATTGCAACTGCTGACCGAGGCACGAGACGGGTTCTCCCTGTGGCGCGAGAGCCGCAACAGTTCTGAAGTCTAGCCCTCCGCCTCGGGATCGTGCGCGGAGACGCTCAGGACGCCTTCTCGCTCGCTGACGACGCGGGCCTGGAACGCCGGGAGAGTCGGGATGAGCGAACTCAACGACGTATCGGAGTTGTGGCCGACCGTGAAGATGAACTCGCCGTCAGGACCGGACGAGACGCCGACGCTCTTGACACCGGGCAGGCGACCGAGCTGGCGCTTGAATGAGGCGATCGAGGCCACACTGACAAGTCCGACCACCACGACCTGAGTGGATTCGATGGTTGGGGCCTTGGGCGCGGACTTTGCAGTAGCAACCTGAGCAGCGGCGACCTCACCACCGCCGGCGTTGGCCGGCTGAGTCCCGTTGGCGCCGGTCGGGCTCTCGACCGTCATTGTCGCAGCCGGTCTCATGATCTGCTCGCGGCGAGCCCGAAGGTCCGCCGTTACGCCGCTGCGCTCTCTTACTGAGAAGGCCGGCGGATCAGGCATTTGGGAGGCCATGCTGGCGAATACGGTCGGATCGGCTTCTTGGAGGAGTTGCTCGAAGAACTGGGCAACCTCACCTTCGAAGGCGCTTACGCGCTTCTGGACACGCTCAATCTCAAGCTCGATCGCCGCGTTGTACTCCTGAAGCTCCTGCTCGAGAAGCTCGCGGCGGCGCGCGATGCGCTGCTCGGTCTCCACGCGGATGCGCTCCATCTCCGCCTTGGACCAGTCTCTGATGGCGCTGACGTCAGCCTCGGCGGCCTTTCGAAGAGAGGCAGCTTCATCATCCGTGCGGGAATGAAGTTGTTCGGTGTACGCCTTCGCGTCCGCCTGGCACTGTATTACGGTCGCCTGTCGCGCCGTCTCGGCGGTCGAACGCATGGCCTGCGTGAGGTCCGCCATGAACCGGTTCGGAAGGCGGGCGCCGACCGTTTCGTTCACGCTTATCTCCCCGTGGTGTCTTCCGGGCCCCGGCCGACGCCGGAGATTGCCTGATGGTTGTTGCTACCGCAACCCGTTTGATTCAAGGCCGCGACTGTGACCCGCGGCGTTGCGACATTATCGCTGGTCCGCGACTACTTACGAGGGCCTATTCGTCGGTAGAATCATGGGCCGGGTGTTGCGGCGAGGCACTCCGCTGGAGGTACCAGGACTGACTGCCCTTACGTACCGCCTGTCAAGCGGGTCAGAGGGTTGGTTTGAGGGCTGCCACGAAGGCAAGAGACCGGTTAGCCGGCCGATTCGGGTCGTGCCGGGCGGCTTGCCCGAGCTTTCTCGGCCCTGATGAAAAAGATGCAAGCCGAGCCCGACCCTATCACTGGTCAAGCGCAATGGATCGTGAATGGCCTCACGGTGCTCAACAACAAAGGCAAGCCGGTCAAGCAGTATGAGCCGGCGTATAGCGATCGCTTCGGCTGCGAAATGCCACAGGCCAATGGCGTCACTCCCATCATGTATTACGACGCCGCCGGGCGTAGGGTGCGCACCGAGATGCCCGATGGAAGTTATAGTCGTGTCACGTTCTCTCCCTGGCAGGTGAAGACGTTCGACGCGAACGATACCGTCTTGGAGAGCCCGTGGTACCAAGCCCGTGGGGCGCCAGATCCCACGGCACCACTTGCATCGAATGCGTCCCCAGACACTCGTGCGGCGTGGTTGGCTGCGCATCATGCCAACACCCACGCGCAATTGTATCTCGACAGTCTGGGGCGCGGGGTCATCGCCGTTGCTCACAACCGTGT
>JANYJI010000066.1 GCA_025358525.1 Chloroflexota bacterium | reverse complement strand
CGGTGGTGACGCCACTCGGCCTTGGCCTCGGCCACCGCCCGTCGGAAGTGGCGCAGTGAGCCTCCGAAGCCGGCGGCCTGGCAGGTGATCAGCAGACGCTTGGCGCTAATACGGCCGTCTGTGGCGCGGACTCGTTCGGCGATCAAGGCGGCGAACGCATCGGTGCTCTTGGGTCGTGCCGGCCGCGGTGTCGACGGTCGAGACCGGCGTTCGACCACCCGGCGAACGGTCTTTGGCGTGGTGCCGCAGAGTGCCGCTGCGGCCCGGAAGCTTCCGAGTTCGTTGTATGCGGAGACGATGTCCAACTGGTCCCTCGCTGTCTTCACAATGGCTGTCCCTCGGGGTTTCCGATGGCGGAGTAGAACACCGTCATCGTCGTTCCCCGGGGGACTTCCCGGCGACCTATATCAGTTCGAGGGTGGAGACTTTTCCATGGCCGCCAGCGGGGACTTTCTCATGGCCACGGACAACCGCGACCACAGGGGGCGATTTGAGGCTCGGCGGTGGACTCCCATGTCCGCGACCAGGTGCTTGACCGCCTAACTGCGCTGTCATCATGGCTGCCTGACGTATGTGACGGTGAGGCTGGCGCGGAGGACAACGCCAGAGCTAGACATGGTCGGCAGCCATGCCGTAGCCACCGGTACATACGCGAGGTTGGCCAGTCGGTTGGCGTCGGACTCGAACAGGGCCACAACGGTGCGCTCGACGAGGTCGGGCGTCGAGTCGAGCAATGTTCGCGGGACCGAGGCGAAGTGGACGTAGACCTTGACCACGACAGGCGCGGTCTCATTGACGATGGGGACGGGCGGCTCTTTCTTCTTCGAGAATACAGACACGTTATGCGATCTCCTCTCTAGGGGCACGAATGACAGTCTGCCTGGGGTTGCGTGGATCGAGCCTGGCTGCCTCGAATAGGTCAGTCAGGTTGAGTGTGACGTAGACCTGGGTGGTGGCTACGCTGGCGTGACCCAGCAGGTCGCGAACGTGGAGCGGCGACGCCCCCGCCTTGACGAGGCGCGTGGCGTAGTGATGCCGGAAGCTGTGCGAGTGGACGTTCTTAGTCGTCGCCTGCCGACACACGTCCGCGACGATGCCATAGACGGCGCTGCCAGTCAGCTTCTCGCCGTACTGGTTCTTAATCGCGAACGCCGGGCTGCGTCGAGATCGACCGGGTTGTAGCGCCAGCAGCGACGAACGGCCGCCATGGCTTCGTCGATCATGGGGACCAGTCGTTCCTTCTGTCCCTTACCGAGGACTCGCATGGCGAAGTCGTCAGGTGCTTCAATGCCAACGTCGTTCACGTGGAGCGCGCCGACCTCAACAGAACGTGGGCCGTTGGAGCAGTCGCCGCTTATCTGGCGCATATCTGGCGGGTGGAAGGCCTGGATGACCTTGTTACTTTGGCGGGAGGGCAGTGGCCAAGGTGCCCGCCAAACGCACGATGACGCTCGGATCGATTGTCGGCATGCCCATGACAAGTTTTCGGAGGGACCTCGGCCCTTCGAGCCTGACTCCTCGAAACCAATCCGGAGAGTTGAGCGGCCAACGAACGCTGAGAAAGCACAGGACTGGCGTGACGGGATAAGGGGCGCCGACGGATGCGAGAACGTACTGCACGGCCCTGATTTGCCAGGTCATGTTGTCGGCGAGGTGCGAACAATCGCGTCGGCCGATGTAGAGCCGTTCTTCGTCACCGAACGACGCGCGGCCGTGGCGGATCCGGATGATGCCGTGATAGTTCTTGGCATCCACGATGAACAGGCCAGCTGGGGAAACAACGAGGTGATCGATGTTGCCCCTGGTGCCTGGGACGCGCCGATCATTCAGGGTGATCACGCCCGGGACGCCGACCGCGGCAGCAACCTCCTCCTCTCCGCGGGCGCCATCTCCCCAGGCTCGCGTCGCTTGTGGCGGCCTGAATATCGTGAGAACCAGTCCGCCCAGTCGATTGCCCCACCTCTCCCTGGTCTCGGTCTCCCTCATGTCCTTGCGCCGCATGTATTCACCCAAGGCAGAAGCGCCCGGTGTCCCGACATCGAAATGTCCGGCCTCGAACTTCGTGGGGCCGGCCGGACAGGCCAAGCAGCGGATAGTCTTGGTCTTAGGGTGGTAGAGGCCTTCCGCGCCTTCACGCAGCAGCGCACCGCACAAGACGCAAGTGCCGGCGAACTTGACTCGGAACCGCCTCAGTTCCGTGGCTGCGGGAGTGGCTCTGCGATCGGTCACGGCGACGAGTGTAGAGCCCCGCGCGGTCGGGATGAATGCCCCGTTCTTCCTAGTCCCCGATCGCCTCGGCCACCTCGCGCCACCTCCGATCCTCCTGGGCTTCAAGCCGGCGCAGGTAGACGGTCGTTACTGCGAGGCTGGAGTGATCGAGGAACGCGCTGACGCGTGGGGCTCAAATACCCAGATTCGCTCATGCGGCGAGTCCGTACTACTCGTGTATGAGCCCACCAAGCAGGTCGCGACGGCGCACGTCCGGGGGACGCACCGGTGGCGAGACGCCATCTTTCGCCACAGGTGACGCGAGGACGAGAGCGCGATGGGGGCCGCCTCAATGGAATGCTCAGATCCGGGTTTCTGACCCTTACGGGCTTTGGCCGAGGGATGCGGGGCGAGGAACGCCCCATACGCGGCCTTGCTGCGTCGGGGGCTACCAACTTGTTCCCCAATCCGTATCCCTTGGAGACCCCTAAACATGGGACCGACCACGACGCCTGGGCTGGGCCCGATCGTTCGGATCCGCCTCGTCCGGTTGAGCTCCGACGGTACCTGCCCACGGACGAACAACCGGTGATGGAAGATAGCCCGATGGATCGGTACGTCGTGTCGACAACGCTTGCTTGGCCGGACGACCTCGTCGACCGGTTGGACGCCGGCGTCTATCGCGATCGCTGTATCGGCTCGCTTCTGGCCGGTGCCCTTGGCGACGAACTCGGAAGCCTCGTCGAGGGCTGGCCGCGGGAGCGAATCCTCGACCGGTACGGCCCCGCTGGAGTCAACGACCTACCAGCAGAGGGCGCGCACTGGACCGACGACACGCAGCTAACGGCTGTGGTGGGCCAGAGCCTCGTCGCAACCGGCGGCCAGTTCGATCCCCGCGATTTCACGCGGCGCCTCGTCGACTGGCTCCCGACGGGCCGGGGCGTCGGCCGGGCGACGCGCAAGGCGATTCATCTCCTTGCGGAGGGCCGACGGTGGGACGAAGTCGGACCGGAGCTCGACTCGTCGGGCAACGGGGCAGCGATGCGAACGGCCCCGGTGGGACTGATCCACGCGCTCGATCCAACGCCGGGTGAGCTCCTAGTCGACGCCGTCCGCTTCGCCCTACCTACGCACGGCGGTGAGATCGGGGTCGCGGGCACGGTGGCCATGGCGGCGGGAGTTGGCTACCTCGCTCGACGGGCCGCCGTCGGAGCAGGCACGTTCGACGCTCTCGAGTTCATCGATTTCCTGGTCGCCTCCATCGCCCAAATCGAGACGTCGCCGACGCCGACACGCCGACCACCCGAGACCCTCGTCTACCTGCGTGACCGTCTCCGGGAAGTCCCAGGCTGGCTCGATCGGGACCCGGCCGATGTCTTCGAGGAATCCTGGACCGGGGCCTTCGTGCTCGAGAGCGTGCCAGCGGCTATTTACGCGTTCCTTCGGTCGCCGGGCGATCTGCGGTCGGTTCTCGTGACGGGCGCCAACGCGAGCCACGACACCGACACGATTGCGTCGATGGCCGGCAACCTCGTCGGCGCCTGGCTCGGCGCCGGTGCTCTCCAGGCAGGACTGCCCGAATGGTGGGATCGGATCGCGCGGCGAAACGAGCTCGCGAACCTCGCGGAAGGTCTCGCCACGCTCGGTTGCGCACGGGTGGGCCGGTGAGCGTCCAGCCGGATCTCCAGGCTGTGATCGGTGCCGTCCGCATCCTCTCGCCGGCGAGCAGCTCGCCCGTCCATGGCGAGGAGCATTGGCGGCGCGTGGCGACGAACGGATTGGTTCGTCAGCGCGGTGCTAAAGCCGGTCACCCGGGCTCATCTTTCGAGCGGAGGCGATCGCCCGCTCCGTTGCAGTCGAGGCCGCGTAGCGCTGGAGCATCGTTCTCGAGCGCCAGCCCGCGACTCGCATCAGATCGGTCTCCTGCATGCCGGCAGCGAGCATCTGGTGAGCGTAGGTGTGGCGGAGTTGGTGAGGGTGAACCTTGCTACCGAGGCCAGCGGCGGTGCCACGGTCTCGGATTGCCTGAGCGATGCCGGAGTCGGTCAGGCGACCTTTGAGGCCGAGCCAGAGCCAGGGCTGGCTATTGCCCTGATGCTTTACTCGCACCCGCAGGTAGCGATCGAGAGCACGGATCGCCTTGTTCCCAATCGGCACGACCCGCTCGCGCCGGCCCTTGCCGAGCACACGGATGAGGGCCTGGTCTAGGTCAACGTCGTTGACCAGCTCGTCGCTCGGGTCATACCGAAGGTTCGCGATCTCCGCGCGGCGTGCTCCCGTGTCGAGGAAAATCCGGACAAGGGCGGCGTCTCGGATCCCGGCGAAGCTCTTATCGGCCTCGCAGACGCCGAGGAGCGCTCGGAGCTCCGGTTCACGCAGGATCGCCGGCGGTTCCTCCGGCAGCCGCGGGGGCTTCGTGCGTGCCATCGGCGACTCTTTCACGAGCCCCTCGTCGACCGCCCATCGGAAGAAGGCCTGGCAGCCCCGGTAACGATTGTGGGCAGTGGTCGCCTTGAAATGGTCAAGCTGGTCGGCGATGAACGACTCAAAGTGTTCGCGGCGGATCTCGGAAAGATCGGTCGGCATGCCGTGGTTCGCAAGAAATGCCGCGAGTCGCAACGCGGCGTCCATGTACGTCTCGGTTGTTCGAGGAGACAGGTTGCCCGCTCTGCAATGGCGGCCGAAACTCGCTACGTCCGCCGCGAGTGCCGATTTGCTATCATTCGGCGCGCTGGCCGGGAATTGACTGGTCACTTCGAGAACTCCAGAACTCGGATCGGAATGTCTCAGTTTTACGCTCTCGAAGCGGTCAAGTCAAGGCCAAAACCAGTAAGACGCTCTGATTGAGCGTGAATCGTGGGGCTATAGCTCAGCTGGAAGAGCGCCTGCATGGCATGCAGGAGGTCCAGGGTTCGAGTCCCTGTAGCTCCACCAATCCCCGCGGAACTCGACCGCGGTCGTGGCTGCCCCGTTCGCCAAGATGGCGCCTGCGGGCCGGGTGGCGCCGCTGGCCCTCCAACCGGTGGACCGCGAAGCCGGCGGCCCACCTCAGTGGCACAGATAAGCGTGCGTAAAGGTGCCCACGCCACACTCACTGCGTGGATGACCTCCGACTTGGCGCCGCCATCAGGGCCGTTCGGCAACGACGCCATCTGCGACAGCAGGACGTTGCCGGCGCGGCCGGAGTCTCTCATGCCACGATCTCGCTGGTAGAGCGCGGCCACTGCGGGAGTCTGTCGCTGACCACGATCCGGCGCATCGCGGCCGTGCTGGACGTCCGCCTCGATTTGTTAGGCCGGTGGCGGGGCGGCGAGCTAGATCGGTTGCTCAATCGTCGCCATTCCCTGCTCGCCGAGAGCTTCGCTGCGTTGGTCGCGCGGACTCCCGGCTGGATTGTTGAGCCCGAGGTGTCCTTCGCGATATACGGCGAACGCGGCATCATCGACCAGCTCGCCTGGCATGCTGGGACCGAGCACCTGTTGGTTGTCGAGGTGAAGACCACTCTGGTCGACGTCAACGAGTTGCTTGGAACACTCGATCGAAAACACCGCTTGAGCCGACAGATTGTTGAGGGCCGCGGTTGGAAACCGAAGCTCGTGAGCGTCTGGCTGATCGTGGCCGACACGGGCACCAATCGGCGCCACGTACGAGAACACGCGACCCTTCTACGGGGCCGACTCCCGCTGGACGGGCGACAATTACGCAAGCTACTGCGTGACCCGTCATTGGCCGGTTCCGGCACTGCCTTCTGGTCAGATTCAAACGGGGGTAGCACGGGACCAGGATCTGGGCGCACAACCCCACGCGAGACGGGGAATGGGACCTCAACGGGGCGATCACCGAGCGTGAGGCTGCCGCGAACGTAGCCTGCTGCACGTGTCGAAAGCTCGCAGCGGGGCAGAATGTTGTTCCGGTGCTACCCGGGCTAGCAGATGGCTAATTCGCGGCAACGGGGGAGGCGAACCCCGGCCCGGTCGGCCCATCCGATCCAGCCACGGGGCGACCCAGCAACGCGGCCGCCACGCGGCCAACGTGGTTGCCGCGGATCGGACCCAGCAACGCGGCCAACGCGACCCAGCCACGCGGCCAACGCGGCCGCCGCGGATCGGACCCAGCAATGCGGCCCGGCTAAACTGACGTCGTTCGAGCGCGCCCAACCAGGAGGAGCCGCACGCCCGCCCGCACAGCCAGTCAGCGAGAGGTCCAACGTGTCGGAACCAGAGCACAGCCGCATCGACCGCTACGAGCCCACGGCCATCGAGCCGCGCTGGCAGCAGCGCTGGGCGGAGCTTGGCCTTCACGACACAGACCTGACCGACGATGATCGGCCCAAGTTCTACCTGCTGACGATGTACCCGTATCCGTCGGGAAGCTTGCACATCGGCCACTGGTACATCATGACTCCCACCGATGCGCTGGCGCGCTTCCACCGAATGCACGGCGAGAATGTTTTCCTGCCGATCGGCTTCGACTCATTCGGGCTACCGGCGGAGAACGCCGCAATCAAGAACAAGATCCACCCCCGCGCGTGGACCTCGGCGAACATCGACAAGATGCGGCGGCAGGTGCGCACGATGGGTGCGACCTTCGACTGGCAGAGCGAGATCGTCACCTGCGACCCCGACTACTACCGCTGGAATCAGTGGATCTTCCTCAAGTTCCTGGCGGCCGGCCTCGCCTATCGGGCGAAGTCCCCCGTCGACTGGTGCCCCAACGACGGAACGCTGGCCCGCGAGCAGGTTGAGGGCACGGACCGCCACTGTTGGCGCTGCGGGGCGCGCGTGGAGAAGCGCGACCTGGACCAGTGGTACCTGCGCACGACAAAGTACGCCGACGAGTTGCTCGACTTCTCCGGCATCGAATGGCCCGAGCCGATCCGCATCATGCAGACCAACTGGATCGGCCGATCCGAGGGCGCCGAGGTTGTCTTCACCACGGCCGCGGATGAAGCCCAACCTGGTGCCGACGAAGAGCCATCGGGACGGGAGCCCGATGGCGATGTGCCTGCGGGCAGGGAACTCCGCGTCTTCACGACCCGCCCCGACACGCTGTACGGGGCCACTTTCATGGTCCTGTCGCCCGAACACGCGCTCGTGCCCAAGCTGACGCATCCCGACCGAGCGGCCGAAGTCGGCGCCTACGTGACTGAGGCTGGCCGCCAAACCGAGATCGAGCGAATGTCGACCGAGCGCGAGAAGACCGGCGTGTTCACCGGGTCGTATGCCGTCAACCCCGTCAACGGCGAGCGCATCCCGATCTGGATCGCCGACTACGTCCTGGCCGGATACGGCACGGGCGCGATCATGGCCGTCCCCGCCCACGACGAGCGCGACTTCGACTTCGCCCGCAAATTCGGCCTCCCAATTCGTCGGGTCATCGCCGGTCCGGAGGTTTCGGACGCAGAGGTTTCGGTTCCGCTGGAGGAAGCCTACATCGCCCACGGAACGACCGACCGCATGGTCAACTCGGGCACGCACACGGGGTTGCCGGCCAAGGAAGGCTTCGCCTCAATCGTCGCCATGCTGGAGTCGCAGGGCAAGGGCGCGGCCTCGGTGAACTTCCGGCTGCGCGACTGGCTGATCAGCCGCCAGCGGTACTGGGGCACGCCGATCCCGGTCGTGTATTGCGAGATGGACGGCATCGTGCCGGTGCCGGAAGATCAACTGCCGGTTCGGCTACCGGAGACGGTCGACTACGAAGGGCGCGGCGAGAACCCGCTAAAGTCGGACGCCGCGTTCGTCAACACAACCTGCCCGAAGTGCGGCGGCCCGGCTCGGCGCGAGACCGACACGATGGACACCTTCATCGACTCGAGTTGGTACTGGTACCGCTATCTTTCGCCGTCCTATTCGAGCGCACCGGTCGATCGATCGATCGAAGCCCGCTGGTGCCCGGTCGACCAGTACACGGGCGGCGCCGAGCACGCCGTAATGCACCTGCTCTACGCCCGCTTCTTCACCAAGGCGTTGGCGGACGTGGGCCTGGTCCACGAGCGCGAGCCGTTCAAGCGGCTCTTCAACCAGGGCCAGATCCTGGGCGCCGACGGCGAGCGAATGAGCAAGTCGCGCGGCAACGTCCAGGACCCGGACGAGATCGTTTCGCGCTACGGCGCCGACGCCGTTCGGCTCTTCCTGATGTTTATGGGGCCGTGGGACCAGGGCGGGCCGTGGAGCCCGACCGGCATCGGCGGAATCAGCCGCTTCCTCAACCGAGTCTGGTACGCGGCGCTGGACCCGCATGGCGTCGAGGCCGGCGATCCGGAGTCTGGCGCGTTGCCGGCCAACCAGGATGTCGCCGCGGCGGAGAAGGCTCTGCGAAAGGCGGCGCACAAGACGCTGCGGGCGGTTTCGGTCGAATATGCCGAGCTGCGTTTCAACACCATGGTCGCGCATCTGATGGAGCTGTCGAACCTGCTCCAGCGCTACCGCGGGACCGCGGTTGCGGGTGGAGCGGCCTGGAATGAGGCGATGCGGCTGATGCTGCTGATGTTGGCCCCGGCCGCGCCACACATCGCCGAGGAGTTGTGGTCGCGCCTGGCCGAGGCCCGGGGCGAGGTTCCGCGTGGCGGCGAGGCTCCGCGTGGTGGCGACGTTCCGCGTGGCGGCGAGGCTCCGCGTGGCGGCGAGGCGTGGTCGTCGATCCACACGCAGGCCTGGCCCGCGGTGGACGAGGCGGCCGCGGCCGAGAACGAGCGCGAGGTCCCGGTCCAGGTCAACGGCAAGCTGCGCGATCGCGTCACGGTCCCGATTGGGCTACCCGAAGCGGAGCTGGAGCGGCTCGTCCTCGCTCGGCCCAAGATCGTGGCCGCCCTCGAGAGCAAGACTCCCCTCAAGGTGATCCACGCGGGTGGCAAGCTGGTCAACATCGTCGTGCGGTAGGACGACGGAGTTGCTGCTGAGTCGCCCGGTGAAGCCGTTCGAGCCGCCGATCCGCATGCCACTGCCGATGCTGCGATCACAAGCGTGAGTGCGCCCACCTGCCACCGATTTTGCGACACGTCTTGCCCAAGAGAGCGTGGCACGATCCATCGAATTCATCCACCCCGTGGGACTGGTAGCTTACGGCAGTAGCGCGCCGACCTGCCTCACGCTCTAGCGATCTCGAGGGCTCGAAACCGTAGGTCGTGCGCCAAGCAAGTCGAGGGGTGGCACAGCGAGCCGCGTCCGCCAAGGATGACGTCCGGCCGGGAGAATCGGGTCGAAGGTCTCGGCGCGAGTCAATCGCGAGAGCTGCCCTGGGTCAGGCCGGCCAGGGCCGTCCTTTGGCCCGATCCTGCATTTGTCCGGCTGTACCGGACAGCTTCGGGTCGCCCAGCACGATCTGGTCATTCCGCGGCCGCCGGTCTCCCCCCGCACCGGCTCCAAGAGGCCAGATGGCCACGATTCGGCCATTTGCGGGTCCCTCGCCGCTCAGAAACGCCCAGCAAGGTGGCGGGCGGGCCGGAGCCCGCATTTCGAGCCATTCCTGTCCGGTGGGACCGGACAAATGCAGGATCGGGGGCCGAGACGGCGGCCGAGGCGGGCGGGGCCGAGGCGGGCGGGCAGGCGAAAGCAACGAGACGGATCGATGGCGTCGGGCTGGAATCCCCGGTCTCCGGCCGCACAATCGGCCCAGCCCGGGAGTCGGGGATACGCAGAGGGGGAGCCGCCATGCAGTCAGAAACCGAGGGTGCGCCCGCTGGCGGCCCCGCCAATGGCGAGCCGACAGAACGCGCCGATGCCATCGCCCGCGTGATCGAATCGGCCGCCCGTCTGGGCGTGGAGCTGGATGAGCGCGAGGCCACCGAATGGGTCCCCGCAATGGCGACCGAGTCGAGCGGCGGCGATCTCGTGGCGACGTCAACACGGGCGTGTACGGCCACCGCGTCTCCATGCTCGACTTCCAGCCGGCTGACCTCGCCCGCTTCAGCGAAATGGGGAAGATCGTCGGCTTCGAGGATCGACCGCCGCAGGTTCTGACCGCGCTGTCGATCTCCGGTTCGGCCGCCCAAAGCAAGACAGACGCCTTCCCGGCCGACTGCGACTTCTTCGAGCGCATCAATATCGTTGCCGACACCCGCAAAGAGGCCTGCACGGTCCTGGCCGACATGATCCGCGATAAGGCTCTCGCGACCGCGAACGGGCTCGGCCATCGGCTGTGGGAGGTCAAGTTCGGACAGCATCCAGTCGAGGCGACCAAGGGCGGGGCCGACCGTGTTGAGGATATGCCCGGCGTCCAGGACGCGGCGCTTAGCGCGGTCAACACATACTTCGAACGGGCCCTGCGATCCGTGCCCGAGATCGACGCGTACCTGCAGGAGATCGTCACGCGGGCACCGTAGCCAGCGCTGCGCCGCCCAATAAGCACGCGATAAGCCGCGGATAAGCCGCGGATAAGCCGCAGGTGAGCGGCAGCCGATAACGTTCGCAGCGAACCCCGCCGCGCACGCAATCGGAGATGCCGATGGATATGAACGCGCCCTGGCGGGCGCTCGAACCGTCGGAGGCCGGCGCCGTCGAGGGTGGGAGCCACGGTAGGAGCCACGGTAGGAGCCACGGTAGGAGCCACGGTAGGAGCGAGGGCGGAGCAGCAGGCGGCTCCGGGCGAGGCATGCTCGGCGGACACCGGCTGGTACTGGCGGCCGCGGCTCTGCTCGTGGTCGGTTCCCTGGCCGTCGCCGGAATCGTGGCCATGCGGCCGACCGGCCAGGTGGAGGTCGTAGCATCGCCAGAGAGCGGCGCACCTGACGCGAGCCACTGGCCAGGCGCAAGCCACTGGCCAGGTGCGAGCCGCGGGCCGGGCGCGGGCCCATCGCTTGCAGTCGTGGTGGTGCAGGTTGCCGGAGCGGTGGCGCGGCCGGGCCTCTACTCCCTGCCCTCAGGCTCGCGTGTAGGGGACGCAATCAAGGCAGCCGGGGGCTACTCGACCGAGGTCGATCCGCGAACGGCCGAGACGAAACTCAACCAGGCGGCGAAGCTTCAGGATGCGCAGCTGATTGTCGTGCCGCGACGAGGCGAGGCGTCGAGCGGGGCGTCCGGGGCGACGGAAGCGGGTGGCGTGTCCGGGGCGGGCGTTTCGGCTCCTCCCGGGCCAATCAACCTGAATACTGCCACGGCCGAGCAGCTCGATTCGCTGTCTGGGATCGGGCCGGTCACGGCCCAGAAGATCATTGCCTCACGCCAGGAGCAACGGTTCACCAAGGTCGACGATCTGGTGACTCGCAAGATCGTCACGGCATCCACCCTCAGCAAGCTGCGTTCGCTCGTCACGGTGGAGTAA
>JANYJI010000101.1 GCA_025358525.1 Chloroflexota bacterium | reverse complement strand
TGCGGACGCCATCCTCACAATGGCCTGCGCCACGCCCACGCCCAGCAACGCGCTGAAGCCCGAGACAACGACGAGCGGCACGCCGGCCTGTAGGAGCACGAGCACTCGCAGCCGCGAGACCGGCATCCCGGCCGCCCGCAGGAAGGTGAACTCGCGGCGCCGCTCGAGCAGCCCCGTCATGGTCGCCACGGCAAGACTGCAGCCAGCCAGCAGCAGCGAACCGATCAGACCCAGTCCGACAATCCGGGCCACCTCGGCGAACTGCGGGACGGAGCTGACCTTGCCGCTCGTGATAGATACCCAGGCCGTCGGGTCTACGGCCTGGACCGCCGCCCGGACCCGCTCACCGCTCGCCGCCACGCCGTCCGTCGTCACGTACAGCCGCGTCACGGGGAAGCCGGCCGCCGCATCGCCGAAGGTAGACGGATCGAGGATCACATCCGGCAACCCCTGGACGCTCGAGGCGTCGGGCACGAGCGGCGCCACAGTGGCCGGGTCCACTCGGAACTCTTCCGGCGGCATCCTGACGCCCTTATCGTCGAAGGCCTGAGCCACGTATGGGGACTCCAGCGAACCGCCCGGCGGCAGGATTGTGTGGATGCGCGCCGACCCGCACGAAGCGTCCGGGATCGCCATCGCCGCCATGAGCGTGTCGCACGGCACCACCCAGGCCTGCATCTCATTCGAGCCCCTCGAATCGGTCAATACGACTTGTCTGACGGCCAGAACCGATCGCACCCCCTCCACGTTGGGCAATCGCGCCGCTGCGGTCTCGGCGGAATTCCTGCCATGAGGCACGGCCAGAACCACGCCGGGCCGCATCGGATTGAAGTCGCCCGCGTGCGCCGTTGCGTACGCCGCGAACGTGAAGAAGGCACTGGCGACGAAGACGGCCATGATCACCCCGGCGATCGAACCGAACGAACCGCGTGGGTCATCGGACAGGCGCCGCCCGGCCAGCAGGGCGGACGGCCCCCGGGCGATACGACCGAGAACCCGGCCGACGAGGGCGGTCAGCCACGGCCCGGCGAAGGCGATGCCGACGATGATGATCGCGAAAGACGCACCCACGACCGCCAGCGGCCCAATTTCGCCGCTCAAGTTTCGGAAGATGCTGAGGCTGACCACCAGCGACACCACGCCCGCGAACGTGGGTACGAGGCGCAAGGCGCTCGGCTGTGGGGGCGTGACGTGCCTCTGGACGCCGAGCGGCGACAGCGACAACCGCCGCATCCCGGCCAGCGCCGCCAGCGCGCCGACCACCTGCACAACGACGATGAGCGCCAGCGCTTCGGCGAGGGGCGGCGTGATGGTTTCCGGCCACCACGTGCCCCCATCCAGCGGAATCTGCGCCACCAGCGGCCGCGTCAGAGCGAATACGAGAATCCCCGCCGGGGCGCCGATTCCCGTGTAGAGCAGAGCCTCCACCACCGCCAGCCGCGCCACCTGCGCGGGAGTGGCACCGATAAGCCGCAACGCCGCCAGCCGCTGCTCGCGCCGCGTAGCAGCCAGGCGCGTCGCCGTGGCCACGAACACGGCCACCGGAGCCAGCGCGCCGACGACCGCCAGAACGAGGATCAGCACCGCAATCGGGGGCAGGTTATGGGGCGCTGGTTCGGTGCGGAAACCGACGATCGGGCTCGCCCAGCCCCGGAGTTGGGCAGGGTCCGCTCCCATGACCGCGATCAACTCCTGTGGGGAGCGCAGCCCCTCCGGCCCGATGGTCCCCACGACTGTCCCGATCCGCGGCGCCAGCTCGTCGGCGGGGGTGCGGGCCAGTAGATCGGCCAGAGCGGGCGAAACGTAGGCCTCGCCCCGCGCCGGCAGCTTGGACAAACCCGCCGGAACCGGCGCGTCCACCGGAAACGGGGCGTCCGCCGTCAAGGGCGCGAGGAAGACGCGGACGAGCGTCTGGCCGGCGTATTGATCCTGGAAGACCGCCATGCGCAACCGCGGCTGAGACGTATCCCCGATCTGCACCATCTCACGCCACGCCGCTCGAGAGTCGCGTTCCGCCAGCGCCGGCATGAACGAGACCGCGAACAGCAAGACGCCCGTCCCAATGGCGACGGCAAGCGCCGTCAGCCCAAACGCGATGGCGGACCGCCGGCCGTCCGCCAGGGCAAGCCGCACGCCCAGTCGAACCTCCGAAAACCTCATCGAGCCGATCCGCTGACCCGCCCGTCTCGGACCACGATCTCACGCTGGGCGAAGGCGGCGACTCGAGCCTCATGCGTGACCAGCAGGACGCTCGTGTTCTGTTGCGCCGCCGCCGACGTGAGCAGCTCCATGACCTGTTCGCCCGCGATCGTGTCCAGGGCGCCCGTCGGTTCGTCGGCGAAGACGACGCTCGGTTCCGTGACCAGTGCCCGGGCGACGGCCACGCGCTGCGACTGGCCGCCGGACATCTCGCCCGGACGGCGCCGCTCCATCCCCTCG
>JANYJI010000057.1 GCA_025358525.1 Chloroflexota bacterium | reverse complement strand
GGACCTCGTGGCGGCCGCTGAGGCCGCGGGTTTGGTTCGGCGCGACAACTCGGCCCCTTCGGCGCGAGGTAATGAGACCGAGGTTGTGGTCGACACCAGCGCCATCATCGATGGCCGCATCGCAGATATCGTGGATTCGGGCTTCCTGTATCACCGGCTGGTAGTTCCGCACTTCGTGCTGGAGGAGCTACAACACATCGCCGACAGCTCGGAGACGCAGCGACGCAGTCGAGGCCGGCGCGGACTTGAGATTCTGGCCCGCCTCCAGAAGGACGGCCCCACACCTGTCGATATTGTCGATGACGATCCCGCCGAGGCGTCCGATGTCGACGGCAAGCTGGTCGCGCTCGCGCGGACGAGGGGTGCGGCCATTCTGACCAACGACTTCAACCTGAACAGGGTCGCGAACCTCCAGTCGATTCGAGTCCTGAACATCAATTCGCTCGCTAACGCCCTCAAGCCGGCCCTGCTACCGGGCGACTCGCTCCGGATCAAGGTGATCACGGAGGGCAAGGAACCGGGCCAGGGAGTGGGCTACCTTGACGATGGCACGATGGTTGTAGTCGAAGGCGGTTCGCGCCTCGTCGGTCATGACCTCGATGTGGGAGTCACTCGCGTCCTGCAGACCGTGATGGGGCGAATGGTCTTCGCCCAGGTTCACGAGGAGTGACCGGAGAGGAGGAGCCCCCGGACGAAACCCTGGCCCACTCGATCCACGCGGTCGTGGTTGCGGCCGGATCCAGCCGCCGGATGGGGGGAATTGACAAGCTTCAAGCCGATCTGGCGGGGCAACCGGTTCTGCGCTGGTCAGTCGAGGCGTTGGCTGCGGCCGGTGTGGAGCGGATGGTCATCGCCACGTCCCCGGGGCGTTTGGCTGAGGTGGCAAGCGCTCCCTGGCTGCCGGAAGTGGTGGTGGCCGTGGTCGCCGGAGGGGAGCGTCGCCAGGATTCGGTCGCGGCCGGGGTGGCGGCGCTGGCCGGAGGCGAGGCCGTCGCTCACGGCGACCCCTGGTCCGGCGATCCCGTGATCCTCGTTCACGATGCCGCGCGGCCGTTCGTCAGCCCGGAGTTAGTGCGGGCGGTGGCTCGAGCTGCGGCGATGTACGGCGCGGCTATCCCTGTCGTGCCGGTGACCGAGACGCTGAAGCGCCTCGACGGTAAGAGGGTCGGCGCCACAGTTGACCGACAGGACTTAGTTGCGGCCCAAACGCCGCAGGGCGTGAAGCGCAGTCTGCTCGAGCGAGCCTATGCCGTGCACGCCCCGGACGGACCTGAGATATGGACCGATGAGGCCTCTCTGCTGGAGGCCTGTAGAATCCCTGTCCAAGCAATTGTCGGCGAAGCGACCAACCTGAAGGTGACCGTGCTCGTGGACCTCGAACGCGCCAGGGTGATGCTCGACGGCGGCCTCGTGCCGGGCCGTCCGGCTTCGCCCACCCGCGGATCGATTGAACCGCCGGCCGCCCGCCTGCCCTTCGGTCGAATTGGGCTGGGCACCGACAGTCACCCCTTTGGGCCAGGCCAGCCGCTCGTTTTGGGCGGCCTTTCGATCGAGGGCGCGCCTCGCCTGGCCGGTCATTCGGACGGCGACGTTGCCCTCCACGCCGTGGCGGATGCGCTTCTTGGGGCGGCGGGCCTGGGTGACCTCGGTAGGCTCTTCCCCGCGGACTCGCGTACGCCCGCCGGCATCGACAGTCGCATCCTGCTCTCGACCGCTGCCGAGAAGGTTCGGGCCGCTGGGTGGCAACTCGTCAACATTGATCTGACAATCGTGGCCTCGCGCCCCAAACTGGCCCGGCTGCTGCCCGCAATGGGGGAGGCAATCGCGGCCGCGCTCGGTGTGGAGACCCTCGCCGTCAACGTGAAGGCCTCGAGCGGAAACCTTGGCGGCTCAGAGGGCGCCGGGCGGTCCATTTCTGCCAGCGCGATAGCCTGGCTCGTGCCGGCTGCTGAGGTGGCGGTACACGCCGGCGGTGAGACCGCTGCGGCTCCAGAGGGAGAGCCATGACCATCCAATTGCACGACACGATGGCCGGCGCCACGCGCGAACTGGTGCCCCTCGAGCCCGGTCATGTCCGCATCTACAGCTGCGGCCCAACTGTCTATGGCCCGGCCCACGTCGGCAACTTTCGATCGTTCCTGTTCGCCGACCTTCTCGTGCGCTACCTCCGTTACCGCGGGCTGCGCGTGACCTGGGTCATGAACGTCACCGATGTAGATGACAAGGTCATCAAACGGAGTCTGGCCGAGGGCGCGTCTATCGGCGAGATCTCGGAGCGCTTCCAGCAGCTCTTTCTGTCCGACATGACCACGCTCGGCATGACGTTGCCGGACGTGATGCCCAAGGCGACCGAGCACATCCCGCAGATGGTCGACCTCATATCCAAGCTGCTCGAAGCCGGCCACGCGTATGCGACCAAAGACGGCTCGATCTTCTTCCGGATTTCATCATGGCCGCAATACGGCCGCCTGGCGCGGCTGGACCCCGCAGGAATGAGGGTCGGCGAGCGGGTCGAGGCCGACGAGTACGGCAAGGATGACGTGCGCGATTTCGCTCTTTGGAAGGGTCCGAAGCCGGGCGAGCCGAGCTGGGAAACGTCGATCGGACCGGGCCGACCTGCCTGGCATATCGAATGCTCGGCCATGAGCATGGCTTACCTTGGGCCGTCCTTTGACATCCACACCGGCGGCATAGATCTGATCTTCCCGCACCACCAGGATGAGATCGCCCAGAGCGAAGCCACGACCGGCCAGATGTTCGTGGCCTACTGGCTGCATTGCGCTTTTCTCCAGATGAACGGCCAGAAGATGGCCAAGTCGACGGGCAACATCTCCACGGTGGCGGACATCCTGAGCGACGGCGTCTCACCGCGTGCCCTTCGCCTGGCCCTCATCTCCGCTCACTACCGGATGCCCCTTTCGTTCGGCGAGGATTCTCTCCAGGCGGCAAGCTCTGCGATCGACCGGCTGGATGCCTTGATGGCCGCCCTCGCGGCATATCGGACCGAATGCCCGTCCGACGACTCGCTGCCGGCCCTACTGAACGGCACGAGGGAAGCTTTCGAGACGGCCCTCGACGACGACCTCAACATATCTCCGGCGCTCGCGGCGATCTTCGAGCTAATCCGCGAGCTGAACCGGCGCATCGATGGCCGCACGCTATCGACGGCGGACGCTCAACGGGCGATCGCCTTCATTCGCGGCATTGACCAGGTGCTTGGGATTGCCCCTGTTGCCGACGAGACGCTTGAATCTGGGCTTCAGGAACTCCTCGACGAACGCGCCGCGGCCCGAGCCAGCATGGACTGGGCTGCCTCAGATCGCCTGAGGATGGCGCTGGTCGAGCGGGGTGTCCTGATTGAAGACACGCGCGATGGCCAGCGCTGGCGCCGCGCCGACTAAACACGACCCAGGGGCTGGCGCCGCCATTGCGGCGGGTCAGACGCCTGACCCCTGCGACATCGATCAGATACGTGGTTGCCCACTCTGACCACCCGGACACCCGGCCTCCTGTGAAGCCGAACAAGACGAACGGATTGAGAATTGCCTGACCATCGACACAAGCCAGGGGACCAGCATTCCGGGCGACGTGGACCCGCCGACAAGCGGCCACGCCCCGACGGGCAGCGGTTCGAAGGGCCGCATCATGGTGGGTCGGGAGCCCCAGGCCAAGGTGGTCCGGAAGGGCACACCAGAGCGGGTGGGCCCGATGGTGGCCCACGCTTCGATGGGCCACGCTTCGATAGTCGGCGCTCATTCGGCCCAAGACCGGGCGGATTCGGCGGGCCTCGTCCTGCCGGCCCGGGCGGATTCGGCGGCCCTCGTCCTGCCGGCTCGGGCGGATTCGGCGGCCCTCGTCCTGCCGGCCCGGGCGGATTCGGCGGGCCCCGCGATTTCCGGCAGGGCAGTTCGCGTCCAGGAGGACCGAGCTACGGTGGCCGTCCTGCAGGCCCACCCCCGCAGGCCCATGACGACGGCTTCGCTAGCCGGGGCGACGATGGTCCGCCGCGGCCGCCAAGGCGCGAGTGGCAGCCCGCCGAAGGGTGGTCTCCCAGGCCGCCGAGGCCGCCGAGGCCGCACGGAGCGTATGGAGCCGCGCCGCGTCGTGAGCGCTTCGACGCCCCTCGTCGAAACGGCTTCGAGGCGCCGTATCGCGATGATCTGAGCGGCTCACGGCCAGGCTTCAGTCCGGACCAGGAATGGAGTTCCGGTGGTCGCTCAGGTCCGACAAGACCGGGTTATCGGCAGGATTTCGGTTCCGGACCGCGCCAGGCGCGGCCTGGCTTTGGCTTCGGTGGCGCACGACCACAAGGCCCTCCGCCCCGGCCGAGTGCAGAAGAGCCGACCGGAGTCAATCAAGACGCTCTTCGGCCTGAGTTCTTCGATCTAGATGCGGCCGGCAGCGGCGAAGTTTTCGCTGACCCTGAGTCGGCCGCCGGCCCCGAGCTGGGCAATGGCGTGGCCTTCGAGTCTGTCACCGACTCCGGACCAACCCAACGAATCGAGCCCTCCGCGCCCCGGGCGCCATTCGTGCCGCGACCGCAGCGGCCCGATTACCGAGCCCGTTCGGGTGGCTATCAAGGCCCAACGGGCCGGCCTGGCATGCCTGCCCCAGCACCTTGGACCCGGCAACCCACGCCGCCACCGGCAGGGCTTCTCGGCGAGGACGAGGAACTCATCGCTGGCCGCCACCCCGTTGAGGAGGCGTTCATCGCTCGCCGCAAGGCAATCCGGCTCCTGGTCGTTCCGCAGCGTCGCCAGGCTCTCGAGAAGCTTGTCCTGCATGCGGCCAACCTGCGTATCTCAATTGTAGAGGTCGAGGGCGGCACTCTGACGTCGCTGGCGGGCTTCGACGGTCATCAGGGCATCGCCCTCGTTACGGACAGGCGCCAGTTCGCAGGCCTGGACGACATCCTCGCTCGAGCCATTGAGCGCAAGGAGGCACCGTTCGTTCTGGTTCTCGATTCGCTCGAGGATCCGCAGAACTTTGGCTCCTTGCTCCGGACCGCCGAAGCCTCTGGCGTCCACGGCGTGATCTACCCGACCCATCGTCAGGCGCCTCTCTCTGCGGCTGCTGTGAAGGCCTCAGCGGGGGCTGTGGAGCATCTGCTCCTCGCTCCGGTCGACGACTTGGCTGAGGTCTTGACGGACCTCCATGTTCGAGGCCTGCGCGTTATCGGCTCCGATGCCGAGGCGCCGCTTACGGCTCGTCAGGCGGATCTGCGCGGGCCACTGGTGATAGTGGTTGGCAGTGAAGGCCAGGGTTTGGGGCCCGCTGTGCGCCGCCGCTGTGATGCGGTGGTCCGCATCCCGATGCTGGGGCACGTGTCGTCACTCAACGCCTCAGTAGCTGGCTCGATCCTTTTGTACGAGGCCTCGAGCCAGCGCGGCGGTGAGGGCCACGCGGTGGGTTTAGTCGCCCCAGCCGACGCCCCAGCCGACGCCCCAGACGGGCCCCCATCCCGGAAGCGACGGCCGAAAGCCTCCTCCGGCGCCTCCAAGGAGCCAGCCGCCAAGCTTGCCGATATCGCCGCTGACGATGACGCATTGCTGCCCGGCGGGTTGGAAATTCAGTCTAGGCCAGACTCAACCGAGTAGGGGAGGGCCCGTCTCGCGCGAGTACCAGTCTCGCTTGAGGCGGTCGACCCTTGCCTAGGAGACCGCCAATGATTGGCACATACCCAGCCTCGCAGGTCCCTGGCGCTCGCTTGTACCGTCGCGCTTGACCGCCCAGGGGGCCAGCCCATATCATTCCCGGGCGCCCAGGGGTCTTAGCGTAAGCTTGCCCTTGCGCCCGCCGACGTAGCTCAATTGGTAGAGCAGCGGTTTTGTAAACCGCAGGTTCCGGGTTCGAGACCCGTCGTCGGCTCCAACTGAAGAAGTCAGCCGCTGAACGGGGACCCACCGGAATTGGCTGGCCGTTTCGTGGGTAGGTTGAGCAGGTGGTGAGCTCAGCTGACTGTAAATCAGCCGCCTTCGGCTGTAGAGGTTCGATTCCTCTCCTGCCCACCATCACGAACACCGGTCCTATTTCGGTCTCGGGCCCTCATAGCTCAGCTGGCAGAGCGCGTCCTTGGTAAGGACGAGGTCATCGGTTCAAGTCCGATTGAGGGCTCCACCCCCGTAGCGGCGTCGGCCGCGCCAGATGGAGTAGAACGCCCGCGATGGCGAAGAAGAAGTTCGAGCGGACTAAGCCGCACGTCAACATCGGCACTATCGGCCACATCGACCACGGTAAGACGACACTTACCGCGGCGATCACCAAGTACCTCGCTCTAAAGGGTGGGGCCGAGTTCCG
>JANYJI010000055.1 GCA_025358525.1 Chloroflexota bacterium | reverse complement strand
CGGAACTCGGCCCCACCCTTTAGAGCGAGGTACTTGGTGATCGCCGCGGTAAGTGTCGTCTTACCGTGGTCGATGTGGCCGATAGTGCCGATGTTGACGTGCGGCTTAGTCCGCTCGAACTTCTTCTTCGCCATCGCGGGCTGCTCCCTCGCTCCTACTGCGGGCTGGGTTGACTAGACTCGGGACTTGGCAACGAGTTCGGCCGCCAGGCTGGCGGGGACCTCGGCGTAATGTGACAACTCCATGGAATAGCTGGCCCGTCCCTGGGTCATCGACCGCAGGTCGGTGGCGTAGCCGAACATTTCGGCCAGTGGGACTCGCGCCCTGATCACCTGGGTGGAGGAACGCGACTCCATTGCCTCGATGTGGCCGCGGCGAGCGTTGATGTCGCCGATTACGTCGCCGAGGAACTGCTCGGGCAGGGTGACCTCGACCCGCATGAGCGGTTCGAGGATCGCCGGGGAGGCCTTGTGGGCCGCCTCTTTCAGAGCCATCGAGGCGGCAATGCGGAACGCCATTTCGCTCGAGTCTACCTCGTGGAACGACCCGTCGAAGAGCGTCACTTTGACGTCGACCATCGGGTAGCCGGCGTACGGACCCGTGTTGAGCGCTTCGCGGATGCCCATGTCGATGGGCTTAATGTACTCGCGTGGAATGGTGCCGCCGACGATCTTGTCGATGAACTCGTAGCCCTTGCCCGGCTCGTTCGGCTCGATCTTGATGACAACGTGGCCGTACTGGCCCTTACCGCCCGTCTGCTTGACGTGCCGGTAGTTGCCTTCGGCCGCGCGGCGAATGGTCTCACGATAGGAGACTCGAGGCCGACCGACATTGGCCGCAACCTTGAACTCGCGGACCATTCGGTCCACGAGAACGTCCAGGTGCAGCTCGCCCATGCCTGCGATGCGGGTCTGGCCGCTCTCTTCGTCGGTGTGGACGCGGAAGGTGGGGTCTTCCTCGGCCAGACGCTGCAGGGCGATGGCCAGCTTGTCCTGGTCGGCCTTCGTCTTTGGCTCTATGGCCACTTCTATGACCGGTTCGGGGAAGACGATCGACTCGAGCACGATTGGGTGATCCGGGTCGCACAGCGTGTCGCCCGTGAAGGTCTCCTTCAGGCCAACGGCCGCGGCGATGTCGCCCGCGTAGACGGTCTCGATCTCCTCACGGTGGTTGGCATGCATCTGGAGAATGCGGCCGATCCGCTCCCTTTTCCCCTTGGCGGCATTGAAGACGTAGGAGCCTGCGTTGAGCTTGCCGGAGTAGACCCGGAAGTAGGCCAGCTTGCCGACGTAGGGGTCGGCAGCGATCTTGAAGGCCAGGGCGCTGAAAGGCTGATCGTCGTCGGCGCTACGCAGAACTTCGGCATGCGTCACGGGATGCACGCCGTGAACCGGCGGCACGTCGAGCGGTGACGGAAGGTAGTCCACAACAGCGTCGAGGACTGGCTGCACGCCCTTGTTCTTGAGGGCGGAGCCGGCCAGCACGGGCACGATCCGGTAATCGAGCGTCCCTAGTCGCAGGCCGCGCTTGATGTCATCGGCACTGAGGTCGTGGCCCTCGAGATACTTGTGCGTGAGCTCGTCGTCCATCTCGGCCACGACATCGACCATTTTTTGGCGCTCGGCCTTGGCGGCATCGAGGAGATCCGCCGGGATGTCCATGATCTCTCTCTCAGCGCCAAGATCCTCGGCTCGATAGATGATCGCCTTCATCGCGATCAGGTCGATGACACCGACGAACTTGTCCTCAAGTCCTATCGGCAGCTGGATCGGCACCGGCCGCGCGCCGAGACGTTCGCGGATCATGTCCACGCAGCGCCAGAAGTCGGCCCCGGTCCGGTCGAGCTTGTTGATGAAGCAGATTCGCGGAACGTTATATCGATCGGCCTGGCGCCAGACCGTCTCGGACTGGGGCTCGACGCCCGCAACGCCGTCAAAGACGACGACCGCCCCGTCGAGGACGCGCAAGCTGCGCTCGACCTCGACCGTGAAATCCACGTGCCCGGGCGTATCGATGATGTTGATTCGATGATCGTTCCACGCGCAGCTCGTAGCAGCGGCAGTAATGGTGATACCGCGCTCCTGCTCCTGGGGCATCCAGTCCATGGTGGCAGCGCCCTCATGGACTTCACCGATCTTGTAGATCTTCTTGGTATAGAAGAGCACACGCTCGGTGACCGTTGTCTTCCCAGCGTCGATATGGGCAATGATTCCGATGTTCCGCGTCTTTGCGAGCGGAACCTGACGTGGCACGGGGCTCTATCTCTCCTACTGGGAACTGACTACCACTTGAAATGGCTGAAGGCCTTGTTGGCCTCTGCCATTTTGTGGGTGTCCTCACGACGCTTGACTGCGGCGCCGAGGCCGTTCATGGCATCGACGAGCTCGGCGGCAAGCTTCTCCGACATGCTCTTGCCATTGCGCTTGCGGGCCGCCTGGACAAGCCAGCGGACTCCGAGCGACATGCGGCGATCTCCGCGGATCTCGACCGGGACCTGGTAGGTGGCACCACCGACTCGGCGCGGCTTGACCTCGATGATGGGGGTCGCGTTACGCATAGCCGTCTCGAGGACCTCGGTGCCGGGCCTACGAGCCTGGGCCTCGGCACGGGCAAGGGCCTCGCGCAGGATACGCTCAGAGAGATGACGCTTGCCGTCGGTCATCAGCTTGGTCGCAAAGCGGCTGCTGAGGCGAGTGGACGGGGCGCCCTGGTACTTTGTCTTGCGAGCGATGGTGTGGCGACGGGGCATCGGTTACTTCTTGCCCTTCTGCGGGGCGGCCTTGGCGCCGTACTTGGAGCGGCCCTGCTTACGGTCCTTGACGCCAGCTGCGTCAAGCGTGCCTCGGATGATGTGGTACTTGACCGACGGAAGGTCCTTCACGCGACCGCCACGCACCAGGACCACCGAGTGCTCCTGAAGGTTGTGGCCGATGCCGGGGATGTAGGCCGTGACTTCCATCTGGTTGGTGAGGCGGACGCGGGCGATCTTGCGAAGGGCCGAGTTCGGCTTCTTCGGCGTCATCGTGCGCACCTGCAGGCAGACGCCACGCTTCTGAGGTGCACCTGGGATGGGCACCTGGCGCTGGCGAAGGCTGTTCCAGTTCTTGCGCATAGCCGGCGCCTTGATCTTCCGGACCTTCGGCTGGCGGCCATGCCGCACGAGCTGGCTGATCGTCGGCACGGAGACGCTGCTCCTTTCGCTTACCTGCTGATGAATGGTCTGGATCCAGTCGGCGATCCCGTCGCCATTACAAACTCGCGCCCGAGTTGGGCCCGGCGTGAGTCCAATCGACGGGAACCTGCGCCGCCGAGTTGGCCTCCGACGTCCGATGGCCCGCCAATGCGGCACCGGTCGCGACATGGAGACGATCTGTCAGGCGCAAACTACTTCGATGGTCTGGCGGGACCTCCGCTCCCCGATCTAGCCGGTGAAACGTAGGCTAACGCCGTCCGGATTGACTTACCGAGAGTCGTGATTGGCGCACGCCAATCACGGCCTCGGAGAAGCCACGAGGGCGGAGTGTACCAGCGGCGCCGGCGGGGTGTCAAACCTCAGGCGGGACCGCGGCAACTCTCCGCGCTCGCTCTTCAGTGCGACCAGCGGCGGTCGCCGGAGCTACTCACTATCTATCTTCGCCTCGCCGGCAGGAACCTCGCCGGCTGACACTTCGCCGGCAGGAACCTCGCCGGCTGACACTTCGCCCAGAAGGTCCTCAAGACCCGCCAGGTTCGGCGCTGCGGCGTCGCCCTTCGACTGGCCGCTAATGGCCTCCAGGAACGGATTGACGAAATCCCCGTCATCCTCTCCCCCCTCACCGCCGGAGCTAGAGGACAGGAGCGAGGCGAGGTCGGCCGTCTCCTCGGAGGGCCGGGACCCGGCCTCCTCAAGGAACGGGTTGTACTCGTACTCCGGTCCACGCAGTCTTTCGAGCGACTCACCGGCCAGCGCCTCTTCGGCAGCCCGGCGCGCTCGCTCTCGAGCGGCAGCGATGTTGGCGGGCGCGCCGGTCCCCGCTGGGATCAGCTTGCCGATGATGACGTTTTCCTTGAGGCCGATAAGGTGGTCCTTGGCGCCGTTGATGGCAGCCTCAGTGAGCACCCGGGTGGTCTCCTGGAAAGAGGCGGCCGCAAGGAAGGACGAGGTATTGAGGGAAGCTTTGGTAACGCCGAGCAGGACTGTCTGGGCCGTGGCAGGCTCGCCGCCTTCGGCCAGAACACGGTTGTTGACCTCCTCGAAATCGAGGCGATCAATCAGCTCGGTCGGCAGGAGTTCGGTGTCGCCCGGCTGGTCGATGCGGACCTTGCGGAGCATCTGGCGGACGATTATCTCGATGTGCTTGTCGTTGATAGTCACGCCCTGGCTGCGGTAGACCCTCTGGACTTCCTTGACCAGGTAGCGCTGAACGGAGTCCTTGCCCCGCGTCTCGAGGTACTCCTGCGGGTTGATAGGGCCGTCAGTGATGGCGTCACCAGCCCGAATTTCCTGGCCATTCTCGACCATGAGCTTGGCGTTGTGCGGGATGGCGTACTCGCGCTCGACGATGTCCTCGGAGCGAACGACCAGGTCGTCACCCTCGCGGACGAGAAAACCCTTGGCTGGGGCGGCCACATCTCCGGACTTGTCGACGGACTTGTCGCCGTTCTCGGATCGGGCGATTACCTGACCAGCCTCGACTAGGTCGCCCGCGGCGGCCAGTAGCTCGGTGCCGGCCGGTAGGGCGATGTGGATGTCGTATTGTTCGCGGCTCGTCACCTTGACGCGGGTTCCGGTATCGCCGCGGACGATCTCGACGATGCCGTCGATGTGGCTGATCTCGGCCTTGCCCTTGGGGACGCGACCCTCGAACAGCTCCTCGACACGCGGCAGACCGGCGGTGATGTCCAGGCCGGCCACGCCCCCGGTGTGGAACGTTCGCATGGTCAGCTGCGTCCCAGGCTCGCCGATCGACTGGGCGGCGATGATGCCGACGGCCTCGCCAATGCCCACCAGCGAGCCGGTGGCAAGGTTACGGCCGTAGCACAGCCGGCAGACGCCCTGGCGGGCTTCGCACGAGAGCGGAGAACGGACGAGAACCTCGTCGATTCCCGACTCGTCGAGAGCGGAGGCGATCGCCTCCGTGATCTCCTGGTTGCGAGCAACGATCTGCTCGGCGGTCTCCGGATGGAACAGATCAGTCGCGGAAAGGCGACCGACCATTCGCTTCTGATAGGCGCCCTTCTCGTTGCTAGCGATCTCGGCCGACTCAGGCTTGGTGATCCAGCTTCCTTCTTGAGTGCCGCAGTCTTCCTCACGCGTGATCACGTCCTGGGCCACGTCCACTAGGCGGCGGGTCAGGTAACCCGAGTCGGCGGTTCGGAGAGCGGTGTCGGCGAGGCCCTTGCGGGCACCGTGCGTGGAGATGAAGTACTCGAGGACCGTCATACCCTCGCGGAAGTTGCTCCGCACGGGCACGTCGATGATGCGGCCCGACGGGTCGGCCATGAGGCCGCGCATCCCGCCGAGTTGGCTGATCTGGCCCTTGTTGCCTCGAGCGCCCGAGTCGGCCATCATCCGGACCGAGCCGAAGGGATCGAGGCCGTCCATCATCGCGGTCGAGAGGTCGTTGGTCGTCTTCTGCCAGACATCGACGACCTGCTCATACCGCTCGTCCTCGGTGATCAGACCACGCTGGAACTGGCGGTCGATCTGATCGACGGCGGCGTCGGCCTCGGTGAGACGTCTGGCTTTGTCCGTAGGAATGACGATGTCAGTTACGGCGATGGTCATGCCACCGCGGGTCGCGTACTTGAAGCCGACGTCCTTGACGCCGTCTACGACGTTGGCCGTCTCCTCGGGACCGAGGATGCGGTAGCACTCATCGACGAGGCGTCGCAACTCCGTTCGCTTCATGTTCACGTTCTTGAAGCGGAGCCGATCCGGCACGATCTGGTTGAAGATGATCCGCCCGACGGTGGTGCGGACGCGCTGATCGACAACCGCCTCGACGGTCTCGTCCCAGGCTCGAACCATTGCCTCGACCGGCTCGTGGAGGGTCACCTCGCGGAGCTGGTAGGTCAGGATCGCCTCACCCTCGCTTGAGAAGAGGCGGGGCTTCTTGCCCTCGGCCAGGGGCTTCTCCATGGTCAGGTAGAAGCAACCCAAAACCATGTCCTGGGTGGGGGCCACGACGGGACTGCCGTCCGCCGGTGAGAGCAGGTTGGCAGTCGAAAGCATCATCGTCCGCGCTTCCTCCTGCGCCGCAGTGGAGAGCGGAACGTGAACGGCCATCTGGTCACCGTCGAAGTCGGCGTTGAAAGCGGTGCAGACCAGTGGGTGGATCTGGATAGCCGAGCCCTCGACGAGGACCGGCATGAAAGCCTGGATGCCCAGCCGGTGGAGCGTTGGGGCGCGGTTCAGCAGGACCGGATGGTCCTTGATGACCTCTTCGAGGACGTCCCAAACTTCGGGCCGCACGCGTTCGACGATGCGCTTGGCGCTCTTGATATTGTGAGCGAAGCCCTTCTCGACGAGAAGGCGCATGACGAACGGCTTGAACAGTTCGAGCGCCATCTTCTTGGGCAGGCCGCACTGGTGGAGCTTCAGCTCCGGGCCGACGACGATGACCGAGCGGCCCGAGTAGTCCACGCGCTTACCGAGCAGGTTCTGGCGGAATCGGCCCTGCTTGCCCTTGAGCATATCCGAGAGGCTCTTTAGGCGGTGGTTGCCGGTCCCGGCGATGGCCCGACCACGCCGACCGTTGTCGATCAGGGCGTCACAGGCCTCCTGGAGCATCCGCTTCTCGTTGCGGATGATGATCTCCGGGGCGCCAAGCTCGAGAAGCCTCTTAAGTCGGTTGTTTCGGTTGATCACCCGTCGGTAAAGGTCGTTGAGGTCCGACGTGGCGAAGCGGCCGCCGTCGAGTTGGACCATTGGCCGCAGATCCGGCGGAATGACGGGGATGACCGACAGGATCATCCATTCCGGGCGGGTGCCCGAGCGACGGAAGGCCTCGATTAGGCGGAGCCGCTTGATGGCCTTCTTGCGGCGCTGGCCGGACGAGGTCCGGACCTCGACATGCAGTGCCTTGCCTAGCTCCTCGAGTTCCATCCGGCCGATGATGTCTCGAACTGCCTCCGCGCCCATAGCCGCGTGGAAGATGCGGCCGCCGCGACTGCCCGACCCGTACCGCTCGTCCAGGTAGCGAAAGTCGTTCTCGGACATGGTCATGAGCGACTTGATCGACTCGATCTCGTCGCGCTGCTTGCGGATCTCGTCCTTGGCGCCGTCGGCCTCTCGGCGCAAACGCTCGCGCTCGGCCTCCAATTCGGCGTCTACCGAGAGCTGCAGGTCGGTGATCTTTTGGGCAACGCTGCGGTCCTCGTCGGCCTCGCGCTGCTGGATCTCAGCCGTGACCCGCTCAGTTTCGGCAGTCACGATCTTGCGGAGGGCGGCAGTGGCCTCCTTACCGGCGGACTCACCAGCCACGACCACCACCTCCCCCGTGATTGGGAAAGCAATGGCGTCACTGGCCGCTCTCTTGCCGAGCGCGGTCAGCAATCGCTCGACCTGCTGGGCGGCCTCCACGATCTCTTCGGTTCGGGCCGTCCGCTGCTGCTCGAGCTCGCCCCTGGTGGTCGCCAAGCCGACGTTCAGCTCGTCCATGTGGCGATGGAGACGGCTTTTAAGCTCGTCCTCGAGGTCGGTGAGAGCCCGACCGCCCTTGCCGCCCCTACCCTCCGCCTCGTCCTCGAGCGCGGCGAGCGCCCGTCGGCGGGCTTCCTCGTCCACATGAGTAACGATGTACAGGGCGAAGTACAGGATGCGCTCAAGGTTGCGGGGGCTAATGTCGAGCAGGATGCCCAGCCTCGACGGGGTCCCCTTGAAGTACCAGATGTGGCTGACCGGACTGGCCAGCTGGATGTGGCCCATGCGCTCGCGACGAACCTTGGAGCGCGTGACCTCGACGCCGCATTTGTCGCAGATGATGCCCTTGTACCGAATCCGCTTGTACTTACCGCAGTAGCACTCCCAATCCTTGGTGGGACCGAAGATGCGCTCGTCGAAGAGACCGTCCTTCTCCGGCTTGAGCGTTCGGTAGTTGATCGTCTCCGGCTTGGTGACCTCACCGGACGACCAATCCCGGATCTGCTCTGGACTGGCGAGCGAGATCCGGATCGCGTTGAAGTTGTTAACCTCGATCATTCCTCTCCTCCACGCCACCGGCTGGCTCGGTGGCGTAGTTCGGACCGTGAATCGGCGACGCCTGGCTGGCCGGGCTCAGGCGCCGCGTCGTTTGAGCAGTTGTATCAGTCTTCGAACCCGGCGAGGTTGATGCCGCCCAGATCAGGCATCGGATAGGTGCCGGAGTCCTCTGCGAAGCGGATCTCCTCGTCGTTCTCGTTGAGTATCTCGACGTTGAGCCCGAGACTCTGGAGTTCCTTGATGAGAACCTTGAACGATTCCGGAACACCCGGTGCCTGGATCTCCTCGCCCTTGACGATCGCCTCGTAGGTCTGGACTCGACCCATGACGTCGTCCGACTTGACGGTGAGCAGCTCCTGCAGGATGTTCGCCGCGCCATACGCCTCGAGAGCCCAGACCTCCATTTCGCCAAAGCGCTGGCCGCCGAACTGGGCCTTTCCGCCCAGGGGCTGCTGCGTGATGAGGCTGTAAGGTCCGGTGGACCGGGCGTGGATCTTATCCTCCACCAGATGGTGGAGCTTGAGCATGTAGATGTAGCCGACGGTGATCGGACGGTCGAAGGCTTCGCCCGTGCGGCCGTCGAGGAGCGTGATCTTGCCATCCTCTGGTAGGCCGGACTGGCGCAGCTCATCGCGGATCTGCTCCTCCGACGCTCCATCGAAGACTGCTGTCGCAGCCTTGAGACCGCGCTCGTGGAGAGCCCAGCCAAGGTGCGTCTCGAGGATCTGGCCGATGTTCATTCGGCTCGGCACGCCGAGCGGGTTGAGAACGATATCGACAGGCGTGCCGTCCGGCAGGAAGGGCATGTCTTCCATCGGAAGGACCTTGGCGATAACGCCCTTGTTGCCATGACGGCCGGCCATCTTGTCGCCGACGCTCACCTTACGCTTCTGGGCGACCGAGACTCGGACCAGGCGGTTCACGCCGGGCATGAGTTCGTCGCCCTCTTCACGGCTGAAGATGCGGACGTCGACGACCTTGCCGCGCTCGCCGTGAGGCAGGCGGAGCGACGAGTCCTTCACCTCTCGGGCCTTCTCGCCGAAGATCGCGCGGAGTAGGCGCTCCTCTGCGGTCAGCTCGGTCTCGCCCTTAGGTGTGATCTTGCCGACTAGAATGTCGCCCGGCTGCACCTCAGCGCCAACGTAGACGATGCCCTCTTCATCGAGATCCTTGAGGGACTCCTCGCCGACGTTAGGGATGTCGCGAGTGATCTCCTCGGGCCCGAGCTTGGTATCGCGCGACTCCAACTCGTGCTTCTCAATGTGGATGCTGGTGAAGAAGTCTTCCTTGACGAGGCGCTCACTAATGACGATGGCATCCTCGTAGTTTCCGCCCTCCCAGCTCATGAACGCCACCAGGACGTTCCGGCCGAGGGCCAGCTCGCCGTTCTCGGTGGAGCTGCTGTCCGCGATCGGGTCGCCCTTCTCGACACGCTGGCCGACGTCGACGATGGGCCGCTGGTTGATGCACGTGCCCTGGTTCGAGCGGACATACTTCTGGAGTGGGTATTCGTCCAGATCGCCGGCATCCGGCTCGATCCGGATGCGGTCCGCGGTCACGCTGGTGACCACGCCGGCGCGGCGGGCAATGAGGACCTGGCCGGAGTCGAGAGCGGCCCGCCACTCCATGCCGGTGCCTACGATCGGCGCCTCCGGCTCGAGGAGCGGCACAGCCTGACGCTGCATGTTCGAACCCATCAGGGCCCGGTTGGCGTCGTCATGCTCGAGGAACGGGATGAGGGCCGTGGCCACGGAGACGACCTGCTTGGGAGAGACGTCCATGTACTCGATGGCACTCGGACGAGCCTCTGGGAACTGGTCGCCATGGCGGCACGGAATGCGGTCCCGGACGAAGTGGCCTTCCGCGTCCAGCTCGGCGTTGGCCTGAGCGACGTGGTGCTCCTCCTCCTCGTCAGCGGCGAGGTACTCGATCTCGGCAGTGACGACGGGCCGGATCGGGAAGGCCTGGGCCTTCTGCCGCTTGAGTTCGGCGATTGCGGCCACGTCGAACCTGGCGCCAGCCTTGAGGATGATCGCGCCACCCTTGCCGACCACGTCAGCGCCAGTCTCATGGATGGCGATGGTCGGGTCGTCCCAGGCGATCGTGCGCTTCACCTTGCGGTAGGGCGTTTCAATGAAGCCGTAGGGGTTGATTCGGCCGTACGTGGCGAGTGAGCCGATGAGGCCGATGTTCGGGCCTTCCGGGGTCTCGATCGGGCAAATGCGGCCGTAGTGGCTGTGGTGGACGTCCCGAACATCGAAGCCGGCGCGCTCTCGCGACAGGCCGCCCGGTCCCAGAGCCGACAAGCGACGCTTGCTGGTCAGTTCGGCCAGAGGATTGGTCTGGTCCATGAACTGGCTCAGTTGGCTGCCGCCGAAGAATTCCTTCATCGCGGCCACGACGGGGCGGATGTTGATGAGGGCGTTCGGCGTGGCCTTGTCGATCTCCTGGATCGTCATGCGCTCCCGGACGACGCGCTCCATGCGGAGCAGGCCGACACGGAATGCGTTCTGTATCAACTCGCCGTTGGCGCGGATGCGGCGGTTGCCGAGGTGGTCGATGTCGTCGGGAGTACCGAGACCTCGATTGAGTTCGATTAGGTGACCGACGATCGCGGCGATGTCCTGGCGGGTGATGATGCGCTGCTCGCGGTCGAGTTCGATGCCCATCCGCTCGACGACAGGGGTCAGCTTCTTGTTGAACTTATAGCGTCCGACGCGCCCAAGGTCGTAACGACGGAAGTTGAAGAAGAGGCTCTCCACGAGCTGGCGAGCGTTGTCGCCGGTCGGCGGATCGCCCGGGCGCAGCTTCTTGTAGACCTCGATCAGGGCTTCCTGCTGGGTCTTGGTCAGGTCCTTGTCCAGGGTGGAGGTGATGTACTGGTGTTCAGGATCGGTGTCTACGGTCGCGAACAGGGCGCCGATCTCGTCGTTGTTTTCGTAGCCGACGGCGCGCAGGAGAGTAGTCGCGGCAATCTTGCGCTTGCGATCGACCTTGACCGAAAGCAGGTCTTTGTTGCTGGTCTCGAACTCTAGCCAGGCACCACGGTTGGGAATGACCTTGGCCGAATACAGCGTTCGGCCGCTAGTGGGGTCCTCGACCGCGCTGTAATAGACACCTGGCGAGCGGACTAGCTGGCTGACAACGACACGCTCGGCACCGTTAATGATGAACGTTCCCTGGTCTGTCATGAACGGGAAGTCGCCCATGTAGACCCGCTGCCGCTGGATCTCGCCGGTCTCCTTGATCAGAAGCTCGACGTTGACGTACAGGGGTCGGCTGTAGGTGAGGTCTTTGGTCCGGCACTCGAGTTGTGTGTACTTGGGGGCCCCGAACTCATAGTCCAGGAAATGGAGTTCCATCACCTTGCCGGTGAAGTCCTTGATCGGGCTGATCTCGTCGAACAGCTCCCGCAGCCCCTTTTCCGCAAACCAGTAGAACGAGCTCAGCTGAAGCTCGATCAGGTTGGGGATCTCCAGGACCTCGGGGATCCGCGCGTAACGCCGGCGGGGCGCGATCGCGGAAGCGCGAGAGGACTCAGCGACAGACAGCATAAACCACTCCTTGACGGAGGAGAAGGGGGAGGGCCGCACTCACAGAAGGAGTAGGATACCGCTCATTTCACCAATGTCAAATGGGCGCGCCTCAAGAACCCCGTTGAAGTGTCGGGCCGTGGCTCTGCACGGCGGGACAGGAGTGTACGCCCGGCACCATTCCTCGAGGCCGAACCTCCCGTCTCGTCACGTGGAACCCGACCGATCAGGCCCCAGGCGACGACCGGCGGTCCGGCCTCGTGAAACCCAACCTACTTGATCTCGACCTTGGCGCCCTGCCCCTCGAGGGCGGCCTTGATCTTTGCGGCCTCTTCCTTAGTCACGCCTTCCTTGACCGGCTTGGGCGCGCCATCGACGAGATCCTTAGCCTCCTTGAGGCCGAGACCGGTGAGCTCGCGGACGACCTTGATGACCGGGATCTTGTTCGGACCGATTTCCGACAGGATCGCGGTGAACTCGGTCTGCTCCTCGACCTCGGCGGCGGCGGCCGGGGCGGCTGCGGCAACGGCCGCGACGGCCATGGGGGAGGCGGCGGTCACGCCGAACTTGTCCTCGAACGCCTTCTTGAAGTCGGAGAGTTCGAGGACGGTCATGGAGGCGAAGGCGTTGAGCAGTTCGGCCTGAGTCAACTTTGCCATTTGTAAGTCACTCCTTGTTGCCCGGACCACCAGGCCCGGACGGCTTGTCTCAATTGTGGCGCCGCTCAGGCGCTTAGCTCAGGGAGCGCCTCAGCCTTGTCGGCGAGGGCCTGCACCAGACCGGCGATGTCCCGAAGCGGAGCATCGAAGAGGCCGGCCATGGTGGCCATCGGCGCAGCGATCGCGCCGGCCATTTGGGCCAGGAGCACGTCGCGACCGGGGAGCTGTGAGAGACGGATCACACCTTCGGCGTTGATGACCTGATCGCCGATTACGCCACCGGTGACCTTGATCAGTCGGTACGGCCGGAATGCGTCGAGGACGGCCTTGGTGGAAGTCCCCTCATCACCCTTGATGAAGGCGATCGCATTGGGGCCGTCGAGCAGAACGCCGACGACATCCGACCCTGCGTTCTTGGCAGCGATCTTCATCAGCCGGTTCTTGACGACGTGGTATGCGACGTTCTGCTTGCGCAGGTTCCGGCGAATCTCGCTGAGCTCGGAGACCTTGAGGCCGCGATACTCGGACACGATCATCGCCCTGCTAGACCGAGCTTCCTCGGTCAGCGCCGCGATGGTCTCTCGCTTGGCCTCGGTAGGCATCTTTGACCTCCTTCATCACCCGCCCCGCGGATGATGCGACTGCCGCGCGCAGCCGGCGCGCCGGGGAGCGGGCGTCGCGTCTCCTTCTTGCGGAGCAACCCGAGGGTTTCTCCGAGGTTTAGGTCGGCAGAACCGACCTAAACACACGCCCCTGACGGCTTCTGCCAACAGGGGCGCACCCACCCACGCGGGTGGAGGCTTTGTCCCTGCCTAGGCACCGAGCGAACGCCAGGCGGGCGTCGCCTCAAGAGAATGCTTCGCATTCTCTGGTGGCAGTAAGGCCACTCCGCGAAAGGCACTTCTGCCATTCTAGAATCGGCCAAGCCACTTCCAGCGACGCCGCCACTTGCCCGACGATTAAGCCCCGAAGGGCCGGTGCTGTCTGCGGCGGTCCGTCTTATTCAATTGTGTGGCGACAGGTCATCTGTGGATGACGATGTCGTCGGCCGGGTCCGCGTTGCGGCGACCTGGCCTCATATGTTGGGCCGCGTCAGGACGCGGCGGCCGCGAGAACGGCCGGGATGTCCATACGGATGCCAGGGCCCATCGTGGGAGAGATGGTCAGGGTCTTGAGGTACTGGCCCTTGACGCCGCTCGGACGGGCACGGTTGATGGCGTCCATCAGAGTCGCCAGATTGTCGACGAGCTGCTGACCGTCGAAGCTGGCCTTTCCGAAGGGCACGTGAATGATGCCGCCCTTATCGACCTTGAACTCGACGCGTCCGGCCTTGACTTCCTTGATTGCCCGCTCGAGGTCGAAGGTGATCGTCCCGGACTTGGGGTTCGGCATGAGTCCCTTGCGGCCGAGAATGCGGCCGAGGCGGCCGACCATGCCCATCACATCCGGCGCAGCTAGGGCCACATCGAACTCAGTCCAGCCAGCCTCGACCTTCTTGACGAGATCCTCGGCGCCGACTTCGTCTGCACCTGCGCGCAGCGCCTCCTGCGCCTTGTCGCCTTGGGCGAAGACGACAACGCGAACGACCTTGCCGGTTCCGTGTGGCAGAACGACGGTGCCGCGAACCATCTGGTCAGCATGGCGGGGATCGACGCCCAAGCGCAGATGAGCCTCGACGCTGGCGTCGAACCCGACGTAGCTGGTCTTGCGAGCCAGCTCGGCGCCCTCGGCGGGCGAGTAGAGCTTGGTGCGGTCGACGAGCTTGGCAGCTTCCTGATACTTCTTGCCGCGTTCCGGCATCTCGATCTCCTTCTGACGGCCTCCCGGCTCTCCCGGTACGGCCTCCCCCGTGTCGTGGGGTTCACGCCCGCTCTTCTTTGGCGAGGTTTGCCATGTTGACACTTGACGAACTCGGCTCCCGCCGATTTGGTCCAAGCTGATTGGCCGCAGGCTAATCAGCCGCCCACTACCTCGATGCCCATACTCCTGGCCGTGCCCTCAATCTGGGACATGGCGGCCTCGAGGCTGGTGGCATTGAGGTCTGGCATTTTGATGGTTGCGATCTCGCGCACCTGGTCTCGGGTCACCTTACCGACGGTCTCGAGACCCGCAGTGGCAGCGCCCTTCGGGATCCCGGCAGCCTTCCGGAGAAGATCAGCGGCAGGCGGAGTCTTGAGGACGAACGTGAACGATCGATCCTCGAAGATCGTGATCTGAGCCGGAATCACCTGGCCGACTTTGTCGGCCGTCTTCTCGTTGTAAGACTTGGTGAACTCGACGATGTTAATGCCGTGGGGGCCGAGCGCCGTGCCGACAGGCGGCGCAGGCGTGGCCTTGCCAGCGTTGAGTTGCAGGGTGAGGACGATGCGAATCTTTTTGGCCACGGGGCTCGGGCTTCCTTTCGCTTACAGCTTCTCGACCTGGAGGAAGTCGAGCTCGACCGGGGTTTCGCGGCCGAAGATGCTGACCAGCACCTTGACTTTGTTGCGCTCCGGGTTGACCTCGTCGACCGTACCGATGAACTCGGCGAACGGCCCGTCGGTGACCCGAACGTTCTGACCCTTGGTGAAGGCAACTCGGTAGCGGGGTGTTTCGACGCCCATCTGCCGGAGGATCTGCTTGACTTCCTGCTCGTCGAGAGGGATCGGCTCGCTCCGGACGCCGGGAATGTTGCCGCCGCCGACGAAACTCGTGACGCCTGGTGTGTTGCGGACGACGTACCAGGAGTCCGGGTCGAGAATCATCTCGACGAGGACGTAACCGGGGTACACCTTCTTCTGCACCGTGTGGCGCTGTCCCTGACGGATCTCGATCTCGTCTTCCATCGGCACAAGGACCTGGAAGATCTTGTCGTCCATGCCCATCGACTCGATGCGATGCTCAAGGTTCGCCTTGACCTTGTTCTCATAGCCCGAGTAGGTGTGGATTACGTACCATCGCTTCTCGGGCAGCTTGGCGGTCTCAGCCTGCTCGGTCTTCATGCTAAAGGTCACCCGGCGTGGAAGGCTTTGGCGATCGCGCCAAAGAGGGTGTCGAAGGCCGCGATGTAGAGGGAAACGGCCGTGCTGATCACCAGCACCAGGATCGTGAGGTTACGAGCCTGCAGCGGAGTAGGCCAGTTGACTTTCTTCAGTTCCTGCCAAGAGTCTTGGACGAAGCCCTGGATACGCGACACGGCTGCTCTCTAACTATCTGACCTTGACTTAGCTGGCAGGCGCCGCGGGACTCGAACCCACAACCCCTGGTTTTGGAGACCAGTGCTCTGCCAAATTGAGCTAGGCGCCTGCGATATCCCGCCGCTCGACCTATTTGGCCTCGCGATGGAGAGTGTGTCGGCGTTCGCGAGGACAGTACTTGCGGAGCTCGAGTCGGCCGGGATCGTTCTTCTTGTTCTTGCGTGTGGTGTATGTCCGCATCTTGCACTCGGTGCAGGCGAGCTGAACGATAGGACGTGCGTCTACCTTTGCCATTTCCTACTCGGTGATCGAGGTGACAGCCCCGGCGCCGACAGTGCGTCCACCCTCGCGGATGGCGAAGCGCTGACCGACTTCCAGAGCAATCGGGGTGATGAGTTCGACGGTCATGTCGACGTTGTCGCCGGGCATGATCATCTCG
>JANYJI010000051.1 GCA_025358525.1 Chloroflexota bacterium | reverse complement strand
CAGCGCCGTGTTGGGCTCCGTGCCGCGGTCGCGAGTCGGGACGGCGTCGGGCACGCTGGCCCAGATGCGTGTCAACGGCCAGGCTCTGGGGATAGCTTTGAGCGGCGCGATCGTGGCGACGCGGCTGCCCGTCCACCTGGCTGAACTTGGAGGCGGGACGCCGACGGCTACCGTTCGAAGTGCGGCGCTTGCCGGGGCGATCCACGACGCCTTCGTGGTGGCTGCGGTCGTCTGCAGCCTGGGGATCGTCACCAGCCTGATTCGCGGGTCGAGCCGGCCGGCTCGGGCGGAGGTCGCGGCGCCAGTGGCGCCCACCGCGCCGGGACGGCCTTAGTGGACCGGATCCCGAGTGGACCGAATCGGGACGCGGGCTTAGCGGACCGCTGAGCCTAGGCCCGGTCCAGCGCCGCGCGCAGGTCGGCCACGAGATCGGCGGCCGACTCGATCCCGACCGACAGCCGAATGAGAGCCTCAGGGACCTCGAGCGGCGAGCCCGCGACCGAAGCGTGCGTCATAACCGCCGGCACCTCGATGAGCGACTCGACCGCGCCGAGGGACTCGGCCAGCGCGAAAACACGAGTTGCCTCGCAGATCCGGAGCGCCCTCTCGCGCGCCGTCCGTTCACCGACTCCCCGAGGAACGAAGCTGACCATGCCGCCCGCGCCACTCATCTGGCGGGCGGCGAGGGCCGCCTGCGGGTGCGCGAACGCTCCGGAAGCCAACCCCGGATAACGGACTTCCGCCACGTCATCACGCGCAGCCAGGAAGGAAGCGACCGCGAGCGCGTTTGCGCAATGCCGCTCCATGCGGATGGCGAGGGTGCGCAGGCCGCGCAGAACGAGGAAGCAGTCAAACGGTCCCGGCACCGCCCCGATTGCATTCTGGAGGAAAAGGAGTCGCTCCGCCACGGCGGCATTGTTGGTGACGACCACCCCGTTCAGCGTGTCAGAGTGGCCGCCGAGGTATTTCGTCGCCGAGTGGAAGACGATGTCAGCGCCGAGAGCGAGAGGCTGCTGGAGAACCGGGGACGCGAACGTGCTGTCCACCACGACGAGTGGCCGGGCGCCATCGGCACCGCGATGGCCGGCGACCGCAGCCGCGACTGCGGCGATGTCGACGAGCTTGAGAAGCGGGTTCGTCGGGGTCTCGAACCACACCAGACGGGTCCGGCCCGACAGAGCGGACGCGAGAGCCTCGCCGTCTGCCAGGTTTACGTACCTCGCGTCGATCCCCTTGTCGCGGAGAACGCGCTCGAAGAGCCGGTACGTGCCGCCGTAGACATCGTCGCCGACGATGATCTCGTCGCCGGGGCGGGCAAGCTCGGCGATCGTCGCGGTGGCCGCTGCGCCCGAGGCGAAGGCGATGCCGTACGCCCCGCCTTCGAGAGACGCGACGGCCCGCTCGAGGCGAGAGCGGGTCGGGTTTCCCGTTCGGGCGTACTCCCAGCCACCGCGCGGTCTGCCAACCGCCTCCTGCTCGAACGTGCTTGTCTGATAAATCGGCGGCGAAATCGCGCCCGTAAGCTCGTCGGGCTCCGCGCCGGCATGGACGACGAGCGTGTCGAACGCCGAGACCCTCATTCGGTCAGTCATGTGGCGCGCCGATGCCGATCTGGTTGCTAACACCCGCCGAGCTCGCCGGCGGCCGGAGCAGGCCGTGCGCTCGCATCCAGTCGTCGTTGTAGAGCTTCGAGAGGTAGTTCCGCCCCGTGTCGGGCAGCAGCACGACCACGACCGCGTCCCCTCCCCCACCGCTATCGCTCAGCTCGCGGCCGACGGTCAGCGCCGCTACCAGGGCTGTGCCAGAGGACTCACCGGCGAGAATCCCTTCCTCGCGTGTCAGCCGCCGGGCCGCGGCGAAGGCGTCGATGTCCGGGACGCGGACCCAGCGATCGATGATCGAGCGATCGAGCGTGTCGGGAAAGAAGTCCTCGCCCACGCCTTCGGTCAGGTACGGTCGCGGCCTGTCACCGGTGAAGACGCTGCCCTCCGTGTCCGCGCCGACAATGACGATGGCCGACTTGCGCGAGCGCAGGAAACGCGCTGTACCGGTGATGGTGCCGCCCGTACCCGCGCCTGCGACGAAGTGCGTCACGCGCCCGCCGGTCTGCTCCCAGATCTCAGGCCCGGTCGTAGCTTCGTGCGTGGCTGGGTTCTCCTGGTTCCAGTACTGGCCGGGCATCCACGCTCCTGGGATGTCGTGGACCAACCGGGTCGCAACCGAGTAGTAACTCTCGGGCGACTCCGGTGGCACGTCCGTTGGGCAGACGATGACGTCGGCGCCGTAGGCCCGAAGCAGGGCTTGTTTCTCGCCTGACTGCTTGTCAGCCATCACGAAGATGCAGCGGTAACCCTTGATCGCAGCCGCGATAGCGAGGCCATGGCCGGTGTTGCCGGACGTCGGTTCGACGATCGTGCCCCCTGGCCGCAGCAGCCCGGCCCGTTCGGCCGCCTCGATCATGGGCAGGCCGATCCGGTCCTTGACCGAGCCGCCCGGGTTGAGCATCTCGAGCTTGGCCAACACGAGCGGCCGGCGGTCGGCGGGACCGAGATCGCGAGTGACGCGGCTGAGTCGGACGAGTGGCGTGTGGCCGACCAAGTCGAGCACGGAGTCGGCATAGCGGATTGGGGCAGGTGCGTGGCGGCGAGATAGTGTGAGGGTCATGGCGAGCGACTCCTCGCGGTCTAGCAATGTCGGCTTCGGGGAGCGTGGCCCCACGTCGGCAGGACGACTGACGCGGTCCTGCAAAGTGCCCACCTATGGGCACCGTGTTGGCGCGGCTCCGGCGGGAGTGGTCCGGATACAAAAAGGCCGCGCCTCGCATCGAGAGTCGCAGCCCCGTGAAGCTCCTACCCGGCTCGACTTCAGATCACGACGCGCTCGGGCACGGGCTTCCTCCTCGGCGGCGGGGCCGCCAGGAACACGTACAGCGGCGACGAGAGGACTTCATGGCGACCATTAGATCACGCCTACCTGAGAAGCGCCTGAGGACTGCATGCCGTGACCAAATCGGGTCTGGCCCTTGTCGCTGCACTGTCGCTGCTCGTCGCTGCCCGGTCGCTCGTCCTCGGTCGCTGTTGGCACCGCCGTCGGGCGACCCTCTCACCGCGCGCCATAGCGGCGAATCCCTTCGAGCTTCGTGCGTTTCAGGAGAAGTGCGTTGACAGCGACTAGGAAAGAGCTGCCGGCCATGCTGATCGCCGCGATCTCCGGCCGGAGGATGAGCCCGAACGCGGGGTAGAAGAGGCCCATAGCGATGGGGAACGCGATGGTGTTGTAGCCGACTGCCCAGATCAGGTTCTGGCGCATCTTGTGGACAGTCGCGCGGCTGAGGGCGATCGACCCGAGGACGTCGACAGGATCGCTCTTCATGAGCACGATGTCGGCCGTCTCGACCGCGACGTCCGTGCCGGCGCCAATCGCGATGCCGACATCGGCCTGGGCTAGAGCCGGGGCGTCGTTGATCCCGTCGCCGACCATCGCCACGAGCTTGCCGGTCGCCTGGAGCTCCTTCACCTTGGCGGCCTTCTGGCCCGGCAGCACCTCCGCGAAAACCGTGTCGAGCCCGAGCTCGGCGGCGATGCGGTCGGCTGTCGCCTGGTTGTCGCCGGTGAGCATCGCGACCTGGATTCCAAGGTTATGTAGTCGATCGATCGTCTCCTTCGCGTTCGGACGCAGCGCGTCGGCGATGGCGATCAGACCGCCGGCCTTGCCGTCGACGGCGACGCGAACCACCGTCCGTCCGGCACCTTCGAGTTCAGTCGCCCGGGCGTCGAGGACGTCGAAATCGATCTTCCGATCGCGCATCAGCTTGGCGTTACCCACGAGTACGCTCCGACCGTCGACCTTCGCCTCGAGCCCGTGACCTGGGACGGCCTGAAAATCGGTCGCGGCGACGAGCACGAGCTTGCGCTCCTTCGCCGCATCGACGACGGCCTGGGCGAGTGGGTGCTCGCTGGAGCCCTCGGCTGAAGCCGCCAGTCGAAGCACCTCATCCTCGCCAGCCGGCTTGCCGGCGCCGACGAACTCGACGAGACGCGGCTGCCCGACGGTCAGCGTGCCGGTCTTGTCGAAGATCACCGCGCCAATCTTCGAGGCCTGCTCGAGGGCGGTGGCGTTCTTGAACAGGATCCCGTTGAGCGCGCCAAGGCCGGTGCCGACCATAATCGCCGTCGGCGTCGCCAGGCCTAGGGCGTCCGGGCAGGCGATGATGACGACGGTGATGGCGAGCGTGAGGGCGAAGACGAACGTCGAGTCACCGATCGTCAGCCAGCCGAAAAACGTCACGAGACCGAGGATGACGGCCGCGGCAACGAGCCACTGTGCGGCTCGATCGGCCAATCGCTGGGCCGGCGCCTTCGAGTTCTGGGCGAGCTGGACGAGCTTGACGATCTGTGCCAGTGCGGTATCCGATCCGACCTTGGTCGCCTTGAACCGGAACGTGCCGGTCTTGTTGATAGACGCGCCGATGACGCTCGAACCGACCGTCTTCTCGACCGGCACGCTCTCGCCGGTGATCATCGATTCGTCGACGCTCGATGCACCATCGACGATGGTGCCGTCGACGGGGACCTTGTCGCCGGGCTTTATCAAGACGATGTCGTCGAGAGCAACCTCTGCCGTCGGGATCTCGACCGGCTCGCCGTTCCGGATGACGGTCGCCTTCGGCGGTGTGAGGTTGAGGAGCGCCTTCATCGCATCCGACGCGCCCGCCCGGGCGCGCATCTCGAGCCAGTGGCCAAACAGGACAAACGTAAGTAGGACGACCGCCGCCTCGTAGAAGACCTCGCCCTTGAAGAGGAACGTCCCAGCGACACTGAACAGGTAGCCGCTGCCGACCGAGAGCGCGACGAGGACGGACATGTCGAGCGTTCGGTTGCGGAGGGCCCGATATGCGCCGACGAAAAACATCTTCCCGCTCCACAGGACCGCGGGCGTGGCCAGGAGGAAGGCCAGGACGTTCGCGTCGACCCCGAACGGGGTCCCGAGGCGGATCTTGAAGACCTCGGTCGCCAGCGGCGAGTACAGGAAGATCGGGATCGCCAGTACGAACGCGACGGTGAAGCGCTTCCGCATATCTCGGACCATCTGGTCCATCGTCATTCCGCCGCCGTGGCCCATGGCATGTGTCATCTGAGCCATCTCACCCTGGGCGGGCGCGACTCCAGTTCGAGCGGCCGGGGCGGTCATGGCGTGGCCGGCGTGTTCGTCCGAAGGCGCACGGGTAGCCGGGGCGGTCATGGCGTGGCCGGCGTGCTTATCCGAAGGCGCACGGGTCGCTCTGTGCGAGACCGCGCTGCCGATGACGGCCGGCTGCTCGTCCTGGCAAAGGTGGCTCGGGACGACCTCTCCGCCACACGAGCAGCCGAAGCGCTCGATCAGCGCCCGGACATCGTCGGCCGCCAGGACCGACTCGTCGTAGGCGACGGTGACCGTCTGCGAAACCGGGTTTGCCTCCGCGCGCTCGACGCCCTTGCGGCGCCGCAGGTATTGCTCGAGGGCGCCTGCGGTACTGGCGTGCAAGAGGCCTCCCGCATCGAACACTCCACTACCCACGGGCTAACTCCGTTCACGCTGCCTCGCTCGTCGTCTCCGAATGCGTCCGTGGCGTGTGTCGCCAGCGTGCGGCCGATCGGCTTGAGCAGCTCATCTCCGATGGTAGTCCGGGCAGCTTAACGCGAGATTAGCGCGGCGTGAGAGGACGCTCCGCGTCGGACGCAGACGGGCAGAGGTTGCTCATCTAGGCGGAGATTAAGGCCTGGCTCACGGCATTCTCAGGGCCAGGCCCGAGGATGGGCTCAAACGACGACCAACGTCGGATTGAGTGCCGACCCGGCACAGACGGAGAACCATGAGCAGTGACGATTTCGGGGGCGGGCTTTGGATCCTCGTGGCGATCAACTCTGTCATTTTCATCGGGTTTGCGGCCACCTTCTTCCACCCGCACACCAAACGCGACTGGAGGGTCATGGGCGCCTATTCGGCGTTCATCGTCGCCCTCTTCACTGAGATGTACGGGTTCCCGCTCACGATTTACGTGCTTTCGGGCTGGCTAGGGTCCACCTTCCCGGCACTGGCTCCGACTCACGCGGGCGGCCACCTCCTGAATGACCTCATCGGCTGGCAGGGCGACCCGCACCTCAGCCCGTTCCACCTGGCCAGCTACGTCGTGATGGGCGCAGGCTTCCTATGGCTCGCCAAAGCTTGGCCCGTCCTCTGGAAGGCTCAGCGAGAGCAGCGCCTGGCTGTGAGCGGACCGTACCGCTGGATGCGGCATCCCCAGTACGTCGGCTTCCTGCTGATCATGGCGGGCTTCCTGCTTCAGTGGCCGACACTTCTGACGCTCGCGATGTTCCCCATTCTGGCCTTCGCCTACACCAGGCTCGCGATCTCCGAGGAGCGCGAGGTACGGACTCAATTCGGTCCCGAATACGAGCTCTACGCCGCCACGACTCCTCGGTTCATTCCGCATCTCGTACTGCGGCGATCGCAGCCGGCGACATGAGGTATCGAAGCCGATCCGCTCCGACACTTCTCAGCCGTCTATCACATGAGACTCATGTAGCCGCAGACAATTAACAGCCAGCATCGTCGCTCGAGCACTGGACAGGCCAGCCAGCCGCGGCGATCGGATCGTTGTGGAACGCGGAGGTACTTCAGATGCAAGTCAGGAAGCCAGAAGTGGTGTTCGAGGCGACCGCCCGCCCATTGCTGGTGGGCTTGCTCGCGGTCCAAATCTTCCTTGGCTACGAATGGCTGATGTCGGGCTTGGCGAAGGTGCTGGCCGGTGGTTTCTCGAGCGGTCTCGCGAGCTCTCTGTCCGATCAGTCGAAGGATCTGTCGGGCCCTTACAAGTCGTTTCTCGACGGCGTCGTGATCCCCAATGGCCAGCTATTCGGGTATCTGGTCATGCTCGGCGAGGTGGCGCTCGGCGTTGTGCTCATCGTGACTGCGTTGCTCTGGATGACCCGCTGGTCCGAGCTGAGCTTCGGGGGCCGGCAGCTCATCCTCGGGCTGATCGTCCTGGCGGGTGGCGTCGCGATCTTCATGAACGTCAACTTCCACCTTGCGGCAGGGGCCAATCACCCATGGTTGATAGCGGCCGACCCGAACGGCGAAGGAGTCGATCTCGACAGCCTCATGCCGGTCATCCAGGTCATCCTCTCCGGCGTTGCCTTCGCCTTCCTCCGCCAGCTCCGCTCGGCGCGGCCAGCTTCCGCCCAACGGCCCAGCCCGCTCCCGGTGAGCCAGCCGTAGCGTCCGGCCTGTGGTCGCCGAACTTTCGCGACCCTCCGGTTGCACCTTCTCAGCTGGCTCTCACCCGTCGCTCCGGTGATTCTCAGAAGCCTCCCACAGGATGGGAATCGACCGACGCCGGCGCGTCGTCGCCGGTCCGCCGAGGGCAGTCGCAAACAAACTCCAGGAGGACTGGCACGTGGCACGACGGAATGCGGGACGGACGAAGAACGGCTCGAACACGAGATCGAAGCGGCCGGCCCAAGGCGCGTCCTGGGTCGAGGTGCGGCAGCCGACTGAAGCGTCACGCCCCAGCAGCGATCCATCTGCCGCGGTCGAGCCCGAGGCGCTTGTCGTGAGTCATTGGTTCGACTCAGGCGAGGCAGGCGAGCCGTATTCGGCGACGATCCAGTTGACGGGACGCCGGTCCGACGTCCAGGACCGCCCGGGACCAGCTGACACGTTCAGCCAAGAGGAGACGATCGAAGTGGTGTCGCCCGGCAGCGGCCCGGTTTCAATTAGCTCCTGGGTGTATGGCCTGAATCCGGGGGAGTGGAACGTATCGGGCGCCCTGGTCCGAGCAGGCGGCGCCGACCGCACGCGCAGGAGCCCTGAACCGCTCAGCCCAGCCGCCTGGTCGTGGCGCCACTGGTCACTCCAGACCGCGCCAGCGTCGACTGTCAAGACGCGCTGGGCCCTGACCGCGCCACTGGCACGGATCCCGGCCGTGATACCGGGCAGTTACACAGCACTGTTCATCGTCGGGCTCATCGTCGCCTTCGCGATGCAGTTCGCGCTCCTCGCGAGCGAGCAGATCGCAATGCCGCGCTCGCTACTCGTGTCGCTTCTCGCTCTGGCCGCGGGCCTCATCGGGGCGAAGCTCTGGTACGCGGCGCTCCATCCGCGTGAGTCGATCCTCAAAGGAGGCTGGGCAGTCGACGGCTTCCTTGTCACCGCATTGCTCGTCGCGCTCGTCGCGCTCGTCGCCTTCGGTCTGCCGATCGGCGCGTATCTCGACGCGACGACGCCTGGCCTGTTCTTAGCTGTGGCGATCGGCCGGCTCGGCTGCTTCGTGACCGGCTGCTGTTCGGGCCGGATCACGACATCGCGCTGGGGGATATGGTCGTCGGACCGCCGGGTCGGTGCCCGCCGCATCCCGACGCAACTCCTCGAGTCCAGTGCCGGTCTGCTCATCGGCGTCGCCGCACTCCCGCTCACCCTGGTCCACATGCGCGCGATTCACGGTGCCGTCTTTGTGGCCGCGTTGGCCGTCTACCTCGTCGTCCGACAGTTGCTCCTCAGGCTCCGAGCGGAGTCCCGTCGATACCTGTGGCAGCGGAGCCGGCTCGTGAGCCAGCACTCATAAGAAGGAGGGCACATGGCCCGTCGAACCGCCTCAAGATACCCATCCGAACCCCAGACGACGGGTCGTCATCCGGAGCCCCGACGCGCCGCGGTCCGACCCGCTCCCAGCGGCGGACTTCCTCGCTGGCTCCGGCTCGGTGTGTTTGCCACGGTTGTTCTTGTCGTTGGCATCGTGGCTGCCAACCTGGTCATAGGCCGGCTGCAGCCACCCGGTGCGCCCGAAGCGAATGCTCTGCAGGTCCACGTCAGCATGGCCGGCTATGACCCCGATCAGCTGACCGTCAAGGCCGGCCAATCGGTCAAGATCCAGCTCGCCAGTATGGACACGTCGATGCACAGCGATGGCGGCGGCTGGCACCAACTCGCGATCGATGAGCTCGGGCTGAACTTCAAGGTGGGACCCGAGAGCAGCCAGGTGTTCAGCTTCACGGCGCCGGCGGCGCCCGGTACGTACACGTACTACTGCGACGTCTGCTGTGGCGGGAAGTCGAACCCCGCTATGCAGGGCAAGCTGACGGTGACGGCCTGATGCAAGCCGCGACGGGCGCGTCCCTCCCTCGCACGAGACTGTTCTTGCTCGTCACGGGCCTGGTGGTGGTCGCCTCTGCGGCTGCTGTTCTCGCGACCGGACCAGGAGCTGCCGACCACGGGACTTTGTCCAGCCTGAGCGTCCCTGCGATCGTCGGAGCTGGCGTCCTCGATGGCTTCAATCCGTGCGCGTTCGGGGTCCTCATTCTCTTCGCGACATTCGCCCTCGGGTTGGCGTCCCGCCAATCGGTGGGTCTCGACGGTTCAGTCAGAGGGCCAGACACGCGAGCCGCCAGCCGGACCGTGCTCGGCCTGGGCGCCTTCTTCGTCGTTGGCGTGCTAGTCACCTACTTCTTGCTCGGGCTCGGCCTCCTGACCGTGGTCGCCACTTTCACCCGTTTCGGCGGCAACCACCTGCCCAGCCGATTCGCCGCGCTTATCGCCATCGGCCTCGGCCTCTGGATGCTCCGTGACGTCCTGCTGCCGGACGTATCGTGGAAGCTTGAGGCGCCCCACGCCCTGCACGGCCGAATGCGGGACTGGGCTCGCACCAGTTCTCGCCTCGCGCTCTTCGGCGGAGGTGTGCTCATCGGACTCTGCACCGTGCCCTGCAGCGGCGCGGTCTACCTCGGCGTCGTCGCCCTGCTCTCGGTGAATGGAACCGTTGGCGCAGGGCTAGGCGGTCTCGTTCTGTACAACCTTGCCTACATCACCCCGCTGGTCGCGCTGCTCGTACTCGCCAGCCGACCGGGCCTCATTCGTGTCATCAACCGCTGGCATCTCCAGCATGCCGGCGGCAGCAAGCTGGTGCTCGCCATCGTCGTCCTTGCCCTTGGGTTCGCGATCCTTGTCTCCGTCTGAGGGTCCGGCGCCGGTGCCAGCTCAGGCGGCTCGCGCCTCATCGTCAAGCTTCGGCTCTGTACCCAGGTCGTCATAGCGCTTCCAGCGGTAGACGAGCGTGGAGACGATCCAGCTGACTACGAATAGGCCCACGATCGCGGCGCCGAGGAGGCCCATGTCAAGCTGTCCCGCGACACCCCAGATCCCGCCCGACAGCCCTAGCTCCGCGCCGATGACGTTGAGCGCCTCGATGCCGCCGATGACGAACGCGATGAGCACCGAGACCAGGGTGATGTTGAGGTTGTAGTAGAGCTTCCGG
>JANYJI010000021.1 GCA_025358525.1 Chloroflexota bacterium | reverse complement strand
CACGGATCGGGCGGACGCGATCGAGGCGTTCTCAACCGGTCCCGGCTGCGTGGCTCGGGTGCGTGGCGGGTGCGTGGCCCGGGTGCGTGGCCCGGGTTCGTGGCCCGGGTGCGTGGCCCGGGTGCGTGGCCGCCGCGGGTGCGTGGCGGGTGCGTGGCGGGTGCGTGGCGGGTGCGTGGCCCGGGTGCGTGGCCCGGGTGCGTGGCCCGGGTGCGTGGCCGCCGCGGATTGTGCTCGGAGTCTGTCCGAGATACCGATGGGGGCGGTACAAAGTTGGGACCGCCGACCTGTTTCCATGACCCGACGAAGTCTGTCAGCCGTTGACGGCTAACATGCACTCCAGGGCGGCGCCCGCGAGGGTCAAATTCGCTGGTTGGTGTTTGAGCCGGACCCAGTTGGCCGCTTTCGACGCCGCTTTTTCCGAAGCCATCCCCGTAACACCGCCCCCATCGGTAAACCGGAAATAGTGGCTTGGGCAAGGAGCGGCGCAGTGGCGGCGCCCCGCTACCTTGCTGCCGCGGTACCGGCTAACAGATGTAAGTGCCGTTGGGGCCGTTGGGGCCGCGCACTGCCAGGCCGCGCACTGCCAGGCCGCGCACTACCGCCCTACGGCCGCCGGCCGGGCCGCCGGGACGCTGGGGCCGTTGGGCCGTTGGGGCCGCGCACTGCCGCCCTACGGCCGCCGGCCGGGACGCTGGGGCCGCTGGCGCTGCTGGGCCGCGCACTGCCGCCCTACGGCCGCCGGCCGGGCCTTCGGGCCGCCGGGACGCTGGGACCGCCGGGCCGTTGGGGCCGCTGGGCCGCGCACTGCCGGGCCGCGCACTGCCGCACTGCCGCACTGCCGCCGTACTGCCGGGCCGCCTAGCCGCGTACCTCGCGCAGATCGAGGCTCGATCGGTTGAGGACCTCTGGCCCGTCGGGACCACACATGACGATATTTTCCAGACGCACGCCCCAGCGACCCGTCAGATAGATGCCCGGCTCCACGCTGAAGGCCATGCCGAGACGGAGCGGAGTGGCGTTGCCGGCGACCATGTACGGATCCTCGTGGACCTCGAGGCCGATGCCGTGGCCCACCCGATGCGTGAAGCAGTCGCCGTAGCCTGCGGCCGCGATGACCCCCCGTGCAGTGGCGTCGATCTGCTCGGCTGGGACGCCCGGGCGGACGGCAGCCGTCGCCTGAGCCTGCGCGTCTCGGACCAGCTCGTAGACGTGCCGGAACTCGGGGTCCGGTTCTATGTCGGCCTCGCCGGAGACCCAAATCGTTCGGGTGGTGTCGCTCAGGTAGCCGGCCAATGTGCCGCCGAGGTCTAGAACCACGGGATCGCCGGCTTCAAGGGTTCGGTCGCTGGCGTCGTGATGGGGTAAGGCGCCGTTGGGCCCCGAGCCGACGATGGCGAAATCGGCCAGATCGTGACCCTCGTCGATCAGGCGGCTGCGTATCTCTCGGCTGACATCGGCCTCGGTTCGGCCCACCAGGCGCCCCGCGGCGATCGCGTCAACCGTTCGGTCGGCTGCCTGCGCCGCGAGTCGAAGGAGCCGCGCTTCGTCCGCGTCCTTGACCTGGCGCAGATCGCGCAGCACGGCACTGGCGGGCTCGAAGTGGCGGCCGGGCAGGGCGCGTTGAAGCCCGAGGACGTGCATGGCCCACAGGCGGTCGGATAGGCCGATCGGCTGGCGGGCGGTCGAACCATTGGCCGCCGACCGGGCGGGAGCGAGCAACTCGGCGACCATCGCGGCCGCGTCATCCGTCTCCTCGAAGGCGAGTATCTCCACGGCGCCACCGACGCCACCCACGCCCGCGCCACCCACGCCCACGGCGCCCGAAAGGGGAGTGGCTCGGGCCTTGGCCGCCTCCAGCTGTGGCACCAGGAACGAGACGGGACCAACGCGTGGGACCACGAGCAGGGTTAGCCGCTCCATGGGATCGCCCACGAATCCGGTCAGGTATCGGAGGTCGGGCCCGACGCCGATTAGGAGCGCCCCAAACCCCCGTTCCGCGATCGCCTCACGGCAAGCCGCGAGTCGGGCCAGGTATCGATCGGGCGGGATCTGACGGTTGGTCTCGATCATGGGCGCAGAGTATCGCGGGCCGGTGATGCGCGCCCAGGCCTACTTACCTGCGAGTGCCTCGATCAGCGGCGCCATCGACTCCATGGCGTGGCTCGGCACCGTGTAGTAGCTGATCCCGAGCCTGTCACGGCGCCGTAGGAGCTTGTCACGGGCCGCCCCGAGCGTGCCGTACAACACGTACGGGCTGCCGTAGACGACGGTCGAACCCAGCGCGCCGCGGCCGTCACCGATCCGAGCAGCGAGTTGCCGCTGCCGACCAGAGCCGCATCCACGAGCCAATTGTTGATCTCGAGTCGTTCGAACCGGTCGCCGGCCGACATCCTAATCAGGTCGACCTTCTCGGCGGTTGCAGTCTCGGTCGCCTGTCGATAATGGGGCCGGCCGTTGGCGTCGAAGCCGGGCACCAGCCCGACTATCTCGGCCTCGCGCACGGCCAATTTGAGCATTCGCGGACCGTCGCCGCCGATAGCCAGTGGCGGGCGTGGCTTCTGGATCGGCTGCACTCCCGTCGATGCTCCGTCGAGCCGGTAGCCGTGGTGGGTGACCGTCTCGCCGGTCAGGAGCCGTTTGATCAGTGGGATCGCCTCCTCGAGTCGATCGATCCGCCTTGCAGTCGGGTCGTAGGTCATGCCGAGCCGGAGGTAGTCGCCGGTCATTCAGCCTGCCCCCAGTCCCATTTCGAAGCGCCCGCCGGAGAGAAAGTCCAGCGTGGCCGCTTCACGGGCCAGCATTAGGGGGTGGCGATAGTCGTTCGCGAAGACGAAAGCGCAGACTCGGAGTTTGGTGGTCGCCGCTGCCGCTGCGGCAAGCGCTGCGAACGGCGACAGCTGCTGGCCGAGGCGGTCGGACATGACCAGCATGTCGTAGCCGATCGATTCGGCCCGCCGAGCGATTTTCGCCCACGCTTCGCCGCTCCTGGCCGTTCCCTGCTGTACGGCAAACCTGAAGGGGTGCATGGGCCGAGGCTACTCCTGCGCGCGAATTCAGCCCGGCGATCGGCGCAGATGGCTCTGTCGGCACCTGAACCTGCTCAACTTCACCGGCGGTGATGCTGAACCGCGGATCGCCCGAATCGGTTGCTCAACTTCACCGGCGGTGATGCTAGGGAGGCCGAGCCGGATCCCGGTGCGGTGGGCAGGGCGCCAGACTGCGCCATTGAGCGTGAATGGGGCGCGAAACCGAGCCAGAGTAACCAATGGGGCCGTCGGCGAAGCCTGCCACAGTGCTTAGCATCACCCGCGGTGAACATGAGCAAGGCGTTCGCCACCCCACTCCGCCGCCCCACCGCCTGGCCCGCGGCCCGGGGCCACTCCCCGCGCCCACCGCGCCACCGCCCTCCCCGCGCCCACCCCGCCGCCCCACCGCCCGGCCCGGGGCCGGCCCTCACCAAAGTAGGATCTGGCAAAGCGCCCGGCCCGCCCGGCACTGAATCGGAAAGGGCCGGGCAAACGCCCGACCCTTCCTCCGCACTTGCGGTCTGGGACTCGGCTAGCTCGCTTCCGCGATCGCCTCTTCAAACTGAGAGTTATAGAGGTCGTAGTAGAAGCCCTTCCGAGCGATCAACTCGTCGTGGCTGCCCTGCTCGACGATCTTGCCGTGGTCCATGACCAGGATCTCGTCGGCGCTTCGGATCGTGGAGAGGCGATGGGCGATGACGAAGGCTGTGCGACCCTTCATCAGACGGGCCATGGCCTGCTGGACGAGCGCCTCAGTTCTGGTGTCGACCGAGCTAGTGGCCTCGTCGAGGATCAGGATCTCCGGGTCGGCCAGGAACGCCCGGGCGATCGTGAGCAACTGCTTCTCGCCCTGAGATAGGTTCGAGGCGTCGTCGTCGATCACCGTGTCGTAGCCCTTTGGCAGCGTCCGGACGAAGTGGTCCACATGGGCGGCCTTGGCCGCGGCCACGATCTCCTCTTCGCTGGCATCCTCGCGGCCGTAGGCGATGTTCTCGCGAATCGTGCCACCGAAAAGCCAGGTGTCCTGGAGAACCATGCCGAATGTTCGGCGCAAGTTGTCCCGGGTGAGGTCGCGGATGTCGATGCCATCGACGCAGATCTTGCCCGCGTCAATCTCGTAGAACCGCATCAGCAGATTGACTATCGTGGTCTTGCCCGCGCCGGTCGGGCCGACGATCGCGAGTGACTCACCGGACCTGACATCCACGTTTAGGTCGTCGATGAGCGGTTTTTCGGGCTCGTAGCGGAATGAGACGCCCTCGATCGTGACGTGCCCGGTCGCGTGTTCCAGGACGGCTGGCTGGGCGGCGTCGGGGATCTCTTCCGCCTCGTTGAGAAGGGCGAAGACCCGTTCGGCCGAGGCCATCGTCGATTGCAAGAGGTTTGCGATGCTGGCCGTTTGTGTGATCGGCTGCGTGAACGAGCGTGAGTACTGAATGAACGCTTGGACGTCGCCCAGTGACATGCCACCGGTGGCGACCTGCACTCCGCCGATCACGCCGATAGCGACGTAGTTGAGATTCGAAATGAAGCTCATGGTGGGCATTACGATGCCCGAAATGAATTGGGCCTTGAAGCTTGCCTCGTAGACGCGCTGGTTCTCTTCGTCAAAGCGACGGATAGCATCCTCTTGATGGCCGAAGACCTTGACTATGCTGTGGCCCGTGTGAGATTCCTCGACGTGGCCATTCAACACGCCCGTGCGCGCCCATTGGGCGACAAACTGCTTCTGCGAACGCCTGGCGATGAACATCGTCGAAACTGCGGCAACTGGAATTACTAACAGCGACACGAGCGCGAGCAGGGGGCTGACCCAGAACATCATGGCCAGCACGCCGACGATAGTCGCCAGCGAGGTGATGATTTGTGTCAGACCCTGCTGCAGCGTGTTGGCGATGTTGTCGATGTCATTCGTGACTCGACTCAGCGTATCGCCGCGTGGATGGGTGTCGAAGTACTTGAGCGGCAGGCGTGCGAGCTTGCGGTCGACGTCCTGTCGGAGCCGATAGACCGTCCGCTGGGCGACGCCGGCCATCACATACCAGGCCACCCAGGCAAAAGCGGTCGAGACCAGGAACAGGCCGGTGAGCGCGATCAGGACCATGCCCAGGACGCCGAAATCGACACCGACCCCGGGGGTCGCCCGGGAACCTGCCACCAGGTCTGCGATGGGATTGTGAATCGCCCGCAGGATGCCCACGGCCTGGTCGTGGGTGGTGCCTGCGGGCATGAACTGGCCCAGCGACTTGCCGATCAGCCCGTCCATGAGCTGGTTGATGCCATTGCCGAGGATTTTGGGGCCGAAGACCGTGCCGGCGGTGCTCAGCAAAGCCACGACCCCAACCAAGGCGATTCGGCCTCGTTCGGGGCGCAGCTCGCTTAGGAATCGCCGGAACGTGGTTCGAAAGTCCTTCGCCTTCTCGGCCGGCATCACCATTCCGTGCGCCGGCCCAAAGCCGCCGCCCATGGGCCCGCGAGGGCGACCACCGGGTCCGGCAGGCGCACCCGGACCACTGGCTCCGACCGGTCCGCTCATGCCACCGGGGCCCTTGCCACCGGGGCCCTTGCCGCCGGGGCCCTTGCCGCCGGGGCCCTTGCCACCGGACCCGCCCGCGCCCGTTCGGCCTTCGCCGCCAATTGGGCCGCTCATGCCACTTCCTCCTGGGTGAGCTGCGAAAAAACGATCTCGCGGTATGTCTCGCAGCTCTCCATCAACTCGTCGTGAGTACCGATTCCGACAACGTTTCCGCTGTCGAGGACGACGATCTGGTCGGCGTGCATGATCGTTCCCACGCGCTGAGCCACGATGATGACCGTCGCGTCCGCTGTGTCGCGGCGCAGAGCGGCGCGAAGTAACTGGTCTGTCTTGAAGTCCAGCGACGAGAAGCTGTCGTCGAAGATGTAGACCTTTGGCCGCTTCACGATCGCCCTGGCGATGGCTAGTCGCTGGCGCTGTCCGCCCGAGACGTTCATCCCACCCTGGTCGATCTCGGACTCGAGACCGTCCGTCATCTCTCGAACGAACTCGCTGGCCTGGGCCGTAGACAGGGCCCGCCAGAGCGCCTCGTCGTCGGCCGACTCGTCTCCGTACCGGAGGTTGCTGGCGACGGTGCCGCCAAACAGGAAGGCCCTCTGCGGGACGACCCCCAGGAGACCCCACAGCTCCTCCTGGCCCAGCTCGCGAACATCGACTCCGTCGACACGGACGCTCCCTGAGGTGACGTCATAGAACCGCGGGATCAGGTTCACCAGGGTGGATTTGCCGGAGCCGGTCCCGCCGATGATGGCGGTCGTCTGGCCCGGTCGAGCCGTGAAGGAGATGCCGCATAGGACGGCGTCCTCGGCCCCGGGGTAGCGGAACTCCACATCGGAAAACTCCACCAGCCCGCGCGGTTCGGCCAGCTGTGCCGGCGTGGCCGGCTCGCAGACGGACGCCTCCGTGTCGAGGACCTGCTGAATCCGCTCGGCGGCAGCAGCTGCCCGCGGAACCATGACGAAGATGAGCGCGGCCATCATCACCGAGAACAGAATCAGCATGATGTACTGCAGGAAGGCTGAGAGATTGCCGATCTGCATTCCACCGGAGTCGATCCGGAGACCGCCAAACCACACAACCGCGACCGTCGTCAAGTTCATGATGCCGAAGAGGAATGGAATCATGATGGCAAACAGACGATTGACTCGGAGCTGCGTGTTCGTCAGGTCGCGATTAGCGTCGTCGAAACGGCGTTCCTCGTAGTCTGTTCGAACAAACGCTCGAATGACGCGTATGCCGCTAAGCGTCTCGCGCATGACCTGATTGATGCGGTCGGTCTTCTTCTGCATGGACCTGAACAGCGGCAGGGCTCGCAGGGCCACGCTAGCAATCACGACGACGACGAGCGGAATGACGACGACGAGGATGCCTGACAGCGGAACGTCCTGGCGCAGGGCCATTATGACGCCGCCTATCATCATGATCGGGGCCATGATCATGATATTGAAGGCCATGACGAGGACCATCTGAATCTGCTGAACGTCGTTCGTGTTACGCGTTATGAGCGACGGCGTACCGAAGACGTTTGTCTCTTTCTGCGAGAAGCTCATGACCTTGCGGAATGTGGCGCCGCGAACGTCGCGACCGAACGACATGGCCACCTTCGAACCGAAGTAGACGGCCACGATGGAGCAGACACCGAGCAGGAAGGTCACCAGGAGCATGTAGGTGCCCACTCGCATGATGTAGGCCGTATCGCCCTTGGACACCCCATTGTTGATGATGTCCGCGTTGAGGCTGGGCAAGTACAGGTTTGAAATGGCCTGGACTGCAACGAGGACAAGAACGATCGAGAGTTGGGCTCGATACGGCCACAGATATCTGGGTAAGAGCCGGGTCATGAGCGAAAGCTCCTGGTGTGTGAATAGGTGGGCGTCGGGTATTGGGGCGATCGCCCGTGTAGGTTGGCGCTCGCATTTGACGGATTGGTGATTCGGTCGGCGGAGTCGAAAGACTCGGAGAGCCGAACGACTCGGAGGAGTGGCGGCCGCGGCTCAGCCTGCGGTCGGTTCAGTGGGTGGCGCGGACGGCGGACCGCATATCGAGCCCATGACGCGGCGGCGGGCGGCGTGGATTGCCCGCATGCCGATCAGGAGCGCCTCCATCTCCTCTTCTTTCAGCTCCGCCAGAACCTTGGATAGCATTCCGCGCCGATGGGCGGCCATGTCGCTGAAGACCTGCTCGCCTGCCGGGGTGGGGTAGACGCGTACCACGCGACGGTCTTCTGTATCGTGCCGGCGTTCGACGAGACCCCGTTTCTCCATTCGGTCGACGATTCCAGTGGCACTCGCGTCGGAGACATCCATCGCCTCGGCCAGACGCTTCATAGCTAGCGGGCCCTCGGCCTCGAGCGCGGTCAGGACGTTGAGGTGGACCAGGCTGAGGCTGTGTCTATGCCAGGTCTTGAAGGCGCCCTCGCGATCGCGCGGCGACCAGCCGGTCATCTCCTCGAGCAACTCCCGTTCGAGGGCCTGACGGCTGGCGTCTGCCGTTTCTCCTGGCTCCTGTGTGCTCTGTGTGCCACTGATATTCCTCATGACATGAAGTATATCGCATAGCGGCAAGAGACGGGCACCTACAGGCGCTTGACCACGGCCGATCGCGCGGCTTCGTCGTGCCACGACCGCTTCATCGGGTCGTTGGCGGCCATGATGCCGGCGACGATCCCAAGCGGGAAGATGATGGTCTCGACGCAGAAGACGATGTACCGGATGGTCGCGGCGCCGAACCCGAGCGACTGGCCGTCGGATCGACGCAGGACGCGTAACCCGAGAGCCCTTTGACCGATGGTGCAGTCGAAGACGTACCAGGAAGCCGGGTGGTACGAGAGCACAAAGAAGAGCCACAGCAACACAATCGCAGTTGCGGCTGGTGTTGCGTCGCCGGCGCTGCTATCTGGGCCGCCCACCATGAAGATGAGCAGGTCGGCCAGCAGCATAGTGGCGAAGATGAACACGAAGTCGATGACTAGCGCGCCCAGTCTCGTTCCCATGCCGCCGACGGCATAGCCTGGCCCGAACGGACTGAACGGAACCGGCGCAAACCCGGCCGGACCCCAGCCCACGGCCGGTCCCATCGCGGGCCAATAGCCGGGTGTGCCATATGCCGGAGGTGTTCCGTATGCCGGAGGTGTTCCGTATGCCGGCGGATATCCCGCCGGGCCCTGCTGTGGGTAGACGGGCCAGGGCGGCGTGCCATACGCCGGCGGATAGCCGGGCGTGCCGTACTGTCCCCCACCGGTCGACTGCGGAGGTGACGATGAGAACCCGTGGAACGGCGGCAAGGCCTGCTCCGGGGGTAGCTTCTGGGCAGCCTCGCCAAAGGCACCGGCCGAGTCATCGGTAGGCGTCGCCGGTCCCGCGGAGGGAATGGGCGAGGTGTCGCTCGGCAAGCTCGAGCCACTATTCGCTAGGTAGTCCTCGGCCATTGCCCGCCTCTCTTGTCCGCGGCATACCCGTGCCGCTGCAGCAATGGTAGCAGCGGCTCAATTGCCGGAACTCCGCCCCTCGGAGGATCGGGTCCAGCCCGGCGGCCCGACTGCCCGACTGCCCGACGGCACCGCTTTTAGGCGGCGCGGGCCCGGCGCCTCGTTCCGGCACTCCAGTCGCTCGCAGCTGGCTGCGCAGTCGACCGATCGTCGGCCGATCCGCTCTCGATGCGGAAGCGGGCCACCAGGTGGTCTAGGCTCTGGGCCATGTCGGCCAGAGCCGCGGCCGAGGCGACGACTTCTTCTGCCTGAGCAGACATCTCCTCGGTCGCGGCCGAGACTTCCTCGGCCGAGGCCGAGTTCTCCTCACTGATGGCCGCTATCGACTCGACCGAACGTGCGACTGTTGCGGCTGAGGCGGTCATTTGGTTCGCGGCCGCGTTGGTCTGGGCCGCGATCGTGGCGATGGCGTCCGAGGCCGCGACCACGCCGCTCGAGGCGGAGTTCATCGCGTCGACGGCGGAGGCGATGCGTCCTACTGCGGCTTGGGTAGCCGCCACGGCTTCGGTTATCTCGTCGAGAGAGCGGCCAGCTTGTCCGGCCATCTCGGCACCAGTCTCCACCTCGCCGGCGCCGGCCTGCATGGCCTTGACTGCTGCGTCGGTGCCCGACTGGACCTCGCCGATCAGGGCCGCGATCTCCTTGGTGGCGCGCGAGGAGCGCTCCGCGAGCTTGCGCACCTCGTCGGCAACGACGGCGAAGCCCTTGCCCTGCTCACCCGCTCGAGCAGCCTCGATGGCCGCGTTTAGCGCCAGCAGGTTTGTCTGTTCGGCGATGTCGTCGATGGTCTCGACGATGGCCCCGATCTGGTCGGATTTGGCGCCAAGATCGGTCACCCTGGCGGACGCCTGCTCGACCGTGTGCTTGATCCGGGACATCTCGCCAACGGTCTCGCGTACGGCGGCCCGGCCGCGCTCGGCGGCGGACGCCGCGTCGGAGGCGACGCCACTGACCTCGGTCGAGGCTGCCGAGGCGCTGGAAATCGCGCTCGCCATTTGGCTCAGGGCCACCGAGGCGGCATCAACCTTACGCGACGTTTCGGCGGCGCCGGAGCCCACCTGGTTGATAATCGCGCTCAACTCGATCGCGGCATTGCTCGTGTCGGAGGAGGCTCGGGCTTGCTCGCCCGCGCCGGCTGCAACCTGGTTGATCGTCTGGGCGATCTGGGAGGAGGCGTTGCCCGACTGACTGGCTGCGCTGTTCAGTTCGGTGCTCGTGCGTGAGACCGATTCAGCGGCCAGGCGAACCTCACCGACGGTGCTGGCAAGTCCGGTTCGAGCACTTTCGTACGACTCGATCGTCTCCTTGAGCTTGGCCAGCATCCTGTTCGTGACCGACGCCGTCTGCCCAATCTCGTCTGAGCCGTACTTCTCGATCGGCGCAGTTGCCGGGTGCACCTCGACCGTGAGGTCGTTGTTGGAGAACGCGCCGAGCCCGTTGGCCAGCGCGGTCGCGCAGTTGTCCGTCATCGAGGTCAGCGTCGCCTGGACGGTCTTTACGCCGCTCACGATAGCCCGAGAGAGGAATAGCGACAGCGCCAGGCCGATCGTGATCGCAATGCCCATGAATACGAGAATCAGCATCCGGCCCTGCTCGAACGTGCCCAGAACCTCGCGGTTGAATTTCGCGGCCTTCTGGTCGGCAACCTCCATGAGCTTGGAGACCTCGCCCATCATCTCGACCCGGATGGCGGCGGCCGGAAGGATGACTGTCATGGCGCCGGCCGTGTCGCCGGCCTTCGACTGGCTGCGGATGCCATCGACTGCGGTCTGATAGCGCGCCTGGGCCTCCCTGAGGGTCACCAGGCTTGCGCGTTCGGCCGGTGCCAGCTCGAGGCGCTCGTAGGCCCCGATCTTCTCCGTGATGACCTTGTCGTCGGCGGCAATCTGGGTGTCGATCTTCGCCTGCGAGTCGGTGCTCTGACCCACCAGCACGCCGTAGGTCACGAGCCGAGCCTTGTCGATCAGGGCGCTGTCGGCCTTACTGAGGTGCTCGATCGCCATCGTGGCCTGAGCATAGGAGTAGTCCGCTTTGTCGTTGACCTGGCTAAGGTTGAGAATCGAGAGCCCACCCACCATGCCCAGCAGGACGAGCGTCACGCCGGCCGTGCCAAGGAGCTTGGTGCGGACCGACAGTCTGGCGGCGAGGAATCTCAGGGCGTTCATTTGGCAGCCTCCGGACCGTTGGCAGCACATGGTTGGTCTGGCCCAGCCAGTCCGGGCTCACCCTTGAGGGGTCGGCGGTAATGCGCCGGCCTCGCATAGGTAGTTCGCAGTAATTTGAACGGCAGTGTGGACCCTGGTCGACAGGTTGAATCGGTGTCGACACCGGCTCCCGCCATGGTCATGGCCCTGTCCAGGTGGGCCGTCGGGAGGAGGCGCGGACTGGCCGGGCTATATGCTGTCGGTGCGTCGCCGCGCCCGCGCCGTCGCCACTAGCAGGATAGGAGCAGTCCGACGAGGGTTCAGGCATCCGGCTTCAAAGCGTTCCTGCTCAAGACCAACGCCCTGGCTCTGGCGGTGGGCGTGGTCATCGGCGTGGCCATGGGCAACGTCGTCAACTCGCTCGTCAACGACGTCATCATGCCGCCCATCGGCATGGTCCTGGGAAACCTGGACTTCTCCCAGATGAAGGTCGTGCTCAAGGTAACTGGCGATCCCAAGACCGAGGTGGCGATCCGCTACGGCGCGTTCATCAACGTCGTCATCGCCTTCGTCATCGTTGCTCTGGTGGTGTATGTCATGACATCGCTCCTGCTGCATGTCACTCCCGAAGTTCCGGGTCCGCCTACCAAGGCCTGCGGGTACTGCAAGGAAATCGTTCCGGCCGACGCCACAAAGTGCCGCGCCTGCACCAGCGCCATTTAACGCCCTGCCCGTTCTTGGAGGATGAGTTGAAGGTCCGTTTCGATCGAATTGCCCGCATCCAGGAGGCCCTGCGCGAGAAGGGCTGGATCGCGATCGTCATCGTCAACCACGACGACTACCGCTATCTGTTCGGGACGGACCGATCTCAGCCCCGGGCGATCATCCCGTTCCAGGGGCCGCCGGAGCTGGTCGCCTTCACCGGCGAGGAGCCGGAGTTGCGGGCGGCGCTGGCCGAGGGAGAGGTCCGCGTCTTCGGGAGCGTGGGCGGCCAGATCCACGACGTCGTCGGAAGGCTTCGTGAGTTGGCTGCTGTCGCGCCGACAGCGTGGGCCGCGGACGGCCGCTTCAAGGTGGGAATCCAGATGTGGTTCCACACGCCGGCCTTCCTGATCGACCTCTTCCGCCAGGTCAACCCGCAGGTCGAGGTCGTGTCGTCGGACCCGGTCATGGAT
>JANYJI010000160.1 GCA_025358525.1 Chloroflexota bacterium | reverse complement strand
GTTGCTGCGGCCAGGGCCCGGTTCGACCTGCCGATCGCCGCGTACCAGGTCTCGGGCGAATACGCGATGATCGCCGCGGCCGCCGAGCGAGGCTGGCTGGACGGACGCTGGGCTATGCTCGAGGCGGTGACGGCGATCGTGCGTGCCGGTGCGGGAATCGTCCTCACCTACGCAGCCGGCGACATCGCCACGTGGCTTCGGGACGAGCGATGAGCGGCGACGACCAGATCTACATCCAGGCCCTTGCGCTGGGGCTTGACCCGGCCTGGCGCCGCCTGCCGGACGCCGAGCGTCGCGACGACGGGCGCTTGTTCACCGCGGCCTACGCGGCTGGAGACCGAGACGGCGTTCGCAGCATCACGTATTCATCTGTCGGGCTCGAGGCCGGGGTCGACCTCTTGTTCTGGCGAATGGCGCCGACGATGGACGCGTTGGAGACGTCCGCCGCCGGCCTGTTGCGAGCGGGCGTCGGCCGGTGGCTAACCGTGCGTCACTCGTTCATCGGGCGGATCGGCCCGTCGCAGTACGTGAGAAAGCCCACCGAACAGGAGCAGTCGCTCTTCGACGGCGAACGCTCGCGCTACCTGATCGTCTATCCGTTCACGAAGAGCACCGAGTGGTATCTGCAGTCGCGCGAAGCTCGGCAGGGCATCATGAACGAGCACATCCGCGTCGGCCACGACTACCCGACGATCCGCCAGGCGCTGGCCTATTCCTTCGGGCTCGACAGTCAGGAATTCGTCGTCGCCTACGAGACCGACGATCTCGTCGCTTTCGGCGACCTGGTGAGAGCACTGCGCAGCACCGAAAGCCGGCGTTCGACGGTGAGCGACACGCCAATCCTGCTCGGGATCCACCACTCGCTCGACGAGATCCTGCTGCTGCTGGGTGCGTCATGACGGCGGACGCGCGCGCCTCCGCCGCGGGCACCGACGCCCGGACTCCCGCGCTCATCGCACGGGCGGAAGCGCTCTTTCCGGGCGGCGTCAACAGCCCGGTCCGGGCCTTCCGGGCCGTGTCGCGGCCGCCGCTGCTGCTCGAACGCGGCCAGGGACCGTACGTGTGGGATACGAACGGCAGGCGCTACGTCGACTACATCGGCGCCTGGGGTCCCGCGATCCTGGGCCACGCTGACCCGGCAGTGGTCGCGGCGGTTACGGCGGCGGCGAAGAACGGGTTTGCCCTCGGGGCGACGCACCCGCTCGAGATCGAGCTCGGCGAGGCCATCCGGCGCGCGATGCCATCCATCGAGCGGCTGCGGTTCACGTCATCGGGCACAGAAGCGGTGATGAGTGCCCTGCGGTTGGCCCGTGCCGCGACCGGCCGTGACGTCATCGTCAAGTTCGCCGGCGGCTATCACGGCCACGCCGACGGGCTGCTGGTCGAGGCAGGTTCGGGCGTGGTCACCCATGCCATCCCGGGAAGTGCCGGGATCCCGGAGGCGGTGGCGGCGCTCACCCTCGTCCTGCCCTACAACGACCCTGCTTCAGTCACCCTTGCCTTCGCGGAGCATCCGGGTCGGATCGCAGCCGTCATCGTCGAGCCGGTGGCGGCGAACATCGGCGTTGTCGCGCCCGCGCCGGGCTTCCTCGAACATCTGCGCGAGACCACCCGTGCCGGCGGCGCGCTGCTCATATTCGACGAGGTGATCACCGGGTTCCGGCTGGGACCGGGCGGCGCACAGGAGCGGTTCGGCGTCCGGCCGGACCTGACGACACTCGGCAAGATAATCGGTGGCGGGATGCCGATCGGAGCTTATGGCGGCCGGGCGGATCTGATGAACCTCGTCGCCCCGGCCGGCCCGGTCTACCAGGCGGGCACGCTGTCCGGGCACCCGCTCTCCATGGCAGCCGGTGTCGCGACCCTCGCCGCTCTCGATCCGGAGCGGTACCTCGCGCTCGAGGCCACGTCCGAGGCACTCGCCGACGGGCTGCAAACAGCCGCGGCGCGGGCAGGTCGAGAGGTCTCGGTCAGCCGCGTCGGCTCGTTGCTCACGGTCTTCTTTCTGCCGACGCCGCCCGACGACTCGGCCGAGGCACTCCGCTCGGACCGCGACGCCTACGCCCGCTTCTTCGGTGCGATGCTCGACCTCGGGATCCTCCTGCCGCCATCTCAGTTCGAGGCCTGGTTTGTCTCGATGGCTCAC
>JANYJI010000156.1 GCA_025358525.1 Chloroflexota bacterium | reverse complement strand
CACCCCGCGCGGCCACCGGCCACCCCGCGCAGCCAGCAGCGGGCCACGCCGCCTCGCCACCCCGCGCGGCCACCGGCCACCTCGCCACCCCGCCCGGCCGCCGGCCACCGGCCGCCGGCCGCCTCGCCCCTCGACACCCTGTTCGCACCCCATGCGCTGCCGCCGCTCCACCCGACCGCCGGCCACCCTGCCCGGCCGCCCCACAAGCAACCAACGTTGACAGCCACTCCCCGCGCCGATAGCGTGCCAACGCTGGCGGATCTCGCGAGACGGCGATCTTGCCCAGGATCGTGGAGGATGGCGTGGAGACCAGGAAGGCGCGCACGCGGATCGCCGACGTGGCGAAAGAAGCGGGAGTGTCCAAGACCGCGGTTTCATTCGCCTTCAACTCTCCGGAGCGCCTCAATCCGGTGACCGCCGCCAGGATCCGTGACCTCGCCGATGCCCTCGGCTACAAGCCGCGATCCATCGCGGGGAGCGCCACGCGGAGGGCTTCGGCCGGCGCCACCATCCGTGCCACTCAGACGATCGGCCTCCTGACGCCGCAGGTGTTGAGCGTCGTCTTCGCCAACCCGTTCTACGCGGAACTGTGTGCCGGCGTCGCCGCTCAAACCGACCAGGCTGGATACGGTCTGCTGTTCGTTTCGCCGCTGCACGGTTCGCTTGTCCGTGCCATCGGGCGGGCAACGGTGGACGGTTTCGTCGCCGTCGGACTGTCGGATGACCACCCGGAAGTGGAGCAGATCCGCCGAGCCGGGTTGCCCATGGTCATCGTCGACGGCGGAGCACTGCCGGAGCACGGCCTGGTCGAATCGAACGATGAGGTCGGCGCCCGATCGGCCGCCCGCCACCTGCTGGGCCTGGGCCACCGAGAGTTTGTCGTCATCGGTGTCGAGCCGCCGAACATGCCGGGCCTGTTCGAATACTCGGCCGGACCAACCGAGAGCGTGGCCCGGCGCCGCCTGACTGGCTACCGCCAGGGATTGGAACTGGGCGGCGTCAAGCTTCTGGACGAGCGCATGGTGGTTGGCCCGGCCACGTTCGACGGCGGCGTGGCCGCCTTCCACCGTATCTGGGAGGACGGTCTGCGGCCCACCGCCATCCTGGCCATGTCGGACGTCATGGCCATCGGCGTCATGTGGGCCGCCCGCGAAGTGGGCTTGCAGGTGCCTGAGGACATCAGCATCGTCGGCTTCGACGACCTTGACGTGGCCCGGCATTCGAATCCGCCGCTGACGACCGTTCACCAGCCGATCCGTCAGAAGGGCGAGGAGGCGGCCCGGTTGCTGCTTCGAATGATCGCCAATCCGGACATGGAGCGGCCCGAGCACAAGACCCTGGAGACGCGCCTGATGATCCGCGGCTCCACAGCCCCCGCCCTCGGCCACGCCCCCGCCCCCGCCGGCCACGCCCCCGCCCGCGGCAAGCGATGAACGTGAGGCCGCTGAGCGCGCCACGACCGAGCGGCCCCGACTGGGTGCGGGACGCCGTCTTTTACCAGATCTTCCCGGACCGTTTCGCGTCCAGCCAGCGGCTACCCAAGCCGGGCGCGCTGGAACGGTGGGACGCCCCGCCGACGCCGCACGGCTTCAAGGGCGGCGACCTGCTCGGGATCGCCGAGCACCTCGACGAGCTGCGCGGCCTGGGGGTCACGGCCCTGTATTTGACCCCGGTGTTCGCTTCGGCCTCGAACCATCGCTACCACACCGTCGACTATGAGCTGGTCGATCCTCTCCTGGGCGGTGATGTGGCCCTGCGCGAGGTGCTGGACGCGGCCCATGCCCGCGACATGCGAGTCGTCCTCGACGGAGTCTTCAACCATGCCAGCCGGGGCTTCTGGCCGTTCCACCACGTTCTCGAAAACGGGGCCAGCTCGCCATACCGAGACTGGTTCTACCTGGACCCCGAGGTGGTGGCCGGAAGGCGGGGTCTGATCGCCTATCCCGGAACCCGGGAGGCCGAAGAGATCCGGCGGATCCATTCGGGCCTCGCCCCGACCGCTCAAGATGCGGCGTCGGCATCGGCATCCCATCCGCCCGAGTCGGCTTCGGCAGCCCACCACGAATCTGCCGAAGCGGTCGCGGAGGCTCCCTTCCGTTCCGCCTCCGAACGTGTCTTCGGCTACCAGGCCTGGTGGGACCTGCCGGCGCTGCCCAAGTTGAACCACTCGAATCCGGCGGTGTGTGAGTACATTTACGGCGTGGCCGAGCGCTGGCTCCGTTTCGGCATCGACGGTTGGCGCCTGGACGTGCCGGAGGAGATCGGTGAGCCGGGCTTCTGGGAGGAGTTCAGGCGCCGCTGCCTCGCCGTGAAGCCGGATGCATACCTCGTTGGCGAGATTTGGAACAAAGCCCCGGCCTGGCTGGCAGGCGATCGTTTCCACGCCCTCATGAACTACCCCCTGGCCGAGGCGATCCTGTCGTTCGTCGGCGCCGGCCGGCTAGACGAGGCTCTCGTGGCCAAAACGCATGAATATGCCCGCACTGTCCGCGCCATCGATGGACCGGAGTTCGGGCGGCAGCTGACGAGCGTCATGGCCACGTACCCGCCCGAAGTGACGTCGCTGCAGCTGAACCTGCTCGACAGCCACGACACGCCCCGCTTCATCTCTCTGGCGGGCGGCGACGCCACCGCCCTGCGTCTGGCGGCGCTGATCCAGATGACGCTGCCCGGCGCGCCGTGCATCTACTACGGTGATGAGCTTGGAGTTGAAGGGCGCGAGGATCCGGACTGCCGGCGCGCCTATCCGTGGGACCCGGTCAGGCAGGATCCGGTCCTGCGTGAGTTCTATGCCGGCTTGATCGCACTCCGCCATGACGAGCCGGTCGTTCGTCGCGGTCGATTCGAGCTCCTGGCCGCGGCCGACTCCGCCGTTGCCTACCGTCTCTTCGGGCTCGAGAAGTCCGATAGGTCGATCGTCGTTGCTATCAACGCAGGGGACCGGCCGGCTCGACTCGACCTGGAGCTTCCCGATCAGGCAGGCCACCCGGTTGACCAGCTAGGCTGGGGCGGATGCGACTGGGCGACAACCTTCGCGTCGCGACCGCTCGAAAGGGGGACTCTCGTGGTTGATATTGAAGCCCGAGAAGGGGTCGTCCTGGGAGTTGGCCCGACTCGCTAGGGCACTCCATGCCCGACCTTTCCGCCGTGCCGCCGCCTCGCCGTGCCGCCTCGCCGCCCGCGGGAACCGCCGCTGTAGGAGCCGCGTTCGGAGGCCGAAGCGCTCAAGGGCTCGGTCGCAGCGGGCCGAGTCGGGTGAACGGCCGCGGCTCGCGACTCCGGCGCCTGATAACCTCTGGTCATGAGCGATGACGAGAGGCAGGCCCAGAGCAAGTTCGATCCGCCCGCCGTTTCTAGCGCGGGTCTGACGCGCCCGATCGAGGCCGCTCCCCCGGTGCCGGACGCCGCCACAGCCGAGGCACCGGAGCCGGCCGAGCACGCTGCCCAGGTCAAGGCGGTGACGCCGTCTGTGGCTTCGCCCGACCGCGCGCCTGAGCCCGGGTCTGCGGCCACGTCCAATCCCGAGGCTTCCCCAGCTGCTCGAGTCCTGGGCATCCGCGCTTCGTCCGTGCCGCCGCCGGCGCCGCCGGCGCCTCCGCCCGCGTCGATGCCGGCCGCTCCATCCGCGCCGACGACAGCCGCCCCGTCCGTGCCCGTCGCGGACGTGCCGGTCGCGGGTGCGCCGCACGAGGAGGAGGTCGACTCCGAAGATGAGCCCGCCTTGCCGGTGACCATCGCCGCTCGGTTGCGCCGGCTCTCGCCCGCTCTCGTCATCCTCGCGATTGGCTCAATCGGCTCGCTCGTCTTCCTCGCCTTCGCCGTGACCAGTCACACGACGCCGGTCCCGGTGCTGCTTAGCTCGGCCGTCGTCACGGGCCTGGCTTTTGCCGTGGATTCGGCCGTGGCCTCCTTCTCGGCCTGGTCGGCCGCCAAGGACGGTGAGTCCGGAAGGGCCTTGCTGCTTGCGGTCGTGGGCGGGATAACGGCGGTCATCACGTCGATGGCCTTGGCCGGAACGGTGATCCTGATCCTGCTCCTGAACGGCTGACCCTTCTGGTCGCCGGCCCGCGCCCATCCCCTGCTAAACTGCCGTTCGCGCCTCGCCCCCATCGTCTAGAGGCCTAGGACACGGCCCTTTCAAGGCTGAGATCAGGGGTTCGAATCCCCTTGGGGGTACCAAGCCGCCGCTCGGCGCCCACCTCAGCGAAGAGCGGCCGAGCTGTCGGCGTCCAGGCGATCTTCTCGACATTCCGGTCGTCCACGACGACCGCCTCGACCAGAATATTGACTCACTGGAGCGCCTGGTAGCCGACCTGGCATTGGCCCAAACCGGCCTGCTGGTCGATCCTTACAGCTGCCACGACCCGGAATTCGATAGGCCCGACGGTGCCGCGATCCGGGGGCGAGCCTGGTCGGCTACCTCCAAGCCCGTCGCTCGCCGGCGCTGCTGTTGGTGGGGAGGTCGCGGGCTACCGAGGTTGGCGGTTCTCTGGGACCGCGTTCACATCTGAGCGATCTATGGCGCCCGAGAGATGGACTTCGACGTGCGAAAAAGGCTGGATCGCAACCGGGACTTGTCGCAGCCATCGGATGGAAGGCGACCAAGTCCATCAACGCGCTCAGGCTGAGCAATCTGACGGTGCGCCATCAGGCCAACGGCGGCGCCACCCTGTTCCGAGATCAACTTCGTGACATCGTCGAAGAGCGCGGGCTGGCATAAGGGCTCGGGCATAGGCCGGGCGCTGACACCATGACCACGTGGTGCGGACGCATCGGCGACAGCCTGCGGAAGCACGTCGAGGTAGCCATTCTTGCCCACACATTCTTGCCCACCGAACTTGACCCGTGGGCAGCATCCACCACGGAGCGTATGCGCTGCCTGAACCCTGGCAGGCCGCAGAACGAGGGCTACGGCGGGGACGCAAAATCCGCGTCAGCTGCCCACGCCGCGAGGTGCGCGTGGACTGGAGGGGAAACGAACCGCCAGATGACGTAGACGACGATCGCGACCGGAGCGAGCCGCTGGAGCGGGATCGCGAGCGGGACGGCCAGCAGTGGCGTCATCACCGGTTGGGCGAACGTCGAGTAGTGGAACTCGGACGAGGGCCAGAGCGCGG
>JANYJI010000137.1 GCA_025358525.1 Chloroflexota bacterium | reverse complement strand
GACGAGCACTATGGCCGTCCAGCGCGTCAGCCCGTTCGCGCGATCCGGCCGCGCAGTCCAGCCGAGATCGCGTTCTGCTCGCTCGGTCCCGTGGCTGAGGCGTTCTTGCGAGCGGCCGCGGCGACCGGCACGCCGCGTCTGGCCCACGAGCTTGCCGCCATCGCGGAACTGCGTCGGGCCTATGGAGATGCAGTGCTGGTCGCCGCCCTCGAGCGTGCCCTCGCGTTCCGCTGCTTTGGCGCAGCCGAGGTCCGCTCGATTCTGGTCGCAGGTTCGGGCACGCCAGTCGTCCGATCTGCCGGTGAGCGCCTGGCGATGGACCTGCCGGCAGTGCCTGTTCGGCCGTTGGCGGCGTATGCCTTGGTGCCTGTCCGATGACCGCCCCAGAAGCACCGGCTCTTGCGCCCGATCTCGAACTCGGGTTGCGCCGGCTCAAGCTCCGGACGATGCGCTCGCTCGCACCCGAGGTCCTGCAGAACGCCAAGGTCCAACGCTGGACGCCCGAGGAGTTGCTCCGGACCCTGGTCGACGCCGAGATCACCGCTCGAGATCAGGCCGGCGAAGCAGGTCGACGGCGGGCCGCCGGCTTTCCGGTGTCGAAGTCTCTCGAAGAGTTCAAGGTCGTCGAGAGCTCAGTGCCCCAGGCCACGTTCGACTATCTGGCTTCGCTCGAATGGATCGCGGCTCACGAGAACCTGGTCCTCGTCGGACCGCCTGGCACCGGCAAGAGCCACCTGCTCGTCGGGTTTGGTGAAGCAGCCGTCCGATCAGGAAAGCGAGTCCGCTACTTCGCCGCCGCAGCTCTGGTCGAGTCGCTGTATCGCGGTCTCGCCGACAACAGCGTCGGCCGGCTCATCGAGGGTCTTCTGCGGGCCGATCTCGTGATCATCGACGAACTCGGCTTCGCCCCGCTCGACGACACAGGCTCCCAACTCCTCTTTCGGTTCGTGGCCGCGGCCTATGAACGGCGCAGCCTGGGAATCGCGAGCCATTGGCCGTTCGAGGAATGGGGCCGTTTCCTGCCGGAGCACTCAACTGCCGTCGCGCTCCTGGACCGGCTGCTCCATCACGCCATCACGGTCGTCACCAGCGGCGATTCGTTCCGCATGCGGGAGGCTCGAACCCGAGGAGGTGGCCCACCACAGACGCTCTAAACGGCCATTCTGGGTGGAGACTCTTCGTGGCCGAAACCGGGGACTTCTACATGGCCGTTGACATCCGATCGAGCAGACCCTGATCACGAACCACCGTGAACGTCCACGGTTGCCCGTTTGACGCATTCGGCGCATGCACGGCCGCGTCGATCAGATGCCGGATTGTCTCGCCATCCAGGGCTTGGGCCGTGTAGTCGCGCACCGAGGTGCGACCAGCGATGGCCTCATTGACATCCATTCTTGCCATACCTCCTATGAACGCACTTGCCACAGATAGCATCCCGATTTCGAGGGAATGACCCCTGGTCAACGACCTGCAACGCAATCAAGCCGTGGGGTCGATCCTAGCGACGGCTAGTCCTGGGCTGACTTACCAGCGCCGGATCAAGCCTGATCCACAACGGAAAGCGTCATGCGGTTCACCGCGTCCGCGTCGCCGGACCTTGACTTGAGGCTTCCCATGGCCCAGAGCCGAAAGATGATCTCGGACGTCTGTGATGTGGCACGCCATAGATCGGTCTCGTTCAGCACGAGGCCTTGCGGTCGATCGACAGGCCCGGGTTGCTGCGTGGGGTACCAGAAGCGCGGCGTGCCGATGACGTTCACCAGCCGCTCATACGCAGCGGGTGAGACACCAAGCGCAAGGGGCAGGACCCATTGGTGCAGTCCAGCAATCTCGGCCTGCGTCTCATCAGCATCGCGATCGTGCCCGAGCCCGGCCAACGTAAGGCGAAGGCGCCGCGTTGTGCGAGTGGCCGAGGTCTTGCCCGCGGACGAGTCGGCCATATGGATCAAGCGCGGGGTCGTCCGTGCCAGAGCGGCGTAGAGCGCGCAAGCGAGGGCATCTGCGGCTGGCTCCAATTCGCCGGCTCGCTGAAGCTGATCGGCCTGACGCAGCCACTGGGCTACTAACTCGACGCCTATGGCCTCTGCAACAGCAGCGGCAAGCCCAGCGCCATTGGGAAGCCCGCCAGATACACCGAGACCCGTGGACACGAGTTCCATCAGGCGTCGGGCATTCGATATGGCTCGCGCGGCCTCGTCGGCGGCGACCGTATTCGATGCGTGAACAAAGTCGTTGCGAATCCGATGCATCGCGTCGAGATCATCTGACATGCCGGACGCCAACGTCACCTTCGAAGCTGCCGAGTCCACAAGACGAGCGAACGAGACCTCATCGCCAGGTTTGTGGCGCCGCACCCCCGCCAGTAGCCCAAGCAAGGCCTCGCAAGCAGCGTGGGCACCGAGTAGGGCCATGGCGTTCGTTGCGGGCGTATCGACTCGAGCTGCATCTTCGGCGGCCACCGTCAAACCGACCGCAGCCAGCCATCGCCTCAGTTGCAGTCGTTCATTCAGGCCGATCGGGTCACCCATGTCGCCACGATACCAGCCGATCTCCCGTCGGTTCATGCCAAGGCCCACGGTCGACGACCCTCTGGTGCCGCAGCCTGGTTGGTCATCTCGGCATCAACCTCTCGTCTCTTCGACGATCGGGTGATGGGGTCGAGCGGCAGCTCTGAGCGGCATCAAGAGGATCACCTAGAGCTCCACCTCGCAAGAGGCCTGCGCGCCGTCATGGCCAGAGGCCGAGCAGGCGCCCGATGACCATCAGGACGGCGCCCGCCGCAACGGCAGGAGGACACACGCCCAGCTTGATGTTGACCAGCACAGTCATGCGCCGGTGGCTGTGGCCGACGACAAGTCGGAAGACTTGATTCGAGTGTCGCATCGTCCTCGGCCTCTGCTCGTGCTCTCGGGCAAGCCGGCCGCGGGCACTGCCCGTCCAATCCTGCTGCGACGGCCGGGTCTAGAATCGGATCGTGTCAGCCAGCGATGGAATGGGTCGGCCAGAATGCGACAATCGAGAGTGCGCCGGGGTCATTCCGGGACCCGCTCGGTCGGCACTCTGCGCTCTCGTTGAGGCCCATCGCCCCTGGACGAACGATCTGGCGTTCGCCACACGACTCGGCGGCTGGGCGCTGACGTATTGGCAGCGCGACCTAGACTGCATCGACATCTCGGACAGCATGCGAGCGTTCGGTCGAAGTCAGGACCCGCCTGACCATGAGTCGGCGGTCGGGCTGGTGTTTCACATGCTCCGCAACGTCGCGGCGGGTCGGCACGCGGGCGAGTACGACCTCTTGGGCGAGATAGTCCGAGGGCGGCCCGCCCGAACCATGCGACGCTACCGCCGCGACCATGGCGCGACGCCCGCTGGTCCACTTCACGCGTTCCTCGCTCGGTTCCAGCAAGAGCAATGCCTCGTGGCATTGACGCGCGACGGTCGCACACTTCCAGCTGCTCGCCGGTGGTTGGAGAGGCACCCAGACTGGCTGCCCGGGCAGCCCGGCCCGCGACCCTACCGCAAGCGGAGTCGCGTCCAGGCTGGCAACTCCCAAAGCCCCGCGAGTTGAACGCTTGAGGCGATTGCGGGCTTCCCGCCCCTGCGATCCCCGGGGACCATGACCGGAGTACGTGTGACGATGCCGCGATCGTGCGGCCTTAACAAGGGACGCATTCGTCGCGGGCATTGGGATCGGTGAGGTGACAACACAGCCGGGTCCGCTGATGGGAGAATCATTGGGTATGGAACGCCAGCCGGGTGCTTTGACTCTGAGCGAGGCCGACCGGCGAGTACTAGCCGTGTGGGCCGCCGACTGTGCCGAGCGGACACTGTCGCTGTTCGAGGCGCAGGCCCAAAGCGACACGCGTCCTCGTGATGCCATCGATGGCCTCCGAGCCTTTGCCCGCGGTGAGCTGCGGATCGGGACGGTCCGCGCCCTGGCCGCCAGGGCCCACGCGGCGGCTCGGGAGATCGGCGACCCGGCCGCAGTTGCCGCGGCCCGGGCTGCAGGTGGTCGTGTCCCCAGACTTGGTGTAACAGCAGGTAGGCCGTGAAAAGAAACGGCCACCGCGTCATCCTCGCGTCGTTGGAAGTGGGCGGATTCCAGCCATCGTTGCAACACCTGACCAAATCAGGAGTCGCCGATGGCCGCCAGACGGAGACCCATAGTTGGGCCTGGGTCGTCACCGCTCGCCGACAAGCGGGCGCTATACATCAGGCTCATGAAGCAAGGAGAAACTAATGCCGCGGCCTGTCGCACCGTCGGCATTCATATCAAGACCGGATACCGCTGGCTGCACGGCCGAACTGAGACGAGCCCAGACGGTCGGGCAAAGGTCTATCCGTCGATCATGGCGCCTATCCGAGCTGTCTCGGACCGATTTCTCTCGGAGGCTGAACGGGTCGCCATCGCTGACGGCCTGATCGCCCGACGCAGCCTGCGCTCGATTGCCGCAGAGATCGGTCGCAGTCCGTCGACTGTCAGCCGGGAGATCCGTCGCAATCGACATCCGCGACGCATCGATACGTACCCTTCGGTGCTCATCGGAGGGCCGCCGCTCGCCGAGCCAGACCCAAGCTTCGAAAGCTGGCCATCAACGCCGAGCTGCGCGCCTTCGTGGCTCGGCACCTCGATGCACACTGGAGCCCAGAGCAGATCAGCGCCCGGCTGACACGGGCATTCCCCGACCGCCTCGACATGCGTGTCGCACCCGAGACGATCTACCAGGCGCTCTATGCAGCCGCGAGTGGCCTGCGACGCGATCCCGCTCACGCGCTTCGGACTGGCCGAAAACGGCGCAAGCCGCATCGCCGGCGCGATCGACGCACTCCCTGGCTACGCGACACGATGGTCTCAATCCGAGAACGGCCGGCCGAGGCGATCGATCGAGTCGCTCCCGGCCATTGGGAAGGCGATCTGGTCATGGGTCGCTCCAACCGGACTGCCATCGGCACACTCGTCGAGCGCAGCTCTCGCTACCTCGTCCTGCTGAACCTCTCGGATGGTCATGGCTGTGATCACGTTCGTGATGCGTTGATCGCCGAGGCGGGCTGTCTGCCGGCGAACCTGGCCAGATCGCTCGCCTGGGACCAGGGCATCGAAATGCGCCATCACTTCGAGTTCACGCGATCCACCGGCATGCCGGTTTTCTTCTGCGATCTCGCGAGCCCTTGGCAGCGCGGCTCCAACGAGAACACCAACGGGCTGCTGCGCCAGTACTTTCCCAAGGGCACCGAGCTGCGATTCGACAATAGCCAGATCCTTGCCCAGGTTGCCGCCGAGATGAACTCCCGGCCTCGAAAGATCCTCGGCTGGGATACGCCAGCAGAGCGCTTCGCTATGCTCCTGAAGTCAAGCCCATAACCCAGGCGTTGCGACCACCGCTGGAATCCGCCGACTTCTCCGTGGCCGTTGACACCGGTCAGCCTGCCGGCGGGATCGATGGTGTAGTGGTCGGTGGCGCCGTTGGTGGTGGCACTCGTGCGGTTGCCTGCGGCATCGAGGCCGTATGTATAGGCGGCGATCGTTGTGCCGCCGGACAGGTGCCCTACCCGCCCGCTCAGTCCCCGATTCGCCCGGACCCCAGAGATCCTCGAACCGCACGCGATGGATCACACGCGGACGGACGACCTCCTGGGCCGCGGCAGTGAACGGATACGGCTGGTCAGTCTGTGCCGGGCCATGGGAGAAACGGGCTTCAACCGTCCTAAACACCCAAGCTCCTACTCTGTCACCCAGGCGACGCGCAAGGGCCTATCTGCCTTCGCTCGGTCCCGACTATCGACATACGCCCGCGGATGGGATCGGCACGTCGACGTTCACCGGAACAACAGCGAAGTACATCAGGACGATGGGCAGGAGTAGAAGATGTGAATTCATGGCGCGGCTACTTTCCCCTGATGGCCTCGATCGCTCGGTTCGCTAGTTCTGCCAGGGTAGGCCCGCCATCATGTGCGCGGTAGTTGCGGCTGGCTGCGATACGGACCAGAAAGGGCAGGGCCGATGCGTCAGTGAGAACGGAAAGGGCTCGGAGAATCTGATCGAGTTCGAGTTCGTCGGCCTTCTCGGCGATAGCCAGCAGCTTGGGAAATGCCACCGTTGCGCGAGATTGGGCGACGGCATCGATTGCGGCGAGCCTGACAGACATGTCTGAGTGGTCCAGTAGCTCGGCCAGGAGTTCGCGAGCCCTAGGCGTGCCAAGCCAGGCCAGGCCAGATACCGCGGCGACCATATCGAACTCGCAGGCCCTCGCGACCCTGCCTATCTCCTCAATCGATTCTGTGTCCCCAAGCCGTCCGAGGCTTCCTGCGGCCTCGTCGGCAACGGCCGCGTCGGCGTCCCCGAGAAGCGCCCGCAGCCTGGGAATCGCAAGGCTCGACCCAATTCTCCCCAGTTCCGCGGCGGCGACCTCTCGTTGTCCTCCGGGCTTGTCGAGTTCCCGGAGCAGAAGACCCTCACCCTCGGGGAGACGCAACTCCACCATCGCCCGGGCGGTGCCCCAACTCAGGCCGTCGCGGCCGATGGTAACGAGCAGGGGCTCGGCGGCGCGTTGGCCCAACGCGATCACGGCTTTGACAGCGGACGGGTCGAGCGTGAGGCTCGCAACGAGTCGGCGCACCTCGTCGTCGGAGAGTGCGGCTTGGACGGCGCCCACCGAGGAGCCTGCGGCCTCAGATTCGGAGGGTTTATGGTCGGTCATAGTGGCCACACCGGAATGACGAACAGCGACGCCAACTGAGCCCGCTTTGATGCGCGCTCCGCTTTTGTGCCGGGCCAATTCGGAGATCCGCCCGCCGTGGTAATCAGGTTCCCTCCGATCGATACGTGCCACAAGTCGAGCGACCCGCCGGCAAATGGCGTAGGCAAAATGGTGAAGCCGGCTGCGATGAGCAACTCAGGGTTCGCCGCCTTCACCTCGTCCACGCCGGGAACTGGGGCTCTGTGGCGGGCGAGCGCAAACCAGGTCGGCGCCAGCGGCACCGTCCAGAAGGGGGGTACACCACCCAGCGTGCCGGACAATCCGTCCGTGTCATTCGTGCTTGGGGCGAAGTTGAGATCGTCGGCGCCTGCTCTCATAGCACGCCACACTTGCACCAGTGGCGACAAATACAAAGGAAACGGTCGCGAAATGGTCTTGTCAATGGGCCTCGGCGGCGCCCAAGGAGTGGTGCGTGCGATTGGCGTGTCGATCGCCTTCGGGTAGGTCTCAGGTGGCCAATGCCATGGGAAAGGCAACGCCCACGGCAGCGGGATTGATAGCGGCCAAACCCACGGGAGCGTTGGTGCGTGCGGGAATGCCGGCATCGGGATCGCCGGAAATGCTGGAAGCGGTATCGGGCACCCCCCGCCCCTGATTGTGCAACCGGCCTCAAGCCCGAGAAGGATGGCGGACAAGAGAATAGGCCCGACGACGGCGGTCTGGACGGCCGCGACCGCCAAGGCCTTCCAGGGGAACGAACTTCCGGTGACCGCCGCATATTCCGCCATTTGCCCGCTCGGGTCCGTATACGTAGTCGGGTTCTGCCCCGCATAGGCATACGGGTTGAACCCTGTGACGCCAGGTCCGCCCGGAGTCAGCGGATCGCGGCTGGTGAACGTACCGGTGCCCGGGTCGAGGGAGCGGGCCTGGAGATAGACGAGACCGCTCGCGTCGGTGAGGGCGCCGGTGTACCCGAGGGAGCCAACCGAGCCGCTGGCCGAGCGGACGTCGCCATAGACGCCGTATGACGCCGAGGCGGATACCGCGCCACTCCCGTCGCTTAGCCCGCGAACGGAGCCGAGGGCGTCGGTGAGCGGGTAGGCGTTGGCCGAAGCCGAAGTCTCGGCCAGAAGCGTAGATCCGGCCGAGAGATAGCCGTTGGTGCCATCGGACAGGAGCGCGGGCAGTGCCGCGGCGGCATCCCAGCTGTAGGTGGTGGTGGTCGAGCCATCGGAGGCGCTGACACGTAGTCCAGCGCCATTGGTCCGATACGCGATGGTGGCCGCACCGGCGGTCGCGCTCGCGAGATTGCCGAAGCCGTCGTATGTGTAGGAGTTCGAGCCGGCGCTCGTGCGGTTGCCGGCGGGGTCGTAGGTGTAGGTCGTCGAGCCGACGCTCTTGAGTTGGCTGGCGGCGTCGTAGGTGTAGGTGGTGGTGGAGCCAGCGGCGGTCATCGACTTGCGGTTGCCTGCAGCGTCATAGCCGAAGGTGACAGCCGTGCCATCGGCATAGCTGACACCGGTCAGTCGACCGGCGGGATCGATGGTGTAGTGGTCGGTGGCACCGTTGGTGCTGGCGCTGGTCCTATTGCCTGCGGCATCGAGGCCATAGGTGTAGGCGGCGATCGTTGCGCCGCCGGAGTTCTTGTAGGTGAGACCCGACAGACGGCCGGCGGGGTCGTAGCTGTTGGTGCTCGTGACTCCGTTGGGCCTGGTGATCGTGGAGAGCTCGCCATCGGGGTTGTAGGTGAAGCCGAAGGTGCCGATGTCGGGGCGGGAAACGCTCGATAGACGCTCCGCGCCGTCGTATCCGTAGGTCGTGACCTTGCCAGCGGCGGTCATGGTGGATCGGTTGCCGGCTGGGTCGTAGGCGTAGGCGACGTTTGTGCCGAAGCCCACGATTGAGGCGACCCGGCCGGCGGTGTCGTAGCCGTATGTCGTGGTCCCGGTCGGATCGGTCATGGTGGCCCGGCGACCGGCGGGGTCGTAGGTGGTGGCGATGGTGCCGCTCGGTGTCGTGATCGAGGCTAGGCGCCCCGCGGTGTCGTAGGCGTATGCGGTGGTGATGCCACGGGCGTCCACCGATTGCGTGAGCAGACCCGCGGTGTCGTGGGTGTAGGCGGCGGTGTGCCCGAGCGGGTCCGTGGTTGTCGCGACTGATCCCAGGGCGTCATAGCTTGTATGCCAGACCGAGCCGTTGGCGTCGGTCAGGCTCGTCCGCTGGCCGGCGGCGTCGTAGGCGAAGGAGACGCCGTGCCCGAGGGCATCGGTCATGGTGGCCTGGAGACCCCGCGAGTCGTAGGAGTAGGTGGTTTTGGCGCCGAGTTGATCGGTGGTGCTGGTTGTTCGGCCGGCGTCGTCGTAGCCGTAAAGGGTGACGTGGCCCATGGCGTCGGTGGACTTGGCCGTCAGGCCTCGCGGGTCGTATTCGTAGGTTGTCTTGATGCCGGCGGCGCTCGTGTAGCTCGACACCTGCCCGGCGGCGTTGAAGAGGGTGTGGCTGGTGGCCCCGACGCCGTCGGTGATCGCGTTGATCCGACCGCCCGCGTCATAGCCGTAGGTCGTGACGTTGCCGTTGGCGTCGGTGAGGGCGTTCTGGCGCCCGGCGTCGTCGTAGGTATATCGGGTGGCGGCGCCGGCCGGATCGTAGGTGGCCGAGACTGAGCCTGTGGCGGTGTACTCGGTCCGGCTGGCCCGGCTGGTCGGACCGGTCACCTTGATCTGGTGACCCAATAGGTCGTACTCGAAATGAGTCACCGCGCCCGCCGGATCGGTCGAGGTCGCGATATCGCCGTGGGGGCCGTATGTGGCCTTCGACACTCGGCCGTTCGGGTCGCTTGAGGTCGCCTGGTTGCCGTCGAGATCGTAGGTGAAGCTCGTCACGCCGCCGGCCGCGTTGGTGCTTGTGGCGAGAAGGCCGCGCAAGTCGTAAGTGCTCGATGTGACACGCCCGAGCGGATCCTTAGTTGAGGCCAGGCGGCCAAAGCCGTTGTAGGTGTAGGTGGTTACGAAACCTGCGGCGTCGGTGCTGGTTGCGAGCCGGCCATCGGCGTCGTAGGTGGACCGTGTGACCTCGCCGGTCGGGTCGGTGACGCTGGTTACGCGCCCGGCGTCATCGCGGGTGTAGGTCGTGACCTTGCCCGCCGGATCAGTGGTGGAGGCGAGGAAGCCGAGCTTGTCGTAGGCGTAGGTAGTGACCGCGCCGAGCGGTCCGGTGGTCGAGGTCAGGTTGCCTGCCGGGTCGTAGGCGTAGGTGGTGACGCCACCGTCGCCCGCTGTCGTGGTCGCGAGGCGTCCGGCGCCGTCATAGGTGTAGCCCTTGGAGTTGCCCGCTGGATCGGTCTCGCCGGCGAGACGCCCGGCGGTGTCATAGGAGTAGTGCCAGGTCTTGCCCGCCCGGTCGGTCCGGGTGGCCATGCTGCCGGTGGTGTCGTAGGTGTAGCTCTCGGTGTTGCCCAGAGCATCGGTGACCGAGGCAAGGGTGCCGTTGGTGTTCCAGTGGTATGTGGTGACCCCGGTGTTGGGATCGGTCCAGGTCAGCGGATAGCCATTGGCGTCGTAGGTGAGGCCGACCTTGGAGCCGACCGCGTCGGTGAAGGTCAGAAGGTTGGAGTGGTCGTCGTATGTGGCCGCCCAGATGCCGCCCGCCGGATCAGTGCGTCTCGCGACGTTGTGATTGGCGTCGTAGGCGTAGGTCGTGGTCGCGGTCACGCCGTCGGCGATGACTTCGACCTGGACGAGATCGCCCGCATCGTTGAAGGAAGAGATCGTCGTCTGGCGACCCGCGGCGTCGGTGACGGTCTGGCTGTGCAGTGCCAAATCGGAACTGATTGCGGTGGTGTGGCCAGTGGCGTCGGTAAGACCGATCAGGCGACCCGACGCATCGTATTGCGCGCTGCTGAAAGGATGGCCGTTGGGATCGATCGTCTTGATCAGGTTGTGCGCGCCGTCGTACTCGTAGGTGACGACGTTGGTGCGCTCGTCGGTAACCGAGGCGAGATCGCCTGCGGCGTTGTAGGCGTAGGTGACCTTGGCGCCGCCCGGCTTGTCGAGTTCGCTGATGCGCCCGGCGCCATCCCGGACAAAGGTGATCGAGGGCCCGAGGCTCGAGTGGATGCCGGCCGAGTCGACGGTGACGCTGTTGCCGACGCGGTCGGTCTCGGATACGAGGCCCGACACCGTGTCGAGAACATAGGCCGTCCCGTCCTTGGCGGTGAGCTTGAAGCGGGTTGGGTTGAATACCG